>NZ_PPAF01000035.1:0-317452 GCF_002913045.1 Campylobacter concisus | reverse complement strand
TCATCAAAAAGACCAAGCTGGTAGTTTCGCCTTTTGTTTGATGAGATATTTACGCTATCATCTGGCTCAACTATCCCTTTTATCAAATTTCCATGCCCAAGCTTAAGCAGCGCATCAAAAATTTCTTTGCTAACGGCGCTACCAACGCCTTTTGCGTATTCGCAGATGTGGATAAATGCCATTATATCTTTTGGATTGACATAAATTCCCATGATGTCGATGAGTGCCTTGATCTCGCGGCTCTCAAAAAAGCTCACCCCACCCTTTCGCTTTGAGCCGATGCCTCGCTCTTTTAGCGCAACTTCGATGCCATCAGCTGATGAGTTATTTCTAAAAATTATGGCGATATTTTCTCTATTAAATGGCGAAAGCGAGATGATATCAGCGATGTTTTGATACTGATCAAAAAGCTCGTTATAGACAAGCAGCCTTGGAGGCTTGAAATTTCCCTCACGGCTAACTGTGAGGTGCTTTTCATAAAGCCTTGGATTGTTGTTTATCACCTTATTTGCAAGGGCAAGTATGCTTGAGCTTGAGCGGTAATTTACATTTAAAGCGTAGATATTTGCGTTTGGGAAGCGATCTTTAAATGAGCCTATTATCTCGATATTTGCGCCGTTAAATGCGTAAATACTCTGATCAAAATCGCCCACACAAAATAGACTCTTTGTCTTAAATGCGTCTATGAGGCTGCCTTGAAGAGTATTTGTGTCTTGATACTCATCGATCAAAATTTCATCATAAGCTAAATTTGCCCCCTTTTTTAGCTCGTCGCGCATTTTTATGAGAAGGTCGTTAAAATCAGCGTAGGCAAATTTAGCCTTTTCAACCTCAAACTCCTCTAAAACATCTTCATAAATTTCAGCATAAACGCCCTGCTCTTCGCTCTTATCGCTTATCCACTTGCCAAAAGTAGTGCCTTGCTCGCTGTTTTGAAAGAGCGAGTAAAGATCGTATAGATAGGCTCCGCCGTAAGGTTTGACGTCGCTTAAATGGTAAAATTTACGCCTTTCAACAAGACTTTTTAAAAGCGTCTTTAGCTCGCTTGGCTGCTTTAGCGTGACGCCTTTATCAAGGCTTTTTAAAAGCGAAAATGAGACCGAGTGAAAGGTGCCTGCGGTGATTTTGGAGGTGATTTGCTTGTCAAAATACCTATTTAAACGCTCTATCATTTCGCTTGCTGCTTTGTTTGTAAAAGTTAGAAGTAAAATTTTCTCTGGTTTTACGCCTAAATTTAGCAAATGAGCGATGCGTGCGACAATGGTGCTAGTCTTGCCAGTGCCAGCTGAAGCGATGATCAGATTGTGTCCAAATGGCGCAGTTGCGGCGGTGTATTGTTCTTTGTTTAACCTAGATAAGGGCATTGTTTCCTCTTTTTTAAAAAGGTCTAATTATAGCTACTTAAACTTTAACAGCTATAATCACGCGGATGAAAAAGTTTAAATTTTTAAAATTCCTTGCCCTATTTTTGGCTTTAGTGGTTGCTATTTTTTTGATACTTGATCAAATTTATCCACTAAATTTAGACGCACTCAAAAAAGACGAAGCCAAAATTTTGCTTGATAAAAATGGCGAGATCATAAATATGAAGCTTAGTAGCGATGGAATTTGGAGATTTCACGAGCAAAGCTTCCCAAACTCGCTAAAACAATGCGTCGTTCTCTTTGAAGATAGATATTTTTACTACCATTTTGGCGTAAATTTTGCCTCCATTTTTAGGGCATTTTTTCACAACCTAAGAAGCGATAACCGCATAGGCGCTAGCACTATCACGATGCAAGTGGCAAGAATGCTTGAGCCAAGTGATAGGAGTTATAAAAATAAGATAAGAGAAATTTTTAGAGCATTTCAGCTTGAACTTCACTTTAGCAAGGATGAAATTTTAAATTTATACCTAAATTTAGCCCCTTATGGTGGCAATATCGAGGGTGCAAAGGCGGCAAGCTTCTTTTACTTTGGCAAGGAGCTAAATGAGCTTAGCTACGCTCAGGCCGCACTTTTAAGCACAATACCAAAAAATCCAAATAAAAATAGACTTGATAGAGTTTCAAACATAAACGCCCTAAAAAACAGGGTCATAAAGATGCTTTACAAGGCAAATTTAATCGATCTTAGTGCCTTTAAAAGAGCGCAAGCTGAGCCATTTAAAAATGTAAGAGCAAAAGCTATCGTAACCGCGGAAGATTATGCAAATGTCGCTTTTAAAAACCAAATTTCAAAGGCGAGTTTGGATCTAAATTTACAAAAAGATATGCTTAAAATTTTAAAAGATACGATGTTTTTGCTAAAGGCTAAAAATGCAAACAACGCAGCAGCCGTGGTCATTGATAATAAAAAAATGAGTGTTGTTGCCTTCATCGGCTCGCATGATGAGCATGCGCGTGACGGTAAAAACTCAGCCCTAAATATGAAGCGAAATACCGGCAGCACGCTAAAGCCTTTTATCTACTCGCTTGCGCTTGATAACGGGCTTATCACGCCAAATTCGCAGTTAATTGATACGCAAATTTATATAAAAGAGTATGCCCCAAAGAATTTTAGTAATGATTTTTTAGGTATCGTAAGCGCGAAAGATGCTCTAAATTTCAGCCTAAATATTCCGGTTATAAATTTAAACTTAAAACTAAAAGACAATTCGCTTTACGAACTACTTGAAAAGGTAAATTTAGTAGATGAAGATAAAGAGTATTATGGAGCTTCTATAACGCTTGGAAGTGCTGAAATGAGCCTGCTTGATCTTGCTCATCTTTATACTATTTATGCAAATGACGGCATTTATAGGCCGCTTGAGTTTGCTGGCAAAAACTACAAAAATGAGGAGAAAAATGTAACTCTCATCTCGCCTCAAAGTGCCTATTTGACTGCTAAAATGCTAAGTGAAGCCTCAAGATCGTATCTAAAAAATGCTTGGCAGTACGCCCAAAATACGCCAAAGATTGCTTTTAAAACTGGCACAAGCGCAAACTCACGTGATCTTTACGCCATAGGCGTTGATGAAAATTACACAATTGCTATTTGGATTGGAAATTTTAATGCCGGTAAAACCGATAAATTAACAGGACTAAATGACGTATCAAAGAGTCTTTTTAATATGTTTAAGATAATCGCTCAAAAAGAGAAGTTAAGATTTATGAGTGAGCCAGATGGCATAGAAAAGCTGTCAACCTGCCTTGATGCCTTTAACTATGAAAAGTGCAAAAAAATGGCGCTTGATGATAGGATAAAGGGTGTAGATTTAAAAGATAAATGCGAAAGTTTAAGAGGCGAAGAGCTTGATTTTTTGGTTAAAAATGAGCTTTTGGATAAAGATGAGATACAAAAAAGTCCTTGTGCTGAAATTTTTAAAGATAAAAAGCCAGCTTTTGCCTATCCGTATGACGGTGAAGAGATAGTGACAGATGAAAATATTACACAAGTTATGGTAAAATGCTACGCGTTTTTAGGCGATGAAATTTACCTAAAAATAGATGATTTGAACTTTTCTAAGATAGAAAATGCAAGCGAAAAAAAGTTTGATCTAACTCTTGGCGAGCACAGCATAAAATGCCTTGATCAAAACTCAAATCAAAGTGAAATAACAATAAAAATAAGGAGATAAAATGTGGCAAAAAGTAGCACTTCTAGCACTTTTGGGAATGACAAATTTATATGCTTTGAGCCTAAATGGCACTGCGCAGATAAAATCGCCCCTAAGCGTAGAGTTTGGGCTAGAAGATAAAGTCGATAAAAATTTTGTTGGTATGCTAAGTGATAAAAAGCTACTTTTGTGCCAACCAGCATTAAATGGTACGGTTAGATTTAATAGTCAAAGCTTGCTGCTTTTTACAAAAGATATGCATGCTGGTTTGGATTATAGCTGCAAGCTTGAAAACGGAAGCACTGCTAGTTTTGCCACGAAAGAATTTGAGCTAACAAAGATAGAAAAAATAAGCGACAGCAAATATATACTTAAATTTAATGATGAAGTAAATATTGAAGCTGTTAAAAATATTGCTGTAAAAGATGCGAAATTTAAAGCAATTGAGCTTTCTAATAATAGCTTTGAGCTTAATCTTGATAAAAATTTAAGCAATCCAGTTTTTGATTTTGGTGAAAAATTTGAGAGCAAATTTGGCGCGACGCTTTCAGGTGAAACGATAGTAAATTTTGCCGATGAAATAAGCGAAGAAAGCGTAAATATAAATGATAATGCAAAGAGTCTTGAGATACCAGAAATTTATCCAGTGAGCCTTGATAATGGCATCTTGGGCTTTAGAATTTATCTAAAAAATTGGCTTGATGACGATATTAACTTAAAAAAATTTATAAATATTAAAGGCGTAAAAAACTTTAGCATTAGTGACGTTAAATATAGTGACAACTATGAAGAAAACTCAGAACTTAGCGAGTATTATTACTACATTGATATTACAAGTGACGATTTTAAGCCACAAAATAGTTATGAAATCACAATTAAACCCGGTTTTGGCGATGATAGAAATGTAGTAAGAGAAGAAAGTAGCTATGAAGTAGTAGCTGGCAATTTCACTCCGTTTGCAAATTTTATAAATAATGAACCATATATCTCAAGTGTCGGTGAAATCGGTATCAGAAGTGCAAATTTGCCTGAGCTAAATGTAAGCATTGAAAAGCTAAGCGATCAAAATTTTAGATATTTCTTAAATTTTAATGACAATAACGAAGAGTTAAGCAACTTCAGCACAAAAGTGGCAAGCAAAAGCTATAAACTTGATGGCGCATTAAACGAAATTTCATTAAATAAAATCAAGCTTGACTTTGCCGGAGCTGGAGACGGCGTTTATAAGATAAATTTAAACTACGGCAAAGATAAGAGCGTCTCAAAAGTAGTCTATCTAAGTGATATCGCTGTAAATGCAAAGCTTGGCAAGGATGAAATTTTTGTATTTGCAAATCGTCTTGGCGAAAATACAATGCTTCCAAACGCAAATGTGAAAATTTATGGCAAGAAAAACGAAGAGATCGTAGTTGGCGCAACAAATGATATAGGCGTTTTTAAATTTAACAAAAAAGATATTTACAAAGATATCTCCTCAGTGGTTGTCTCTCTTGGAAAAGAGCAAAATTTTCTTATTTTAAAAGAAGACGAAGCGCTAAATGAAGCGAAATTTATGAGCCAAAATGCCAGTGAGAGCATCGATGCATACGTTCATTTTGCTTCAAATATCATAAGACCAAATGAGAGTTTAAAGGGTGCAATCTACCTAAGGGATAGAGATTTTAATCCTTTAAAAAATATGCCTGTAAAGATAAAATTTTTCGATCCACAAGGCAAAAGTAGTGCTGAAATTTCAAAAAATACAAATGACGTTGGCTTGGTAAATTTTGAAAAAGAGATATTAAGCGATCTAAGCGGTAGATTTAATATGCAAGTAATTTACGCAAGCAAAGTGATCTCAAATGTGCCATTTTTTGTTGAGAGTTTTATGCCAAATAGGATAAAAAATGAGATAACGCTTGAGAGAGATAAATTTTTCGCAAATGAGCTTATTAGAGCAAATCTAGCTAGTAACTATCTCTTTGGTGGCGCTGCTAGCGAGCTTGATGGCAGCATGCAGGTGAGCTTTTTTGATGATGAATATAAAAATAGCGAGTTTAAAGAGTATAAATTTAAAAATAATACGCTAAAACCAAGTGCTTATCCATCTTTTGAAAATGATCTCACTCTTTCAAAAGATGGTAAATCAAGCCAAATGATAGATCTTAGCTTTAGCACTAAAAATGCCTCTTCTATCATAACAGGCGTGATAAATTTCAATGTAAATGATGATGGCAAAAATGTAAGCGACACAAAAAGCTTTACTCTCTATCCTTACAAGGATATGGTCGGTATCGCAGCAAGCACGACATTTGCTGAGCCAAACGAAGATGTAAAAATAAAAACGGTTGTAGTAGACATGTCAAGTCAAAAGGCCGTAAAATCAAATTTAAAATTTGATATAAAACGCGTTACTTGGCAATACCAAAGAGATGCAAATGGGTATATAAAGTGGTTTCAAACGCTAGAAGATGTGGATAATTTTTATAAAGATAATGGCGAGTTTAGCTATAAATTTACACAAAGTGGCTCATATGTGATCATCGCTACAAATCTAGTAAGTGGAGCAAGCACAAGCCTTGATATGGACGTAAGTGGCTACAACTACTCGACTCTAGCGCCTACAAAAGAGCTTAGTAAATCTCAAATCAAACTAAATAAAAATATCTACAAAAAAGGCGATGAACTAAGTGCTGATATAAGCTCAGCCATAAAAGAGGGTATCGCCCTTGTTACACTTGAAGATGGTGGCGTGAAAGCTTACAAGGTTGTTAAGATAAAAAACAACTCAGCAAATGTGAAATTTAAACTTGATTTTGATTTTAGCGGACTTTACGTGAGTGCAAATATCTACCGCATGACAGATGGTGGATTAACTCCGTTTAGAACTTACGGCAAGGTTTATGCTAAAGCTGATAAGTCATCAAGAATACTTGATCTAAGTCTTGATGCACCAAATACGGCAAAAAGCGATGAAAATATAAAAATTTCTCTAAAAACAAAGCCAAAAGCTTATGTGAATTTATTTATCACAGATGTTGGCGTGCTTGATATAACGTCACAAAAGCCAGCTGATCCACTTAAATTTTTTGACAAAATTTTACCAGATGGCGTCTTTGACTATGACATTTATAATATGCTCACAAACTATAAGGTTGAGGGCAAAACTTTAAGCTTTGGTGGTGATATGGCAGCACTTGCCATGGAGGCAAAGATGGCAAAACATGCTAGCCCGGTCGATAGTAAAAAGGTAAAAACATATGCAAATTTAGTAAGCCTTCAAGCTGACGATAATGGTGAAATTTCATACGAGTTTAAAACGCCAAATGGCTTTAACTCTGCCATTAGAGTAGATGTCGTGGCAAATAATGAAAATAGTATGAATGCGGTAAATAAAGAAATTTTAGTAAAAGATGATGTGATTATTAAACCAAGTGCGTTAGTTTATCTGCTAAAAGGCGATGAGCTAAATGCGAACTTAAGGCTTATAAATACAACAAATGAGGATAAAAATTTAACCATAAAAGTGGCTAGCAGTAAAAATTTAAGCATCAAAACAAAAGAAAATATAAATTTAAAGCCGCTTGAAAATAAAGCCTTTACATTTAAAATTTCAGCTCTTGAAGCTGGAGCTGGCGAATACAATATAACAATAAGCGACAAAAATAGCTCAAAAACAGCTCAAAATTTACTTGATGTAGTTAATCCTTATACGATTAGCACCTATGCAAAAAGTAGCGTCTTTGATAAAGAGAGCATGATCTCTCTTCCAAAAGGCTTTCACAATGTTAGTATAGATGCGTCAAGCTCGGTCTCAAGCGTGCTATTAGCAGCTTCTAAAAATTTAGTCGAGTACCCTTACGGATGTTCGGAGCAAAGGAGCTCAAGACTGCTTGCGCTTTTAAATTTAAAGCCAAAAGATGAGCTTGAAAAAAATGATCAAAAGAGATTTATTGTAAACGGAATGAGTGAGCTAATTAAGATGCAAAAACCAGATGGTAGCTTTGGCTACTGGAGCGATCTAGGTAGTACTAATGCATTTGCTTCGATCTATGCAACTGATGTGTTGCTTGATCTTGAAGAGGCTGGATATGAGCTAAATAAAAATGTAAAGCAAAGAGCATTAAATTCGCTCTTAAAATATACAAACACAGACATTGAAGCTCTATATGCTATTTATGTAAGCTCCCGCGCAAATGTTGCTGATAAATCGGTGCTAAATAAAATTTATGACCACAAAGCTTACAATACGACCGCACTTAATAAGTATCTAATGGCAGCGGCTCTAAAGCTAAACGGCTTAAATGACGAAGCAAAGGTGGCGCTAAAAGATATTAAAAAAGCTCAGGCGGCTGATTATAACAGGGATTATTCTAGCTTTGGCTCAAAGATGAGAGACAATGCATTTATCTTGTATCTGCACGCAAAATATTTTGAGAAAAACGACTACTCAGATGATCTTGCAAATTTCTTGATCACAAATTTAAATGAGCTTAGCTCAACGCAAGAGCGTGCATTTACCCTTAGAGCGCTAAATGCCTACTTTGGCAAAGATGTTGGTGAGAAAAATAATAAATTTAAGCTTAGCTACAATGGCGAAAGCAAAGAATTTGACGGCCTTTTAAGTGTATCATTTACAGCAAAAGATGGAAATTTTACCATCACGCCACTTGGCGAAAACAAGCTATATGCCACTATTTTAAGCTATGCTTATGTGCCACTTGAGATTAAACATAAAATAGAGCCAAAAGAGCTTGATATTTATAGAACGTTTGTCGATGAAAAAGGCAAAGAGCTAGGTCTTGACAGCCTAAGAGTAAATGATGTTGTCTATTCAAAAATAGTGATAAATTCTAAAGCTATGGTTAAAAATGGTGTAATAAACGAGATAGTAAGTAGCTGCTTTGAGCCAATAAATGAAAATTTAAGTGGTTTTAGTAAGAATCTTAAAGATAGCATTGAGCTTGAATATCAAAGCATAAAAGATGATCGCGTTTTAAGTTTTTATGCACTAGATAGTGACAAGAGAGAGGCTGTGCTTTACACACCTTATCGTGTAAGACTTGGTGGCAAATGCTCGCTTGGTGCGGTCACAACTGAAAATATGTATAACGAAAGACAAAACGACTACGACTTAGCTCAAAGAAGCTTTACCGTAAAATAGCTATTTAAACTTTGGGGCGTTTAACCGCCCCAAGCCCATATTTCCCAACTTTTGCAAAGATTTTTTTAAACAAATTTTAGATAACATTAAGCATTTTTTAAACGAAAGAGGATACAAAAGTGGCAGAATTTTACAATGCAAAAGAGATAGAAGATAAATTTTATAAAATTTGGGAAGAACGCGGATACTTCGAGATAGACGCAAACAAAGATATCCAAAAAGATGGACGTAAATTTTGCATTATGATGCCACCTCCAAATGTGACTGGCTCGCTTCACATCGGACACGCCCTAACCTTCACGCTCCAAGACATCATGACTCGTTACAAGAGGATGGACGGCTACAAGACGCTTTGGCAGCCAGGACTTGACCACGCTGGCATCGCTACTCAAAATGTCGTTGAAAAGCAGCTTTTAGCCCAAGGCATCAAAAAAGAAGAGCTTGGACGTGAAAAATTTGTAGAAAAAGTGTTGGAGTGGAAAGAAAAAAGTGGTGGCATGATCGTTCATCAGATGCGCAAGCTTGGCATCACTCCAGCTTGGTCACGCCAGAGATTTACCATGGATGAGGGCCTAAGAAAAGCTGTTAAAAAAGCATTTGTAAATTTGTACGACAAAGGACTGATCGTTCAGAAAAACTACATGATAAACTGGTGCACGCACGACGGCGCGCTCAGCGACATCGAGGTCGAGCACAAGGAAAACAAAGGCAAGCTTTATCATTTGAGATACTACTTTGCAGATAAGCCAAGCGAATTTGTTGTAGTTGCTACTACTAGGCCTGAAACTTACTTTGGTGACACCGCCGTAATGGTAAATCCAAACGATGAACGATATAAAAATTTAATAGGTAAAAAAGTGGTGCTACCTATAATAAACAGAGAGATTGAGATCATCGCGGATGAGCACGTCGATATGGAGTTTGGAACGGGTCTTGTTAAGGTTACACCTGCGCATGATCAAAACGACTATGAAGTTGGAAAAAGGCACAATCTTGAGTTTATCACCGTATTTGATGAAAAAGGCATTTTAAACGACAAGTGCGATAAATTCGCAGGTCTTGAGAGGCTTGAGGCTAGAGATATCGTCGTAGCGGAACTTGAAAAACTTGGCAATGTCGAAAAGATCGAAAAATATGAAAACCAAGTAGGATACTGCTACCGCTGCAAAAACGTTGTCGAGCCATACATCTCAAAGCAATGGTTTGTCAAAAAAGAGATTGCAGACGAGGCGATACAAAAGGTCTCAGAGGGCCTTGCTAAATTTTACCCGCCGCACTGGATAAACAGCTTTAACGCGTGGATGAGAGAGCTAAGAGACTGGTGTATCTCACGCCAGCTTTGGTGGGGACATCAAATTCCAGTATTTTACTGCGACGAGTGCGGTCACATGTGGGCTGACGAGGACGAGCCATGCGAGTGCAAAAAGTGCAAAAGTAAAAATTTCCACCAAGACCCAGACGTTCTAGATACGTGGTTTAGCTCTGGTCTTTGGCCATTTAGTACGCTTGGCTGGGGAAATGATAATGAGCTAAAAAATGAAAAATGGTTTGAAGGAGACCTTGCTGAGTTTTATCCAAACAACCTTCTCATAACTGGCTTTGATATATTATTTTTCTGGGTTGCTAGGATGATGTTTCAGGGTGAAAACGCTCTTGGCAAGCTGCCATTTGACGACATTTATCTGCACGCACTCGTAAAAGATGAATTTGGTAGAAAGATGAGTAAAAGCCTTGGCAACGTCATTGACCCGCTTGATAGCATCAATGAGTATAGCGCCGATATATTGCGCTTTACGCTAACACTTCTAGCTGTTCAAGGACGCGATATCAAGCTAAGCGACGCCAAGATGAAGCAGGTAAGAAATTTCACTAACAAGCTTTATAATGCGAACAAATATCTCATGCTAAATGAGAGCAAATTTGCAAATTTAGAGGATATCAAGCTTCAAACAAAGCTTGGAATTTATATGAACAGCCGCTTTAACGAGTGCGTGAGAGAGGTGCGCGAAAACATCGACGCCTACCGCTTTAATGACGCTGCAAACACACTTTATAAATTCCTTTGGGATGAGTTTTGTGACTGGGGCATCGAGCTTAGCAAGGCTGACAAAGCGAGCGTAAAAGAGCTTGGAAGTATATTTAAAGAGGCGATGAAACTGCTAAATCCTTTCATGCCGTTTCTTTCAGAGTATCTATTTCAAGAGCTTAGCGGCACACAGCTTGAAAATGCAAAATCAATAATGGTTATGAGCTATCCAGAGATAAAAGAGCGAAATTTAGAGGTTGAGAAGAAATTTGAGTTAGTTATCGAAGCGATCGTGGCTATTCGCCGCGCAAAAGCGACCATAGATCTTGGCAACTCAAAGATCGCAAAAGCCTTTGTTAAATTTAATGAAAAAATCGATCTTGACGAGGTCAAAGAGTATATCAAGCTGCTTGCAAAATGCGAAGAGATCGGCTTTATAGATGAGAAAATAGAAAATTCTATCAGAGATGTGAGCGAAAATTTAGAGGCATTTGTTCCACTTGAAGGGCTTGATATGAGCGGTATCATCACAAGGCTCAAGTCTCAAAAGACAAAGCTTGAAAAAGAGATAGCTAAGCTTTCAGGCATGCTAAATAACCAAAATTTCGTAGCAAACGCACCAAAAGAGGTTATAGAGACGAACAAAGAGGCGCTAGAGAGCGCTGAGGCTAAATTTAAAAAAGTATGCGAAGAGCTAGAAGCTCTTGGAGAAAAATAGTGATAAAAATAGAGAAATTAAGTAAATTTTATGGTGATACGCAGATCCTTTTTGATATAAATTTAGAGGTTAAAAAGGGTGAAATTTTTGCTATCGTGGGTCATAGTGGCGCTGGTAAATCAACGCTTTTAAGATGCATAAACGGCCTTGAGAGCTATCAAGGTGGTAGCTTAAAAGTCTTTGATCAAGAGATAAAAAATTTAGATGAGATGCAGCAAAGGCATTTAAGGCGAGATGTTGGGATGATATTTCAGCATTTTGCATTAATGGCTAGAAAAAACGTCTTTGAAAACGTCGCTACTCCGCTTAAATTTTGGGGTTATAAAAGCGATGAAACTGAAAAAAGAGTGAGAGAGCTTTTAAATTTAGTCGGTCTTGAAAGCAAGGCAAAAAGCTATCCAAGCGAGCTAAGTGGCGGGCAAAAACAGCGTGTCGCTATCGCTAGAGCGCTTGCTTTAAATCCTAAAATTTTACTAAGCGACGAGGCGACTTCGGCTCTTGATCCAAACACTACAAATCAAATTTTAGAGCTGCTTGAAAAGATAAACAAAGAGCTAGATATCAGCGTCGTCATCGTCACGCACGAGATGGAGGTTGTAAAATCGATCGCAAAACGAGCAATCTTGCTAGAAGGCGGCAAGATCATAGGCTCTGGAAGCATTGAGGAGCTATTTTTAAAGCCAGATGAGAAGATGAAAGAGTTTTTAGGCGAGGTTGAAATTCTGCCAAGCACTGGCACGAATATTAGGCTATTTTTCCCAAAAGAAGTGGCCCAAAATAGCGTGATCACGCATATGGCTAGAAGCCTAAATATCGACTTTAACATAGTCTGGGGTAAGCTTGAGAAGCTAAACGAAAATGTTCTTGGCTCGCTTGTCATAAACATAGATGAAAAAGATAAAGAAAACGTGCTTAACTACATCAAGCAAAGTGGCGTTTTATGGGAGGTTGCTTGATGTTTGGTATTGATTTTTCTAAATTTCCAGATGTATTTTCTAGGATACTGTTGCCAGCTATCGGCGAGACACTATATATGAGCATAGTCTCTACTCTGCTCGCCTTTGCCATAGGCCTCATACCTGCGGTTTTGCTCATACTTTCAGATAAAGATGGACTAAAACCAAACAAACAGCTTTATTTTGTGCTAGATATCGTTATAAACGTGCTTAGAAGCTTTCCGTTTATCATTTTAATCATCGTGCTCTTTCCTGTCACAAAAATGATCGTAGGCACAAGCATCGGCACTACGGCTGCGATCGTTCCGCTAACTATTGGCGCGGCTCCGTTTGTGGCAAGGCTAATCGAAAATGCCCTAAAAGAGGTTGATAAAGGCATCATCGAAGCTGCTCAAAGCTTTGGAAGCTCGAAATTTCAGATCATCTTTAGAGTGATGTTTGTAGAGGCACTTCCTGGTATTATCTCGGCATTTACGCTAACACTTATCGTAAATATCGGCTTTTCAGCGATGGCTGGTGCGGTTGGCGGTGGCGGACTAGGATCTGTCGCTATAAACTACGGATATCAAAGATTTCGCCCAGATATCATGCTCTACACCGTGGTTATTCTTATCATTATGGTTCAAATTTTTCAAGTTCTAGGTAACTACTTATATAAAATTTCTAAAAAATAGGCCTTTGTTTTTATCTGATTTTAAGCTTTTTTCCTTAAAATTGCCCGAATTAATTTTAGCTGAAAGGATAAAAGATGAAATCAGATATGTGCCACATGTGCCGCCTATTAAAAAACGCGTTGTCGAAAGACTAATCTCTAAGCACAAAATTTCTTTTTAAGTGCTTAGAACTAGCTTAAGCGCTTAAAAAGAAATTTAACACTCTAGCTTAAATTTATCCTTTTTTGGTGCTTGGCAAATTTTAAAAGGATAATAAATGAAAAAACTACTTCTCTCTTCTTTAGTTGCTCTTGGTCTTAGTGTAAGTGCAAATGCAGCTGACAAGTCAAAAACAATAATCGTCGGTGCTACACCTATCCCACATGCTGAAATTTTAGAGGTTGTAAAGCCTATTTTGGCAAAAGATGGCTATACGCTTGAGATCAAAGAATTTAACGACTATACCACGCCAAACCTTGCAACAGAAGATGGCGATTTAGATGCAAATTTCTTTCAGCACCTTCCATATTTGGACGAATTTAATAAAAACAAAGGTACTCATCTTGTAAAAACAGTTGGCGTTCATCTTGAGCCAATGGGAGTTTATTCTAAAAAGATAAAAGACATCAAAGATCTAAAAGATGGTTCGACCGTATCTATCCCAAATGATCCGACAAATGAAAGCCGTGCTTTAGATATCCTTGCAAATGCTGGACTTATTAAGCTAAACGATAATCCACTAAAAACTCCGCTTGATATAGTTGATAACCCTAAAAAGCTTAAATTTGAAGAGATCGAGACTGCTCAAGTGCCAAGAACGCTTGATGACGTTACTATTGCAGTTATCAACACAAACTATGCTCTAAATGCTAATCTTAATCCGGTAAAAGACGCACTTGTGCTTGAAAGCAAAAATAGCCCATATGTAAACTATGTTGTAGTAAAGTCTGGCAACGAAAATAGCCCTAAAATAAAGGCTCTTGATAAGGCTATTAACTCATCAGAAGTTAAGAAATTTATCGAGATCAAATACAACGGCGCTATTCTTCCAGCGTTTTAATTAAAATTTTAAATAAGCGACGTAAAAGCTTTTACCTTTTTAGCGTCGCTTAAACCAAATAAAAAAGGAAAAACAATGAAATTTATCAAACTTTTAACCGCATCTTTAGTTGCTCTAAGCCTTCACGCAGCCGACAAGGACCATACCATAGTTGTTGGCGTTTCGCCAGTACCACACGCTGAAATTTTAGAATTTGTAAAGCCAAAGCTAAAAGATAAAGGCTACGACCTTGTTATCTCTGAAATTTCAGACTACTCTATCCCAAATGTCGCCACAGAAGATGGCAGTTTGGACGCAAATTTCTTTCAGCATTTACCATATCTTGAGGAGCAAAACAAGGCTAGAGGCTTACATCTTGTAAGTGTTGCAAACGTGCACGTCGAGCCACTTGGCTTTTACTCTAAAAAGATAAAAAACATAAAAGAGTTAAAAGATGGTGCAAAAGTTGCGATCGCTTATGATCCATCAAATGGCAATAGAGCACTTAGAATTTTAGAAAAAGCTGGTCTTATCGAGATCAATAAAAACGTAAAAGTTGCAACTATAAATGACATAACTAAAAATTCTAAAAATTTACAGTTTGTAGAGCTTGAGGGTGCTCAGATACCAAGAACGCTTGATGATGTCGATATCGCTGCCATTAGTACAAATTTCGTCCTTGATCTTGGCATGAGCGTGGCAAAAGACGCACTTTTGCTTGAGGATGCCAACAGTCCTTACGCTAATATCATCGTCACAAAGGCTGGCAACGAAAATAACCCTAAAATCAAAGCTTTAGTTGATGCGGTACTTAGCCCTGATACTAAAAATTTCATCATTACTCGCTATAAAGGCGAAGTTATACCTGCATTTTAAAAATGGGGCGAGCTTTCGCCCCATTTTGTTTCTACTTTCATCTTGTTTTATAAGCTACAAACTCTCTTTATTTTTTGCCAATAAGCTTAAGCTATGCTTTGCTAAAATGGCTCACTTTAAAATTTTTCAGGAATTTAAATGCTACATGATGTTATTGATTTTATAGTTGCAAGTGTAAGTAGCTGGGGTTATGCTGGCATATTTGTCATGATGTTTTTAGAAAGCTCGTTTTTTCCATTTCCAAGCGAGGTAGCGATGATACCTGCTGGCTATTTGACACATAAAGGTGAAATGAGTTTAATTTTGGCCTTTCTTGCAGGTACACTTGGAAGCCTGCTTGGAGCTATTTTTAACTATTATCTTTGCTACTTTTTTGGGCATGAAATCGTTTTAAAATACGGCAAATTTGTGGGAATCACTCACGAAAAAATGGATAAATTTGAGGCATTTTTCAATAAACACGGCGAAATTTCTACATTTAACTCACGTCTGATTCCTGGCATTCGTCAATACATCAGCCTACCAGCCGGACTTGCTAAGATGAACATTTTTAGATTTTGCCTATTTACCACGCTTGGTGCTGGGATTTGGTGTGCTGTTTTGCTTGGAGTTGGCTATTTTTTAGGCTCAAATCCTGATAAACAGACACTTTTAATAATCACGATCTCTCTTTTAGCTGTAGTTGCAGTAATAAGCGTGGTCTATATAATAAAGCAAAGAAAAGGCTAAATACATATAAAAGTATGTAAAATTTAATGTATTTTCTAAAATTTGGCTCAAGGTTTTAGCTAAATTTAGTCTAGTAAATCTCTCTCATCTTCTCTAATCTAGCTAAATTTCTTGAAATTTTATCTAGCTCAAATTTACTGAATACTTCATTACCAGAATAGAAAAATCTAACTTTTGGGGCTTTATTTAAAGTAGAAATTTTTAGTCCAATCTCACTTATAAGTCGGTTTATTGTCCCTTCGTTGCCATCAATTATGCTTATATTTGACGGCAAAATTTCTCTTAGGCTATCTTTAAAATAGTTAAAGTGCGTGCAGCCAAGCACCAAAAAGCCAAATTTGCTTAGATCAAATTTAGCTAACTCTTCTTTTAGATATGATTTTACGTTTTTGGTATCAAATTCCCCATTTTCAGCAAAATTTACAAGGCGCGGTAGAGCAAGTAGCTCAGTTTTATCTTTTGCGTGTAAATTTGCGATCAGCTCTTTTAGTTTTGCACCATTTACGGTGACCGGGGTGGCTATGACAAGCGTTTTTAAGGCATCATCATGGCTTAAGTCATGAGCCTTTTTTACGGCTGGCTCCATGCCAATTATAGGTACATTTAAATTTGCTCTAAGCTCTTTTATCGCTACGCTTGTTGCCGTGTTGCAAGCCACTACAACGGCGTTTGCGCCATTTTCTATGAGAAATTTCACCGCATCAAAGCTAAATTTTAAGATCTCATCCCTGCTCTTTTGTCCGTATGGGACATTTTTAACGTCTGCGTAATATAAAAATTCATGCTCGCTAAGCTTACTTAAAGCTTCATTTAAGACACTCAGTCCGCCAAGCCCCGAGTCAAATATACCTATCTTCATGCCCATCCTTAAAGCCTACAATTATAGCAAATAATATCTTTGTAAGCCGTTTTTTATTATACTTTGGCACTTTTTAAACTTGGAGTTAAATTTTGGCAGTTGATAAGATCATTTTCTATCTTTGTTCGACTTTGATCGCTATAAGCATTATTTTTTCACTATCTTTGCCAGTTTTTACGGTTTTATTTTTTAATTACGACGAGTTTCACTTTTTCATCCGCCAGTTTATTGTTGGTTGTATCGGAATTTTCATTATGTGGTGGCTTTCTAGGCTCAATCCTGAAAAGACGCTTGTTTGGATAGGGTTTGGCCTTCTTATATCTTGCGGTATTGCCATGGGGCTAATGCATGCATTGCCAGCTTCAATGGTGACTGACGCTGGTGGTGCTAGGCGTTGGATCAGGCTACCTGGCTTTTCGCTAGCTCCAGTTGAGTTTTTTAAAATCGGTTTTGTCTACTTCTTGGCTTGGAGTTTTACTAGAAAATTTAGTGAAGGCAAAAGAACCTTGCTAGATGAGATTAAGATACTTATGCCTTATATTATTCTTTTTGGTGTTGCTATCTTTCTTATCGCTGTTATGCAAAATGACCTTGGTCAAGTGGTTGTGCTGGCACTTACATTTGTAACGATGGCACTTTTCGCAGGAGCAAGTGCAAGACTTTTTAGTATAGGTATCTTAGGAGCTGCTTTTGTTATGACAGTAGCGATAATCAGCTCTGAGCATAGAATTTTACGTATAAAATCATGGTGGGGCACGATACAAAATATGGTACTTTCTTTCTTACCTGACAGTGTTGCAGATGTATTAAGAGTAGCTGATGCGCCAGAGCCATATCAAATTTCTCACTCATTAAACGCTATAAAGCATGGCGAATTTTTCGGCGAAGGGCTTGGCGCTGGTATCTTTAAGCTCGGCTTTTTAAGTGAGGTCCATACTGACTTTGTATTAGCTGGTATCGCTGAAGAGGTCGGTGTATTTGGTATTTTGTGTATTGTAGCTATATTTATAACGCTACTTTATAGAATTTTTAGAATTTCAGCTAGAAGCGAAAATAAGGTCTATCATCTATTTACGCTTGGTGTCGGGCTTATCTTATCGTTTTCATTTTTAATGAATAGCTATGGTATCACATCGATCACGCCTATCAAGGGTATTGCTGTGCCATTTCTTAGTTACGGCGGTAGCTCCGTGCTTGCGATTTGTATCGGTATCGGCATGGTTTTGATGGTTAGTAAAAGGGCAAAATTATGATTGTTATTTGCGGTGGAGGCACTGGTGGGCATTTAGCGATCGCAAGGAGCTTTTGCGAGGAGCTAAATAGACGAGATATTAAGCCCATTTTTATTGGTTCAACTAGTGGGCAAGATAAATTTTGGTTTGAAAATGACGAGAATTTTTTACAAAAATTTTTCTTACCAAGCAGTGGCGTGGTAAATAAGAGAGGCTTTGCTAAACTAAAATCACTAACAAATATCGTAAATCTTGCTTTAAAATGTAGAAAAATTTTTAAGCAAAATGACGTTAAGGCAGTCATTAGCGTTGGTGGCTATTCAGCAGCTCCAGCGGCCATTGCAGCCATTATCTCAAAAGTACCGCTTTTTATCCACGAACAAAATGCTGTAATGGGCAAACTAAATAAGATTTTAAAGCCTTATGCAAAAGGCTTTTTTAGCTCTTATAATGAAGCTTCACCCTACCCTTACCCTGTGGCAAAGAAATTTTTTGATAGTGCAAGAGTGAGAGAGGAGCTAGAGACTATTTTGTTTTTGGGCGGCTCGCAAGGTGCAAAAGCGATAAATGAACTAGCTATAAATTTAGCTCCATATCTTAAAGAAAAAGGCATAAAGATAATTCATCAATGTGGTAAAAATGGCTTTGATGAACTTAAAAAAAGATATGATGAACTTGGCTTTAATGAAACGAATTTAGAAATTTTTGAATTTAGTAAAGAGATAGAAAATAAGATGAGCAAGGCTGACCTTGCCATATCAAGAGCAGGAGCTAGCTCGCTTTGGGAGCTTTGTGCAAATGCTTTGCCATCTATCTTTGTGCCATTTCCTTATGCTGCTGGCAATCATCAGTTTTATAACGCTAAATTTTTAAAAGATAAAGGCATTGCTGAAATTTGCTTGCAAAATGGAGAAATTTTAAACAAAGACGAAGTTATAAGAATGATAGAAAATTTTGATCTAAACAAAAGCAGTAAAGCTCTAAAAGAGATTCTTTTGCCAAATGGAGCAAAAGAGATAATTGATAGAATTTTAAACTAGCTCCTCGCCTATCGCACAAGCTTTTAGTTCTTTTAGCTCAAAGATTAAGTAGTGATAAATAAGCTCATTTGTATTTAAAATTTTTGCACTAAAGACTGGTTTTATCATAGTTATTATCTTATCAGTTATACCCGCGATCTCCACTAGTAAAAGCTCATCTTTGCGTTGTTTTGCAGCCTTAATACAATTATAAAAGAACGTATAAATTATCTTAAAATTTTGCAAAATAACATTTGAAACAATCCTAGAATGAATATGCAAAACATTATGTATACGCTCTTGTAGAGTATTTAGCTCCGCAAGTAGTGATTTTATTTGAGTAGTATCTGTTGTCCTAGAAAAGAGATTTTTTGCTTTATTTTTGTTTTGTATTTGATATTCTGCTACTAAAATTTCTATTATATTTAAAATGGCGACATAGCTCTCTTGTAAATTTTCATTTGCCTTAAAGCTCACACCGTTTTTCTCAATTTTATAGTTTAAGCTTCTCTTTATCTGCTCCAAATAAGTACTAATGTTTTCATAATAGTCCTCTGTATTGAAGACACTTTTAAAGAAATCGCTTTCACCTTTTAAATTTGCAAGCTTTTTTTTAAGTTCATCAGCGTTTTTATTAAACTCAACAACCCCAACTGCCAACCCGATCTCGTGCTCACTATTTTGTTCTAATGCTGTCAAACTTTCTTTTAGTACCGAAATTTGTTTTTGAATATTTTGAAAATCCATTTTTTCTCTTTTAATTTTTTTGCTTATTTTACTATAAAAATTATGAAGTTTGTCATTAAGAATTAAAAAGATGGTGCGCCCGAGAGAATTCGAATCTCTGACCTTTTGAACCGCAATCAAATGCTCTATCCAGCTGAGCTACGAGCGCACAAGAAAGTTAAGTCGAGATATTAGCCAAACTTTCCTTAAAGAAAAATTGTATTCATTTTAATTTTATAACTGTTTTAGTAAAATCCGATAAAAATAAAAGGAGTAAAAATGAATGATTTTTTCGATAGTTTAAAAGAGATAAAAAAAGAACTTACTAAAGAGCAAGGTGAGATCAAAAAAACTCAAAAAGAAGCCGTTTCTCATACAAAAGAAGAGGCGATCTCGTATAAAGAAAATAAACTAAAAAACGAATTTGCCGAGTACATTAAAGGCCAAGATATAAGAAAAATATAAATTTGGAATGCTTATTGCTAAAACATGTAATATTTTATGTGGAGTAGGCAATGAAAGTTACGCAAACATTAGAATCTCTAAGTATTTTAACTGATAATGACACTTTGTTTCGTGAGCTTAGAGATATGATAAGCAGAAATTTTACAAAAATTTTATCTAATAAAAATAAGGTTATTTCGTTTTATGAAGAGAGCGAAATCCCACAACGCAAGTGCTTTTTAAAATTTATAAAAAAACTTTATGAAAAGCAAAGCGATGATAAGCTTGATATTCGTTTTGCAAACTATAAAACCATAAAGCTTGGCTTTGTTCAAAAAAATGCCCTAACTCCAGTCATTAGCCTAAACGTAAATTTTGTAAAAAATGAAGTCGAATTTGAACTAAAAGATGCACTTTGCAGAGATTTTGCTAGCTACATCAGCGAGAGTCTAGTAAAAAGTAATGTTACTTTTAGCAAAAATGATGATTTTTTAAACATCACCATCTCAAATGACAACGACATAAACACATTAAATAAACTACTCTACAAAAGAAGCTATCCAAAATTTAGCGTAAATTTTATCTATGATGAAAAAGACTACAGAGCCTTTAAACAAGGCATAAAAATAAAAAGCTCATCTAAATTTGTAAGCAGATTTTCTGTGCTTGCAAATTTACTTGAGGAAAATTTTGAGATTTTGGGTTGCAGAAAAAATGATGACTTTGAAACCATCAGACAAAGCTACCTTTCGCTCGTAAATATCTATCACCCAGATAGGCATGCCAACAAAAATCCTCTCATACAAGAAGAATATGCAAAGAAATTTAAAAATATTCAATCTGCTTATGAAAGCCTAAAACCATACTTTAAAAATCAAGAAAATTTTGTGATGGTTGGCTAGAGCACGGCTTGTCACAAGGGCTATTAAAGAGAGCAAAAATGAATGGTGAAATGTTTAATATATGCGCCATTATTGTTGCCGCAAAGCAGGCCATAAAGTCAAATTCTTCTATCCTGTATAATGGCACTAACTACGAAAATAGTATAAATTTTCACTTTCTCTCAGGCCATAGGGCAAATGGCGTAAATGAGTGGTTTGAGCACGCATTAAAACTTGGATTAAGCGATGTAAGACTTACTGCAAATTTAACTGGCTCATCAGATGAACGTTTATTGCTTAGCTTTTCAAACTCTACCGCAAAATCGATCATTTGTATTTTTAAAGAGCACATGAGCTGCTTCGTGCCCTACTGGAAATACAACAAAAATCAAAGAGGCTGGGACATAATATATAAAGAATTTGGTCTTGAAAAAGATGTAAATTTAGAAAATTTTAGTGACAACACAGAGGCTTTTATGGACACACTTACCAAGATAGCAGCCTTTGCAGATGAGATAGAGTGTGAGAATTTTGGTGAGTGTTTTCGCAGGGCATTAAAATCACTTAGATCTTCAAGCAATGATGATCAAAAGATATTTAATGCACCGCTTATGCCAAAGAAAAATTTAGCTCTTTTTGCTGCGGCAAGCTTGGCTGATGTCTTTGGCGGTATGGGCTCTTGGAACGACGATGCAGCAGGCATGGCACAATATAAAAAACGTGGCAAAGAGTACGAAGAGATTAGTAACGAGCTTTTTACGCAGATGCGTAAGGCCATACTTTTTGCTGTAAATGAGTGGTAGTTAGCCGTTTATCTGATAGACTCTTTTTCGCTGGCTTGAGCTACCGATGTTTAGAATTTTGCGGTATTTTGTGATAGTTCGGCGAACGATTTGGATGTTAAATTTAGCTTGGATTAGCTCTTGAATTTTTAGATCAGAAAGTGGCTTTTTGTGGTCTTCATTTTTGATAAGCTCTAGCAAAAATTCCTTTATCGCAGCATTTGAAGTCTCCTCGTCAAAGCCAGTTGAAAAGAAATTTTTAAGTGCGACCGTGCCTCTTGAACAGCTTAGATATTTGTTTGCGATCGCTCTTGAGATGGTTGAAGGGTTGCGCCCAAGCTCGTCAGCTAGGTCTTTTAGCTTCATAGGCTTTATATCTCCGCCCAAAAAATAGTCATACTGATACTCAACTATCATGAGCCCTATTTTATAAAGCGTCGCTTTTCTCATCTCAAGGGCGTCTATGAGCTCGCTCGCCTCTTTTATACGTGAGCTTACAAAAGCCTCTTTCTCGTCTAGTCCTTCGGTATCAACCAAAATTTCTGGATAGTACTCGTCATTTATCTGCACACTTATACCACTGCTTGTGCTTAGCACGAAGATATCAGGCACCGCCTCTTTTTCATCTTCGAGATACTCAATGGCCGGGGGATTTTTAAATTTCTTTATGATCTTTAGCGCGTCGTCATAAAATTTTAGCTTTCTAAGCTTTTCTATATTTTCAAAATTTAAGATAATCTTTCTTGCGCACTCTATGATCTCATCGCTTACCTCTGCTTCGTCAAGCTGAAACAAAAAGCTCTCTTTCACATCCTTTGCGCCCACGCCACAAGGCTCAAGATGAGCAAATCTCGCTCTAACCCGCTCCACTTCGCCCTCATTAAAGCCAGTAAAAATTTCATCATCATAAGAAAAATAGCCCTCATCGTCTAAGCACTCGATGATCTTATATGCGATATCTTGAGACTTTTGTGTGGGAAAAAGTGGCGGATTGATCTGACTAATTAGCTTTTCATAGAGGCTTTCTTTATAAACACTTAAAGCCTCGATGCTCTCGCTAACCGAGTTTTTGCTAACTTGCTCGAAAAAATTTCGCTTTTTTTCGCTTTTTTCTAAATTTTTGTGTTCGATCGTAGCAAATGGGTTCTCTTTTATAAAAGGCTCAAGCGTCTCTTTTAGCTCATCAAGCCCGCTTTGAAGTATGGGAAGCCAGCTTCGCAGCGTTTGGTTTAGTTTTATCTTTGGCGCTAAAGTTTGCTTTTGCCTTAGCATCATCTACTCAAGTAGCTTAAATTCTTCGCCAAGATAGTGCGTTCTAACGAGCTTGTTGTTTGCTACTTCGCTCGCACTGCCACTTGCTAGAAGTGAGCCATCCTTGATAACGTAGGCTCTGTCGCAAATAGCTAGCGTCTCACGGACGTTGTGGTCAGTTATCAAAACGCCGATGCCTAGCTTTTTAAGGTCTCTAACGATACTTTGGATGTCGCTAACTGCGATAGGATCGACGCCCGCAAATGGCTCATCAAGCAGCAAAAATTTTGGCTTTATGATGAGACTTCTAGCGATCTCACAGCGTCTGCGCTCGCCGCCACTTAGACTAACGCCCTTCCTTAGGCGGATAGGCTCGATGTTTAGCATATTTAGCATCTCATTTACTCTTTTTGCTATCTCTTCTTCGCTTTGATTTAAAATTTCAGCCCCAAGAAGTAAATTTTCTTCTACGCTTAGTTCTTTAAATATGCTTGATTCTTGCGGTAAATAGCCAATACCAAGGTGCGCTCTTTTGTGAAGCGGGACGTTTGTGATCTTTTCATCATTTAAAAAGACATCTCCGCTAGTTGGCGAGATGAGCCCACAGATCATATAAAAAGTAGTCGTCTTTCCAGCGCCATTTGGCCCAAGAAGCCCCACCACTTCGCCGCTATTTACCTCTAAAGATATACCTTTTATGATTTCAGTTTTTTTGATCGTCTTTTTTAGATCTTTTACTTCTAGTTTATGCACTTATAACCTCGTATTTTCTACCATTTTTGCTAGGAGAAATTTTTATCATCGTATAGCTCTCGCCGTTTTTCTTTAGAGCTTTTTCTAAATTTTCATCGCCCCACTCTACTAGATGAAGCCCCTCTTCAAACAAATTTTCAAAAAGGCCATTTTTAGCCATCCCGTCAAATCCGATCTGATAAATGTCGTAGTGGTAGATATCTTTACCATAAATTTGCATCAAAGAAAATGTCGGCGACGTCACGCTCTCATCTATCCCGTGCGCCTTGATGATCGCCTTTACAAGCGTCGTTTTGCCACTTGCTAGATCGCCACTTAGTAGTACAACGCCACTTTTTGGCAGCACCCGCACAAGCCCATCAAGTTCATTTTCTAAAAGCTCAAAAACCATCAAAGCTCTTTTACATATTCGCTTTGAGTGCTTTTTGGTATGCTTTTTGTAGTTGGGATCGCTAGCACCTCGTATCTCGCCTCACGCGTTAGAAATTTGATGCTAACCACATCGCCAACCTTAACATCTTTTGCCGCTTTTGCCTGCACGCCGTTAATGCTTACAACGCCGCTTTTGCACATATCTTCGCTAACGGCACGCCTTTTGGTGATATTTACTACGTTTAAAAATTTATCTACTCTCATGCGGCGGATTTTAACAAAAATAGCCTTAAATTTTTAATCCTTTAGATATTTTAAAAGCTCTTTTAAATTTAGAGGTATGACGCTGCCATGGGTTTCATTTTTAAAAAGCTCAAAGTGAGAATTTACGCCGCTTTGCTTTAAAATTTGGGCTAGATCGCTCGCCTTTAAAATGCCAGCTTTGTCTGTTTTGCCCTTTCTCTTTTCAAGCTCACCAACGCTAAGAAAGACAAATTTGGCCTTTAGCTTCTCTTTAAATTTACCCTCACTCACGTTTTGCTTTAAAATTTCAGACTCGCCCCACCAAAGAGATGGCGAAGCGATAAAGAAATTTGAAAAGATGCCCTCATTTTTAAGCAAAGCATAAAGCGTAAAAAGACCACCAAAAGAGTGACCATAAAGGCTCTTTTGGCTATCCTGCACATTAAATTTCTCATCGATTAGCGGCACTAAATTTTTAGTTAAAAAGCGGTAAAACGCATCTGCGCCACCACCCTTGCTAAACTCCTCGCCATCCGCCTTTGGAGTGAGATCTCTTGTGCGTTTTTCTACCTCGTAGCTTTTGTCTGTGTCATATCCTATGCCTATTATTAGTGGCGCAACCTTGCCATCAAATTCATTTATGAGCATATTAAACTGGGCATTTGCATCAAGCAAGAAAAGCACATTTTTAAACTCATTTTGCTCCTTTAACTTGGCTGTGAAAATTTTATAAATTTCATCATTTGCACTCATTTTAAAGGTTGAAATTTCAAATTTACTAGCAGATTTTTGGCTAAGTGGCTCAGGCGCTTGACTAGGTCCTGCGTGCAAAGCCTGCGTCACGCCAAGCGTAAAAAGCAAAAATTTAAACACTCTTACCATTTTGCAGCGACCTTAAACCAAAATCTCCTGCCCTCTTGTGGATACCAGTAGTAATTGCCGTCGTCTGCTAGCGCCTCATCGTATCTTACTTTATCAAAGATATTGTAGGCATTTAGGCTAAGTGTTAGGTGCTTGTTCGCGTCCCAGCTTACGCCTGTATCAAATGTGAGTAAATTTTTATTATTTTCACTCACTTTATTGCCAGGGCCAAATTTCACACTAGTAAGCTTGCCCTCATAGTTTGTGGTGAAGAATGTTTTTACACTCTTAATTGGTTTATAAGCAAGTGTTGCATGAAATGCATGCTCTGGGGTTGCTGTTAGGCTTTTTGCATCAAGTCTGCCAAGATTTGTCTCACTAAATTTCATAGGGCCTCTTGGCGTATTTATCGTTGGGTTGCCAGTTTTTATCTTTGACTTATTATAGGTGTAGTTTGAGGTTAGATTTAGATTTGAAAGGATGTCGTAGTCACCACTTAGCTCCACTCCCCAAACGGTCGCACCCTCAATGTTAAAGTAAGTTCCCCAGCCAGGGCAAGTAACGTCTGGTGCATTTGTGCAAGTACCAAAAGCTGGAATTCTATTTACATTACTGCCGTCAGTATCTAGGATCTTGTCTTTAAATTCATTTTTAAAAAACATTACCGAGCCTCTAAAATCAGCCTGATTGTCATAATATGCACCAACTTCGTAAGTTATGCTTTTTTCTGGCTTTAGATCTTTGTTTCCAAAATCAACTATTTTCCAAGCATTTTGAATAGTGCCTACTTCTGGGGAGATTTGATTGCCATTTGGCGTTTTATAGCCAGTCGCCACGCCGCCTTTTAAGCTTAGCGTATCTGTGGCATTATAGACTAGGTAGGCTCTTGGCGAGAGGTGGTTGCCAAAAAATTCGTTGTGCGTGAGTCTTGAACCAAGCGTTAAAAATAGCTTCTCATCTAAAATTTGCCACTCATCCTCGATAAATCCCGCATGCTCACTCATTGAGTAACTTTTTGGATTCCTAAGACCATTCCTTGAGGCATTTGAGACGATGAAGGTCGTGCCAACATTTTGCTTACTAAAGTCATAGCCAAAAGTTAGAGTGTGTGCGCCAAAAAACGTTGTAAATTTTGAGTTAAAGTTATGATTTTTGGCTTTTGCAGGTATGAGGCTGTCAAAAAGGCTCGTTCTTTGTGTCTGATCATAGATGTAGCTAAGATCGGCATTTAGGTTATCAAATTCGCCAAGATAGCCCACGCCATAGCTCTTTTTCTCATAGTCATAGGCGTTTAGAAGTCTGTTTGTTCTAGTAGTGGCTGACTTTCCAATAGTTCTTGAGTAATCATGCCTTTCATTTGAGCCAAGGATGAAAAATTTATTGTGCTCGTCTGGTGTGATCCAGAGCTTTGCGCTTAAATTTCTCTTATCACTTTTTTGGTAGCCACCAACGTAGCCATCCTCATCTCTTAGCTTTTTATAGCCCCAAAGCTGAAGCGCTAAAAACTCTTTATAAAGTGGCAAATTCAGATAAAAGTCCCCCTGTCTACCATCACCTATGCCTTTGTGTGTGTTTATCGTAGTTGAGAGACCGACGTTGCCGCTAAATTTTGAAAAATCTTTTTTAGTGATGATATTTATCACGCCTCCAACTGCGTCGCTACCATAAAGCGAGCTCATAGGACCGCGGATGATCTCTATGCGCTCGATCGCTTCAGCTGGTGGGATAAAATTTGAGTTCATATCCCCTGCTCCGCCCTTTGGGTTTGCGCTGCTAGAATTTACTCTTTTGCCATCAATTAAAACTAGCGTTTGAGAGCTTTCCATACCACGTATCGAGATACCGCTAGCTGGACCATCCTCGCCACCTATGACATTTACACCTGGGACTTTTTGAGCAATTGAATGAAGCGAAGTAAAACTATCTTTTGTAAGCTCGTCGCCACTTATCACGCTTATGCTTGCGGGAGCTTCTTTAATCTGCTGCGAAAAGCCGCTCGCACTTACTACAACACCATCAAGCCTTGTTTCGTTATTGTCTTTATGCTCTGCTCCAAAGAGCGAATTTGCCACGCAAGCGCTAAGGCAGATGGCAATAAATTTTGTTTTTCTCACGACTATCCTTTTAAAAATTTAATTTGAAAAAGTTTGAAATTTAACAAAGTATCTTTTAAAACAATATTAATTATCATAATTTTAAATAGTAATCTTTTTTATAAAATTTTCTAAGAAAAAACTTACATTATTTATCAAATTAGTTTATTAAAAATTAATCAATTTAGGCTAAAATACGACCATTTTAACAAAAGGAAGAGCTATGAAAAAAGACGTAAAAAAAGTGGTTTTAGCATACTCTGGCGGACTTGACACAAGTATCATTTTAAAATGGCTTCAAGATGAATATAACTGCGAAGTAGTCACATTTACAGCTGACATTGGCCAAGGCGAAGAGCTAGAGCCTGCACGCAAAAAAGCCCTAGCACTTGGTGTGAAACCTGAAAATATTTTTATAGAAGATTTAAGAGAAGAATTTGTACGTGATTATGTATTTCCTATGTTTAGAGCAAACGCAGTCTACGAGGGAGAGTATCTACTTGGCACTTCGATAGCGCGCCCACTAATAGCAAAACGCCAAAGCGAGATCGCAAGACTTGTTGGCGCTGATGGCGTGAGCCACGGAGCAACAGGCAAAGGCAACGACCAAGTTCGCTTTGAGCTTGGATACTACGCGCTTGGCGACAATCTAACTATCATCGCTCCATGGCGCGAGTGGGATCTAAATAGCCGCGAAAAACTTTTGGCATATGCTGAGAAAAACGGCATAGATATCACCAAAAAACCAGGCAAAAGCCCATATTCGATGGACGCAAATTTACTTCACATAAGCTATGAAGGTCTAGTGCTTGAAGATCCAAGTCACGCACCAGAAGATGATATGTGGAGATGGACAGTAAGCCCAAAAGATGCTCCAGATAAGAGTGAGATCATCGAGATCGGCTATGAAAAAGGCGATCCAGTGAGCATAAACGGCAAAAAAATGAGCCCAGCTAAAATTTTAACCGAGCTAAACCGCCTTGGCGCAAAACACGGTATCGGCAGACTTGACATCGTAGAAAACCGCTCAGTTGGTATGAAGAGCCGCGGCTGCTACGAAACACCTGGTGGCACGATAATGCTAAAAGCTCATAGAGCGATCGAGAGCATCACGCTTGACCGCGGTGCAGCTCACTTAAAAGATGAGATCATGCCAAAATACGCCGAGCTAATTTACAACGGCTACTGGTGGTCACCTGAGCGAAATATGCTTCAAGCTCTCATCGACAAGAGTCAAGAGCACGTAAATGGCTCAGTTAAAGTCGAGCTTTATAAAGGCAACGTGACCATTCTTGGCAGAAATAGCAAAGATGACAATCTATTTAGCGAGGCATACTGCACATTTGAGGAAGACAGCGTTTATGACCAAAAAGATGCAGAGGGATTTATCAAACTAAATGCGCTTCGCTTCATCATCGCACGTAAAAATGGGCGAAAATTTGACTAAAAATAAAATTTAAAAGGATAAAAATGAAAGTATTATTAATAAAAGATGTAAAAGGACTTGGAAAAGCTGGCGAGATAAAAGAGGTAAAAGATGGCTACGGCAACAACTTCTTAATCGGCAAAGGCTTTGCAAAAGCAGCTACTCCAGACGTTCTTCGTCAATATGAAGCAGCTCAAAAAAGAAAGGCTGAAGAGCTAAAATATGAGATCGCAAATTTAGAAAAGCTTAAAGAAGAGCTTGAAAAAGTGACAGTTGTCATCAAGAAAACTCTTGGTGCAAATGGCTCGCTTTTTGGCTCAGTTTCAAAAGAAGAGATCGCAGCAGAGCTTGAAAAAACTCACCATTTAGTAGTCGAAAAAAAAGCGATCGACATGGACACTCACTTAAAAGCAGTCGGCCTTTATGATGTTCATGTAAAGCTAGGACACTCGATAAATGCGAGCTTGAAGGTTGACGTGCAAGGAGAGTAGATGTTTCATGCGACAACCATCTTAGCCTACAAAGGCAAAAACAAATCAGTCATCGGCGGCGACGGACAAGTGAGCTTTGGTAATACTGTCTTAAAAGGCAATGCCGTAAAAATTCGCAAAATTCACAACGGCAAAGTTCTAGCTGGTTTTGCTGGTAGCACTGCTGACGCGTTTAATCTTTTTGATATGTTTGAGAAAAATTTAGAGCATACAAAGGGCGATTTGCTAAAGGCGGTTATAGAATTTAGCAAAGAGTGGCGCAAAGACAAGTATCTAAGAAAGCTTGAAGCGATGATGCTTGTGCTTGATAGGGATAAAATTTTCTTACTTAGTGGCACTGGAGATGTTGTTGAGCCAGAAGATGGCAAGATAGCAGCTATTGGAAGTGGTGGCAACTACGCACTTTCAGCGGCCCGTGCCTTAGATAAATTTGCCGATATCGACGAAGAGGAGCTAGTCAAAGAGAGCCTCAAGATCGCCGGAGAAATTTGCATCTATACAAATACAAACATCAAAACTTATGTTTTAGAACAAGAGAGAAAATGAACTTAACACCAAGAGAAATTGTTAAATTTTTAGATGACTATGTGATCGGTCAAAAGGACGCCAAAAAGATCATAGCGATCGCGCTTCGCAACAGATATCGCCGTATGAAGCTTGAAAAAAGCTTGCAAGATGACATCATGCCAAAAAATATCTTGATGATCGGCTCAACTGGCGTTGGCAAAACTGAGATCGCAAGGCGTCTTTCAAAGATGATGGGACTGCCATTTATCAAGGTTGAGGCTAGTAAGTATACTGAGGTTGGCTTTGTCGGCCGTGACGTTGAGAGCATGGTAAGAGACCTTGCTATGGCATCATATAACCTCGTAAAAAACGAGCAAAGCGAGAAAAATCAAGACAAAATCAACGCCTACATCGAAGAAAAGATCGTCTCAAAACTACTTCCGCCTCTGCCAAAAGGTGCAAGTGAAGAGAAGCAAGCAGAGTACGCAAAGAGCTATGAAAAAATGTTAAATAGACTAAGAAACGGCGAGCTTGACGAGCTAAGCATCGAGATAGAGGTGCAGCAAAACCCGCTTGAAGCTGGCTCAAATGTGCCACCTGATATGGCGCAGATGCAAGAAAGCTTTATAAAGATAATTGGCATCGGTGGCAAAAACATTAAAAAAGAGATGAAGGTAAAAGACGCCAAAAAAGCCCTTCAAAGCGAAGCAAATGATAAAATTTTAGACCTTGAGAGTATAAAAACCGAGGCCTTAAGAAGGGCTGAAAACGAAGGTATCATCTTTATAGACGAGATCGATAAGGTTGCCGTTGGCTCAGGTAGCTCAAACAGGCAAGATCCAAGCAAAGAAGGTGTGCAAAGAGACTTGCTACCTATCGTTGAGGGCTCAAATGTAAATACTAAATTTGGAAATTTAAAGACAGATCACATTTTGTTTATCGCAGCTGGTGCCTTTCATATAAGCAAACCAAGCGATCTAATCCCTGAGCTTCAAGGCCGTTTTCCACTAAGAGTAGAGCTTGATAGCCTTGATGAAGACGCGCTTTATCAAATTTTAACTCAGCCAAAAAATTCGCTTTTAAAACAATACATCGCCCTACTCTCAACCGAAAATGTCGAGCTAGAATTTGACGATGAAGCAATAAGAGAGATAGCCAGGATCGCTCACGCCGCAAATGAAAAGATGGAAGATATCGGTGCTAGACGCCTTCACACTGTGATCGAGCGCGTGATAGAAGATATCAGCTTTGAGGCTAGTGAAAAGAGCGGCGAGAAGATAAATGTGACAAAAGAGCTTGTAAAAGAGCGCCTAAAAGACGTGGTTGAAGACCAAGATCTAGCGAGGTATATACTTTGAAATCAGGCTTTGTTAGCATCATAGGACGCACAAATGCCGGCAAAAGCTCGTTTTTAAATGCCTTGTTGAACGAAAAGATTGCCATCGTCTCGCATAAACAAAACGCAACTCGCAGAAAGATAAATGGCATCGTGATGAATGGTGAAGATCAGATCATCTTCACCGACACGCCAGGACTTCATGAGAGCAACAAGGCGATAAATCAACTACTAATTAGCCAAGCTATAAAATCGATGGGAGATTGCGATCTCATCGTATTTTTAGCGCCTATTCATGATAATACAAGTGACTACGAGAAATTTTTAGCCCTAAATCCTGAAAAACCACACATCTTAGTGCTAACAAAAGTCGATGAGAGCTCAAATGCGAAAGTCTTAGAAAAGATCACCCAGTATCAAAAATTTCAAGATAAATTTGCAGCTTTGCTTACTTTTAGTACCAAGCAGCCTACTTATAAAAAGCCGCTTCTTGATGAAATTTGCAAGCTTTTGCCAGAGCATGAGTACTTTTATGATCCAGAATTTCTTACTCCGACAAACGAGAAGGAAATTTTTAGAGAATTTATACTTGAAGCGATCTATGAAAATTTAAGCGACGAGATCCCATATCTTAGCGACGCGATCATAAAAAGCGTAAAAGAAAAGCCAGGTGTTACTGAAATTTATGCAAATATCATCACAGAGCGTGAAATCCATAAAAGTATGATCATCGGTAAGAATGGTGAAACGATAAAACGAATAGGAATTTTTGCAAGAAAGTTAATACAAAATTTAACCGGATCAAAGGTCTTTTTAAAACTCGATGTAGTCGTTAAGAAAGGCTGGAGCAAAGAAGAAAAGAGCCTTAATAAAATAATTGGATATTGATTTTTTATTGTAAAAATATTAAAATACAGCCCAATTAGAGCATTATGAGGTAAATTTTTATGTTAAAGCTTAGAAAAATTAACGATAATCCAATCGTTACGCTAGATCCTTATGAATATGAAGGTTTTAGATTTTCTAATAGCAATGTCGATACGCTAAGTCTTTCAAAGAATATTCTAAAGCGAGACTTCTTTATATCTTACATCGAGTACAAAGATATAATAACAGCTACCATAAACATCTCAAGAACAATAGATGATGAGGATATTGAAAATAATATCTCGATCAAAATTTACGAAGAGCTCTCTCTTGATCCTGCGATTGACTATAAAATAGTCTATTTTGAAAGCAATGTTGAAAAAGAAGATAGAATTTTTAATGTTTTTATTGCTACAAATGAAACGATAAATAAAATTTTTAAAAATATTTCTAAAAGAGTACCTTTTATAGATTATGTCGTTGTAGAGCCACTTTTATATAGTGCTATCTATAAAAAAGGCTTACTTCCTAGCACTCAGAGTGATTGTTTTTTGACATTTAGGGCCGATGAAGCATTTATAAGCATTTATGTAAATGGTGAATACCTTACATCAAGAGGTTTAAGATACACACTAAATTATCTAAAAGATAAATTTATAGAGCAAAGTGGCGAAAGAGTAAGCCTAGAAAGCTTTTTGGATATCCTAAAGACAAGAGGACTTTTAGATAGCAATGAAGAAGGCTTTAGCTACGATCTAAATACTGTTTTTGAGGACTATATATTTTACGTAAATGACACGATAAATGTTGTCAATAGAATCTATAGCATAAATATAAAAAATATCTATATTGACTGCGACTATAAAATAGAGCGTTTTGAAAAATTTATCAATACAAAGCTCGGCACAAATGCTACGAAATTAAATACAAGCACTGTAATAAATTCTAAAAATTTAGCCATTAGTGAACGATATAACATGATGGCTTTGTATGCAAATTTTTACAAAAAAGAGGCCTTTAATGCCGATTTTAACTTCTCAAATTTGCTTAGACCTGATCCGTTCACAAAAAGAAAAAGTGGTAAATTTATACTGACATGTGCTGCTGCTTTTTGCCTAAGCATGTCCTATCCTCTTTATAATTATATAGCTGGCAGTATTTTAGAAGCAGACTCGCAAAGACTAAGCGATGAGCTTGATGTGCTTAATGCACAAGCAGCACAAATAAGAAGTACTCTTGAAAGACTAAAAAAAGAGCAAAATGATATAAAGGGATTGACTGACAAAGAGGAAGAGAAGCTAAATTTTAGAAAAGGGTTGCTTCAAGAAATTGAAAACAAAAAAGACCATTACGTAATGAAAGGTTTAAATCTTTTTGAAATTACCGATATGATAAACAACAATAGCGTTTTTATAACAAATATTAAAAATAACGATAAAAATTTAACTGTAACGGTTGTTAGCGATAATGAGAAAAGGATTACGCAGCTAATAAAAGATATTAGCAAGATGCCTAAATATTCAGTAAATACAAAAAAAATTAAAGAAGATAGGCAAAACAACGAATATGAAAGTAATATAAGTATAGAGATTAGACAATGAGACAAGACGTTTTAAGTAAAATAGATAAATATTTTGACGCAAAAAAACAAAGTGAAACAAATATAATTTTTTTGGGTTCAGCTTTAATTATTATTTATATTGTTTATATGCTTTGCTTTGATCCGTCGCAAGATTTTTATGATGAAAGATTTAATTCGCATACTAAAATTAGCAATGATCTTTCAAGAACAAGAGATTATTTAAGATCGACCAGCTCACCTAGTGGGGATAAAAATTTTAAAATAAATGAAGAGACCAAAATACTTGAAACGCTTAAAGGCAAATATTCTAGTGTTTTAAAATTTAATGCCCATTTTGACTCAAAGCTAAAAGAACTATCATTTTTATTATTTAACGATCAAAATTGGGCAAATTTTTTAGACAACATCGTATCTTTAGCAAAGCAAAATAATATAAAAATTTTAGAATTAAAAAGCGATATAAAAGAGCCAAATTTCCAAAAGATTGAGCAAATTTTAAATATTGACTTGACATTTTTGGGAGGTTTTAAAGATATGCTTTCATATATAAATGGTCTTGAAGAATCAAAGCTAGTAGTTGATCTTCATAAAATTGATGTAAATTCTACCCAAAAAGAGCTTGGCGCTAAGATCTCAATATCTGTTTGGGGGATGAAATACTAATGAAAATAAAAATTTTATTGGCTTTTTTATTTTTAAATATTGCTTTTGCTAATCAGCTTCAAGAGGAAATGGACTCTTATGATAAAATTTTTGAAAAAATAAAGGAAAAAAGAAGCGGACTTAGTGATATTGAGCTTTCGAGCATAAAAAATCCTTTTAAACAAGAACCTATCAAGACGGTAACGGATCAAAATTTATCAATTGCCCCTCAGGCTTCAAAAGGGCTTAGTTTAAAAGCAATTTTATTAAACAAAGCAAATATTGATTCCAAGTGGTATGCTGTCGGTGATATTGTTGATGGTTACAAAATAGCCAACATTACTAAAAATAGTGTTTTTTTAGTAAAAGGCGATGAAAAACAAGAGCTAATTTTAAAAAATGGAAGTAAAAATGTTGAGATTAAAATTAAATAAAATATTAATAATAGGTGCACTATTTTGCTTAAATATGAATTATGCTAGTGCTAATGAGAGTAGTTGTTTAAGCAAGAATTTTAATATGAAAATTTCAGATGATGTTGCACTAGTAGATGTGTTAAATCAGCTTTCAGAGATGTGTAACTTTAGTATTGTTGCAAAAGATACTTATAGTAAGACAGAGCTAAAAGATAAAGTTTTTGGCGTTAATATCAGAAATATGAGTCTTAGCGAAGTTTTTGACCTACTTTTAAGTGAGAAAAATTTAAGCTACGAGTTTTCAAATAATGTATTAAAAATTTCATCTTTAAAAACCCAAATTTTTAAACTAGATTATATAACTTCTATTAGAGAAGGAACTGCTGTCACCCAAGCTTCAGTAGATGCTACTCCATCTGAAATTTCTAGTGGTTCAAGTAGTAGCGATAATTCCCAAGATGATAGTTCTCAAGGCTCAAGCAACCTTATAAAAACTACCGAAAGGTTTGACTTTTGGGAAAAACTAGATGCTGAGCTTAAAGCTATTTTAAATAATAGTAGCGAACATATCACAGCGCCTGATCCTATTATAAATCAAAATGCAGGTCTTATCACTGTTACAGCAACCCCTTCTCAACTTAAGCGTGTTGAGAAATATATAGATGAAATGCAAAAAAGACTAAAAAAACAAGTAATTATTGATGTTTCTATTATTTCAGTTGAGTTAAATAATGAATACAAACAAGGCGTTGACTGGAGTAAATTTGAACTTGGATTTAATACATACATTGGTAATTCAAGAAACAATCCTAGCTCAAGCGCTACTTGGACAAATAAAGGAAATAGCCTAAGTGATGGATTTGGACGTACATTAAATATTGCAGCTAATTTAAATTTTAGCCTTGATGGAATGATAAATTTTCTTGAAACAAATGGAAAGACAAAGGTTATATCAAGCCCAAAAGTAACAACACTTAATAATCAGCAAGCGCTAATCTCAGTTGGTGATAACATAAACTACCGTGTTCAACAAAAAACTGACAATGGAAACAGTAATAGTGATAGACTAACAACTACCTACAAACAATACTCTGTTTTTATAGGCATATTATTAAATTTATTACCAGAAGTCTCTGATAATAACAAAATCATGCTTCGAATCAATCCATCGCTTAGTAACTTTAAATACGCTGAAGACGACACAAGACAAAATGCGTTAAGAGAGATTGCTCCAGATACAGTGCAAAAGAAGCTTTCAACTGTTGTTCAAGTTGATAGCGGTGATACTATTATTCTTGGTGGATTAATAGGCCAGACAAAGGGTAAAAATAATACTTCTGTACCTCTTCTTTCTGACATTCCACTTATAGGTGGTGTCTTTAAAAGCACAAGAGACAATATAAAGACAACAGAGCTTATCTTTGTCATCACTCCTCATGTGGTTGATTTTGACAAAAAAAAGCCACTTAACCAATCATTAAAAGACTTAGGTTTTTCTAAAACGATCTATGAATAACAAGAATATTTATACAGATATAAAAAATATCTTTATCAACGAAGACGAAGTAGCTGATTTTGTTAATCTAGATAACTCAATCACTTGTTACAATAAGATCGTCTCGGCTCTAAAAAAGCCATTAAAACTTATACTTTTTTATGGCAAGCCTGGCAGTGGAAAGACCTTTTTGTTAAACAAGATAGCCTCTGATCTTCAAAAGGATAAAAAATTAATTTTTTTCCCGCATCCTTTTTTTAGCGAAGCTACATTTATAGAAGCTCTTTGTGAAGATATATACGGAAATAAACTTGATAATATAAATAATTTTGAAAGTTTTGTTACACACTACTCAAAAGAATTTAAAAATAAAGATGAAATTTTACAAAACCAAATAGTCGTCATTCTGGATGAAGCGCAACTTTATCCTACTGAATTGATCGAAAAAATAAGGCTTATGGCCGATACAAGATTATTTAAATTTCTATTTACTATTCATAAAACTGAAAATGAAGATGTGTTAGCAAAGGACTATTTTCAAACCAGAATTTGGGAGAGTATAGAGCTTGGAAGTGCAAACACGAATGAAATCATAGTTTATTTACAAAGAAAAATAGGACAAAAAGGCTACGATAAATACCTAAATTTTCAGAAAAAAGACTATGACAAAGCCTATGAACTTTGTTGCGGAAATCTACGCACACTAAATAAAATTATGTATAAATTTTATGAAATTTGTGAATATTATGAACAAAATCAGCCGTCAAAATTAAGTAGTGAGGATGCAAATATTAAAATTTTGACAATGTCTGCACTTGATACAGGAATAATTCATGCTTGAATTACAAGAAATTCAAAGGCTAGAAAAGCTCTATGAAGAGTACGAAAAAAAGAATAAAAATAGCTTTTTAAAATTGTTATCACATAAAAAGCTAGGCCTTTTAATAATTACAACCTTGCTAATTGCTTTTATTTTTGGTGCTTTTTTATTTTTTTCAAATGCTAAAAACAAAAAAGAGACAACCAATAATCCAACTTTAGTTGAGAAAAATTTGACAATACAAACAGATATAAAAGAAAAAAACATAACCTTTGCTGAAACTAATGTCAGTAAAAATATTTTAGAAGATGGCAAACAAAAAAGTGAGCAGGCAAAAGAGAGATTTGAATCAGATAAGAAGCAAGATGAGCTCGCTGAGAAAATAGCTAAAAAGCTAGAACAATCCATAAAGCTAAATGAAGATAATAAAGAGCAGGCATCAGATAAAAAACAAAGAAGTGGTGGCGGTTGGCTAAAGCTAAATCTACCAACTGAAAATGAAAATATACAAAATGAACAGCCTCTACCAAATGAAGAGATAATAGAATTAGAACCAAAGGCAAAGCCAAAAATTGATATTCAAATTTCAAGTGAAAACAATGAAATTTCTATACTAAAAGAAAATTTTAATAAAAGCAAAAATCCAGAAATTGCCCTTAAAATAGCAAGAAAATGCTATCAAGATAAAAGATATAGCGACACTATAAAATGGGCACTATCGGCAAATAATTTAGATAGTAGCATTGAGGAGTCTTGGGTTATGTTTGCTAAGGCAAAATATATGCTAAAGCAAAAAGATGATGCCTTGCGCGCATTAGAAGAATATAATAAAAATAAAAATAAGTCCGAGATAAATGAGCTAATAAATAAGATAAAAAGTGATATGTTGTGAAATTTTTACTTATTATATTTTTATCATTAAATGCCTTTGCACTTGGAACGGCTGACATTAAAAGTTATTTTGAAAAAGCTGAATATCCTAAAATTTGTAATCAAAAAATACAAGATCTTTTAAAAGATTCACAAAATGAAGAATTTCTTAATATCTTTGGTATATCTTGCTTAAAAACAAATGATATAGATAGGCTCGCTCTTCCGGCAGGCAAGCTATCAAAAACACAAAGTTCAAGAGAGAATGCAGCATATTTTGCAGATATATTGCTTAAAAAAAAGTTACTGCTTCATGCTATCTTGGATGGGGCTGATATAAGCTATATTAGACTTCCAAAGAGCGATTACATTCTTTCATTTATATTTGATAAATTTGTCAAAAAAGAATACGTTGAGGAGCTTGGCGTATTTATTTTTGAAGAGCCAAATTCAGACACAAGATATGAACTTAGTACAATTGTTAGCCCAAATTTTGCAAAAATGATTTTAAAAATTTTTAAAAATGACGATCTTACTTCGCAGATTGAGTATAGATAAAGAGAAGAGATGAATAATTTAGAAAATTTAACGCTAAAAACATTAGAGCAACTTAATAAACTAAATGATGAGCAAATTTTAAAGATTATAGAGATAAAAAAGATAAATAAAAAAAGTCTTTTGGCTATTTTGCTTGAAGAAAATATGCTAGAAGAAGAGATTTTTTTTGAAATTCTATCTGATATTTATAGAAGAGGACATACTGACATTGATGAAATTTCAACTAGCCTTCAGATAGATCAAAAGCGCTTTATTCAATATGTATGTGATAAATTTAAAATTACATTTTTTGATCTTGACGATATAGATATCGACTACCGTATCAGTGAAAAGCTGAGCACCTCTCAGCTAAAATCATATAACGCTATCCCAGTAAAAGAAGACGAGATAAGCGTTTATGTAGCTTTTAAAAATCCTTTTGATGTAATCATTCAGGATAAAGTTCAAAATTTATTTAACAGAAAGCTATTAAAAGTAGCTTGCGCCGATCCAGCCCAGATAGAAAAATATATAAACAAAATAGCTCTTAATGAAAGCATAAAGGACGTTATTACAGAGATTAGAAAAGAGCTTTCAAGTTCTAGCAGTCAAGGGCAAAGCACAGAAAGCTCTGGAATTTTAAAGCTAATTGAGATAATTTTAAAAACATCCATTCAAAGCAGAGCGAGCGATATTCACATCGAGCCAACCGAAACAAACTGCATTGTAAGAAGCAGGATAGATGGCATGCTAAGCGAGACATTTATATTTGATAAAGATATCTATCCGCCGATGGTAAGCCGAATGAAGCTACTTTCAAATATGGATATCGCGGAGCGCCGCCGCCCACAAGATGGTAGGTTTTCAGCTCAAATTTTAGATAAAGAGTACGATTTTCGTATCTCTACACTACCTATTTTAAACGGCGAAAGCATAGTTTTAAGAATTTTGGACAAATCAAAGGTTATCATAAACATTGAAGACCTTGGTATGCATCCAGATAACTTTGCTAAGTTTAAAAAAAGTATGAAAGCGCCTTATGGCATCATCCTTGTTACTGGCCCAACAGGATCAGGAAAAACGACTACACTTTATGGTGCATTAAATGACATAAAAAGTGTAAAAACTAAGATTATTACCGTTGAAGATCCGGTCGAGTATCAGCTAAATATGATCCAGCAAGTACATGTAAATGAGAAGGCTGGGCTTACTTTTATCTCGGCTCTTCGCTCTATTTTAAGGCAAGATCCAGATATTATCATGATAGGTGAGATCAGAGATCAAGAGACGCTTAGAATCGCAATTCAAGCAGCACTAACTGGCCACTTGGTTTTTTCTACACTTCATACAAATGATGCTATTAGCGCTTTACCTCGTATGGTCGATATGGGCATTGAGCCATATCTAGTAAGTGGCGCACTAGTTTGCATCGAGGCTCAAAGGCTTGTAAGAAAGCTTTGCCCGTATTGCAAACAAAAGGTCACGTTATCTCAAAAAGCTCTTGATGAGATTAAGAAATTTCTCCCTGAAGATTATCAATTTTATAAAAGCGTAGGTTGCCAGCACTGCTCGCAAACTGGATATCTAGGGCGTGAAATGATAAGTGAGATATTATCCATCAGCGATCATATAGCAAGTATCGTAGCAAATAACGCTTCAAAAGAAGAGCTTAAAAAGGCTGCCTATGACGAAGGCTTTATAGATATGTTCCACGATGGCGTTATACGCGCAGCAAATGGTGTAACAACAATCGAAGAAGTATATAGAGTTGCCAAGATATGAAATTTTACGAAATAGAATATATAAAAGATGGCAAACGCCAAAAGATGAGCCTAAAGGCCAATAGCAAAAATGATGTAAAAAATCGTGCAAATATTCAAGGCATGATAGTAAAGATAAAAGAAGCTCAGGTTTCAAGCATTAACAATGATTTTTTGGATTTGCAAGAAAAATTTAACAAAATTTTCTCTTCTTCGAAAGTAAAAATTCCAGCTCTAGTCGCTACCATAAGGCAACTTAGCGTTATGACTAATGCTGGCATATCAATACATGATGGCATAAAAGAGACAGCAAATGCTACTGAGGATAAAAGGCTAAAAACAATATTTCAAACACTGGATGAAGACCTAAATCAAGGTGCAAGCTTAACTCAAAGTATAGAAAATTTTCAAGAAGAGCTAGGCGATGTCACTGTCGCTATGGTAAGGCTTGGAGAGAGTACTGGTAATATGGCTGACGCATTATCAAAGCTAGCTTCTATCTTGCAAGAAGTCTGGGATAACCAGCAAAAATTTAAAAAAGCCATAAGGTATCCAATAACCGTAATATGCTCTATAATTTTGGCTTTTATTGTGCTTATGACATCAGTTGTTCCACAATTTCGAGAAATTTTTAGCCAGCTTAATGCCGACCTACCTCTTCCTACTAAAATTTTACTAAACATTGAATACATAATGAGCAATTACGGCATATATATAATAGTTGTTCTTGTCGCATTTGCTTTTTTGCTAAAAAGGCAATATTCAAATGATGAAAATTTTAGGGATAAGGTCGATAAATATCTACTAAAAGTCTATCTTGTGGGCAAGATAATATTTTTTGCAAATATGAGTAGATTTAATCTAATCTTTACAGAGCTTGTTCGCGCGGGACTTCCTATCGCTGATGCGCTAGATACTGCCGTTGTAACTGTTTCAAATCAAGACATAAGAAATAAGCTAACTGCTGTAAAAGTACTGGTTGGTCGCGGCATAAGCTTAACCGAGGCCTTTAGGCAAACTGGGCTTTATGAGGGTATGCTTATACAAATGATAGGCGCTGGCGAACAAAGTGGTAGCTTAGATGATATGACACAAAAAGTTACTGATTATTATAGAGTGAAATTTAATGATATTATTGATAATATTTCAAACTATATTGAGCCGATACTACTAATATTTATCGCAGCTATGGTGCTTTTGCTCGCCCTTGGTATATTTATGCCAATGTGGGATATGGCAAAAGCTGTTAAAAATTAAATCAACATTTAAAGGAGTAAAATGCCTATAGAAAGAGAATATGGCGTTGATGAGAACGCATTTTTAGTTTCAAAAACGGATACAAAAGGAAGGATTACTTATTGCAACGAGCCTTTTTTAAATATCGTAGGGGTAAAACAAGGTGATCTCTTGGGAAAACCGCACAATATAATAAGGCACACTGATATGCCAAGAGTTATTTTCAAGCTACTTTGGGAACGCATACAAAATAAAGAGGAAATTTTTGCCTTTATTAAAAATAAAACTCTCAATGGTGGATTTTACTGGGTATTTGGCAATATCACAGCCTCGCTTGATCAGCAAGATAATATCGTTGGATACTATTCTGTTAGACGTAAGCCAAATGCAAAAGCAATAGAGATCATAAAACCACTTTATGCAAAACTACTTGAGCTAGAACGAGATGGCGGTATTGAAGCGTCTAAAAAATATTTATTAAAATTTTTGGAAGAAAAATCAACAAACTATGATGAATTTATAAACAACTTGCAAAGGTTCTAGATATGTTTAAGAAAAAATCAAATGCAATAAATGAGATTTTAAGTGTTGTCAAATCGGCAAGCAATGGCATACTAGAGCCTCGCATTGTAAATGTTGGAGAAAAGGACGAGATGTATGAAGTCGCCCTTGGCATAAATGATTTATTAGATCAGGTTGAGGCGCTTCAACGTGAAATTTCAACCTCAGTCCAAGCTGCACAAAACTCGAAAACATATAGAAATATATTTGTAGAAGGGTTTAGGGGTTTATTTAAACGAAATGCCATATCTATGAGCAAGGGTGTCACAGGTATAAAAGACGGCCAAAAAAGCAAGGTTAGAGGTCTTCTATCAAGCGAGCTTGACAAGCTTGGAAACGGTATAAATGGTATAAATTATGTAAGAGATGATCTAAATGAAAGTATCAAAAATTTAAGCCAAACAGCAACAGATGCTAGACAAACTGCACAAGTAGCAAAAGAAAATATGTCTAATATCGCCGAGCTTAGTCAAAATATGGGAGAGCTTGATGGTCTAGTACAAAGCTGCTCGAACGCTACTGGTATGCTAAGCACTAGGGCTTCTGAAATAAGCTCTGTTTTAAATTTAATAAAAGATATTGCCGATCAGACAAATCTGCTTGCTCTTAACGCTGCCATTGAAGCTGCTCGTGCAGGAGAGCACGGACGTGGTTTTGCGGTAGTTGCTGATGAGGTAAGAAAACTAGCTGAAAATACACAAAAAGCCACAAGCGATATAGAGGTCAATATAAAAACACTTCAGCAAGAGGTAAATGATATCGATGAAAATTCTAAAAAAATCGATGAAATTTCTAAACTAACGACACAAAATGTAGAAAATTTCAAAAAGGTATTGAGCGAGTTTAATGCAAACGCACAAAATACCGCTCAAACATCAAAATATGTCGAAGATAAAACCTTTGCCATAATCGCAAAAATTTCGCAAATCGCTTACAAAACTAAAGTGTACTCTGATCTTATAAACGAACAAGGATATAGTGAAGAAATACGTAATTTAGCACAAAACCTGCTAGACTGGTATGAGAACGAGAGTATAAGCGAACACAAGCAAAATAAAAATTTTGATAAGTCAAAAGAGCTTACAGCGTCACTAAATAATGAAATCAAACTCTTGCTAGAGAAGTCAGCCTCTGGCTATAACGAACAAAATTTAAATTATTTTGTTGATAAGTCTAAAAAAATAGAAGATCTAAGCGAGCAAATTTTTACTTCGTATAACGAAATTTTTAAAGATAAAAACTAAAGTGTTAAATTATCTTTGATGTTTTTTGGGGTGGTCAAAAAATAACGCTTTTGCGCCGCCCTCTTTTAACTCACTAAATTTACATCCAAACTCAACGCAAAATATTCCAGAAGTTGGGATATTATCTATTGATGAATCGCTTAAATACTCACAAATTTCAGTTATGCTTGGATTGTGCATGATGATAAAAATATCATCCAAACTCTCATCTATATTTTTGACAAATTTTAAAAGATATTCAAAGCTTATATCATAAAGCTCATCTATAAGATCGATTTCTTCTTTAAATTTTAAAGTTTTGGCGATAATCTTTGCCGTTTGCTCGCACCTTTTAGCGCTGCTTGAAAAGATAGCCCCTGGCATCACATCATACATTTTTAGTCTATTTGCCATAAATTTAGCATCTTCTTTGCCTTTTTGACTAAGCTCCCTTAAGGCATCTTTAGCTCCGTCCTTATTCTCATCAACCGCTTTTGAATGTCTTATGAAATAAATTTTACTCACTATCTCTCCTTTGAGAAATTCTTTATCAAGCAAAGCTCTTCTTTGCTAAATCCAGCTTTTAAGCGATCTTGTTCATTAATCTCTCTAACATTTTTAAATGAATTTGGATATAAACTTAAGATAATGTCAAAGTAGCTATTTTCGTCAATGCCCTCTTTTTTGCAGGCAAATTTAAACCACTTATCACCCTTATAAACGTGAGAAACTTCCTCTTTTAATATGACTTTTAGGCACTCTATTAGCTCTTCTTGCCCGCCCTCGGCTTCTAGTCTTTTGATGATGTGAGCGTTTGCATCAAGGCCGTTTGCTTCCATATATCTTGGCAGTAGCGCCATACGGCTAGTTAGACTACTTGAAGTCTTTTGAAGTGCGATAAAAAGCCCATCATGCACACTTAGCTCGCCGTATCTACCGCCATGCTTTAAGAGCAAATTTTCTATCATGCAAAAGTGTCTGATCTCATCTTCAGCCACTTCTAGCCAGTCTTCATAAAATTCTCTTGGCAAATTTCTAAATCTATAACAAGCATCAAGCGCGATGTCAATAGCACTAAATTCAATATGAGCTACCGAATGGATAAAATTTAAATTTTTATCTTTTGGCTTTACTTTTTTGTTTAGCTCTTTCATGCTAACTACTTCACAAAATTTTGCGTAGCTAGGCGTTATTAGCTCACTTGGTTTAGAGCTTTCGTAAAAATTTATATTAAAATCTCGTTTAAATTTCTCATAAAATAGTTCAAATTTTAAAAATTTAAGCCCAATCTCGCCTTCATTTAAAATTTCCCAAATTTCATCAAAAAAATTCATATTTTCTCTTTATTTAAATCTGTATTTACAAGTGTAAATTTATATAAATAATGCTTAAAATTTGAGCCTAGTATTTGTTTTAAAAGGTTTTTAATAAAAATTTCTGATTTATTTTGCTTTGCCATATCCAGCAAATCTATTTGCTGCTAAGCAACTTGAGTTTGAACACCTTACAAGGTAGCTATTTATCTCTTGATTTCCTTTTAGATGCACGTTTTTTTGTTTTAGATTCATATAGCTATGAATTATCTTTCCGCCAGAATTATGTATAAATTTTACTGTCTCATCGCCAAGGACAGCCGTAACTATGCCAACATGAGTAATATTTTTCTTATCTTTATTTTTCTGAACACCCTTGCCAAGAGTATTTGAGAAAAATACAAGATCACCTATTTTTGGATTTTTATGAGTAATTAAATTTTTACTTTCATAAAAATTATAGATCGCTTTTGACTTTCTACCACCATTATCGTAGTAGCGATTTATTGTCTTTTCATCAAAATACATATTTTGATGCTTTGCATTTACGATAGAAACAAATCCAGAGCAATCACCGCCCGCTCTTGTATTTAGGTATTTTTTAAAAAAAGAACCAAATTTTTTATCTTCTCTATCATTATCTTCATCTATGATTTCACCAATCATTTGCTCACTAAAATCAACGCTTGAAGTTACGGTTTGATTTGTTTCATTTTGCGGAGTTGTCGGTTGATTAGAGTTAAAAGAACAACCTGTAAAAAATATAATGCTAAGAATAAAAAAGATTTTTTTATTTATTGAATTTGACATATTTATATCCAAAATTTTAGTATTTGCAATTTTAACTTTTAAACGTAAATGAACCGGAAATAGTGCTTTGCTTTCTTTATTCTAAGTTAAAAAGCAATATAATATCGGCAAAAAACATATTTTCTTAAGGCAAAAAGCAATGATGCATTATTTAAAGATAAAAGGAAATGCAAAACTAAGTGGCGAAGTAAAAATAAGCGGTGCTAAAAATGCTGCTCTACCGATCATCGCCCTAACCTTACTTGCAAAAAAAAGTGTAAATTTAACAAATATCCCAAATGTCGCTGATATAAAAACGCTTTGCCAACTGCTAACTAATCTAGGAGCAAAGTGTGAATTTAAAGACGAAAACTCGCTAAGTATCGACACTAGCAGTGTAAATTCGACAACGGCAAACTACGACATTGTTAGAAAGATGCGCGCTTCTATCTTAACACTTGGTCCGCTTCTAGCGCGCTTTGGACACTGCGAAGTGAGCCTACCTGGAGGATGTGCGATCGGACAAAGACCTATTGATCTGCATCTAAATGCACTCGAAAAAATGGGAGCAAATATCGAAATAAAGCAAGGCTATGTCGTCGCAACAGCACCAAATGGACTAAAAGGTGCAAAGATCGTTTTTGATAAGATCACTGTAACTGGTAGCGAAAACATCATCATGGCAGCAGCCCTAGCTCACGGTACAACAGAACTTTTTAACGTCGCACTTGAGCCTGAAGTAGTGCAAATTTGTGAAATTTTAGCAAGTAGTGGCGTAAAGATTGAAGGCATTGGCACAAGCAAGCTAAAGATCACTGGTAGCGATCAAAAACTACTTGAAATTTGTGATATCGAAGTAATTCCAGATAGGATCGAGGCTGGCACATATCTTTGTGCTGGTGCCATAACAAATAGCAAAATTTCAGTTACTAACGCAAATGCTGCGCACATGACAGCCATCTTAAACAAATTTGAAGAGATGGGCTTTAGCATCGAGGTCGATGGTGATAAGATCACGATATTGCCAGCTAAAGAGATAAAACCAGTAGAGATAAGAACAACTGAATATCCTGGCTTTCCTACGGACATGCAAGCTCAGTTTATGGCACTTTGCCTTGCGGCAAACGGTGTTAGCACAATAGATGAGAGGCTTTTTGAAAACCGCTTTATGCACGTTAGTGAACTAGCTAGAATGGGCGCTGACATCCGCCTAAATGGACATATCGCAAGCGTTTACGCCCCTGCAAATTTAAATGCAGCAGATGTGATGGCGACAGATCTTAGAGCAAGCTCAGCCCTAATACTAGCCGCTCTCATCGCAAATGGCGAGAGCTTGGTGCATAGAATTTACCACCTTGATAGAGGCTATGAGAGGCTTGAGGAGAAATTTAAAAGCCTTGGAGCAAAAATCGTTAGGCTTGAGGAGTAAAAATGCTGCTAAATGACGCATTAAATGCGCTTAAATCTAAGTTTAAATTAAAAATAGATAGCGAAATTTTACCTATCAGCATGACTCTTGGTAAAACATTGGCAAATGATGTAGTGGCGGTAAAAAATTTGCCATGTTTTGATAACTCTGCGCTTGATGGCTTTGCTGTGAAATTTGAAGATAAAGATAAGCCATATAAAATAGTTGCAAGTGCCTTTGCAGGCGATAAAGAACAGCTAAGCATTGACAAAAATGAGTGCGTTAAGATAATGACTGGTGCGAAGATGCCAAAGGGTGCTGATACGATCATAAAGATTGAAGATTGTGTAGTTGATGGAAATTTTATAAAAGCACCAAATAATCTTAAAAAAGGTGATGGGTATCGCTTTAAAGGCGAAGAGGTAAAGATTGGTGAAATTTTGCTAAAAAGTGGCGAGGTTTTAAACACTAGAGGTATAATGATGCTAGCAGCGCAGGGCATAAGTTTTATAAATATTAAAAAACAGCCTAGTATTGGAATTTATTCAAGTGGAAACGAGATCATCGAGCCTTGGCAAAGAGCTAGTGAGGATGAAATTTATAATGCAAATGCCTTTGGCATCGCTGCACTTTTAAGCTCCATTGGACAAGATAACTCATATCTTGGCATCATAAAAGATAATTTAGACGCCGTAAAAGAGTCATTTTTAAACGCTGCGAACTACGACATTGTTATCTGCTCTGGCGGAGCGAGCGCTGGCGAGGCTGATTTTATGAAAATAGCTCTAAGTGAGCTTGGATACAATGAAATTTTTTCACATATTGATATAAGACCTGGCAAACCTTGCAAGGCTTATGAAAAAGATGGCAAACTTATTTTTGTCCTTCCCGGAAATCCAATGGCAGCTTATGTTTGCATGATGATGCTTGTTTTGCCTCTTTTAAAAGAGGATTGCTTTGTGATACAAAATGCTACAAATGCGCAAAATTTAAATGTAAAAGCAGGCAGGATCAATGCCATTTTTGGAAATATTGAAAATGATAAATTTATAGCAACAAATGGTGGAAAATACGGCTCTGGCATGATAGATCATATTTTAAAAAGCACTTTTATGTTTTTAACTAGCCCAGATCAAAGCGAAATTTTGCAAAATAGTGAAATTTCTCTTATAAAACTTCCATAAAATCTTGACAAATGAAAAACAATCTGATAGAATGCGGACTTCATTTTGACTGCGGGAATAGCTCAGGGGTAGAGCACAACCTTGCCAAGGTTGGGGTCGCGAGTTCGAATCTCGTTTCCCGCTCCATCTTTTTTATACTCATTTTTTTATTTTCCACAAAACTTTTTGCAAATGAAGTCAGCATTTATCCAATGTATTGCATCACAAATGATCAGATTTCACTTAGTACTTTTGGCTTTGAAGGCGAAGACAATGAAATTTTAAACCTAGAGGGCAAAAGAGCTGCTAAGATAGATAGCAAAAAGCTCTATGAAATTCTAACAGCAAATTTTAAAACATATAATGACAAAAGCGGTGGAAGCGTTGCTTTTGTGAAAAACTGCTCTATTATGGATGAGATTCAAATGCAATTTTTAAGATCGATTAGCGATGAATATCCTGGTATCAGCATAAGTGATCTTAGCATCAGTCCACAAAATAAACTTCCAGCAAATTTCAAAGAACTTGTCCTAAAAAATATCTTTTTAGGTGATCAAAATAGTCAAAAAGGTACATTTAGAGCATCATTTGAGGATGTTGATCTGAGTCTAAAAAGCATCTATTTTAAATTTAGCTTTAATGCTAAGATGCCAGCCTTCATAGCAATAAATTCAATGAATACAAACCACATTTTAAGCCTACTTGACTATCAGCCAACGATGATTGAGTTTGACAAATGGCCAAAAGATGCACTTTCTAGCTCAAACAGCTTGGCTCTTATAACAAAAGTACAGATAAAAAGCGGTGAAATTTTAACCAAGCGCCAGTTTAATGCCATAAGTTTAGTCAAAAAAGGTCAAATGCTAAATGCGGTTTTAAGCGAGGATGGAGTTAAGATAATTGCTGAAGTAAAGGCGCTTGAAGATGGAAATTTAGGTGATATGATAAAGATAAGAACAAAAGATAATAAAATTTTACAGGCCACAGTTTCAGGCAAAGATGAGGCAGTGATAAGATGAAAAAGATAGTATTTGCAGCCACTGGAGCAAGTGGGGCTGGACTCTTTTTAAAGCTTGTCAAGGCTGCCAAAGATAGTTGCGAGGCGCATGTCATAGTTAGTAAAAACGCCATGAAAGTCTTGGAGGCTGAAGAGAATTTAAAGCTAAATTTAGATGATCTTGGAGTAAAAATTTATGATGATTTGGATCTTGGCGCAGGTCCAGCTTCAGGCTCATTTGGCACGGAGGCGATGATAATAGCGCCCTGCTCTACCAACACCCTAGCAAAAGTTGCAAACGGCATAAGTGACACGCTCATCACAAGGGCTGCAAGTGTCGCACTAAAAGAGAGACAAGGGCTGGTTTTAGGCGTTAGAGAGATGCCATTTTCTGCCATCGCGCTTTCTCAGATGCAGCTTCTCTCATCTCTTGGAGCTATCATCGCTCCACCAGTTTTGGGCTACTACGCAGAGATAAAGAGCCTAGAAGATATGGAAAATTTTATCATTGGCAAGTGGCTTGATGCCTTAAAAATCGAAAATAATCTTTACAAAAGGTGGCAAATTTGAAAAAATCCTGCATCTATCCAGGGACCTTTGATCCGATCACAAACGGCCATTTAGACGTTATCATAAGGGCTACAAAAATCTTTGATAAAGTGATCGTCGCAGTTGCAAAAAGTGACAGCAAACAGCCGATGTTTGCACACGAAAAACGCATAGAGATGGCAAAAGAGGCAGTTAGTGGGCTAGGCAATGTTAGCGTGCTGGGTTTTGATAACTTACTTGTTGATTTTGCTAAATCGCACGGCATAAACACCGTCATCAGGGGTCTTCGCGCGGTTAGCGACTTTGAGTATGAGCTACAAATCGGCTACGCAAACGCTGCACTTTGGGACGAATTTGAGACGGTTTATCTTATGCCAAGCTTAAATAACGCCTTCATCTCAAGCTCGATCGTCCGCTCAGTCTTACGCCACGACGGCGACGTGAGCAACCTAGTGCCAGCAAAAATTCTTAAAAATTTAAAGGCGTAAGATGTATGTTTTGTTTGAAGGCATCGACGGCGTTGGCAAGAGCACGCAGATAGAAATTTTAGCTTCTAAATTTAGTGATGTCGTCGTCACAAAAGAGCCAGGTGGCACGCAGCTTGGTGAAAATTTACGAGAAATTTTGCTTAGCTCAAGCATAAAAATAGGCAAAAGAGCTGAAATTTTACTTTTTTTAGCTGACAGAGCTGAGCATTTTGAAAAGCTGGTCGCTCCAAATTTAAGTAGGCTTATTTTAAGCGACAGAGGCTTTATCTCCGGCATTGCCTACGCTTTGGCAAATGATGAAAGCCTAGACGAAAACGTGCTTTTGGAGCTTAATAAATTTGCACTAAATGATAAATTTGCAGACAAGATCATCTTTTTTGAAGCAAGTCCTGAGCTAATAAGCGCACGCCTAAAAAGCAGAGGCACAAGCGATAAGATCGAGGCTCGAGGGCTAGAGTATCTTTTAAAAGTGCAAAGTTTGATGAAGCAAATTCTTATCAAAAATGGCTTTGATACACTTTTTATAGACGCATCTAAAAGCATAGAGCTAATTTCAAAAGAGATAGAAAATTTTATAAATTTTAAGTAAAATCACAAAAAATAAAAAAGGATAATGCGATGATAACGGCACTTCGTGGCATGAAAGATATGCTTCCAGCTCGTGCAAAACTTTACGCACGGATAATCAAAACCTGCGAGGAAGTCGCAAAAAACTACGGATATGAGCAAATTTTGACCCCGCACCTTGAGGAGACAGCGCTTTTTAAAAGAAGTGTCGGCGAGAGTAGCGACATCGTGGGTAAAGAGATGTATCAGTTTGAAGACAAAGGCGGCAACGACGTTTGCTTGCGTCCTGAGGGCACAGCTGGCGTGGTTAGAGCGTTTATCGAGGCAAAGCTTGATAGAGCAAATGTGACAAAACGCTGCTTTTATCACGGCTCGATGTTTCGCTACGAGCGCCCACAAAAAGGCCGTTTAAGAGAGTTTCACCAGTTTGGCTGCGAGTGTTTTGGCGAGGGCAGTGTTTACGAGGATGCAAGCATTATTTTGATGGTGAGCGAAATTTTTTACAGGCTAAATATAAAAACAACCCTAAAGATAAACTCCCTTGGCGACGAGAGCTCGATGAAGTCTTACAAAGCAAAGCTTGTTAAATTTCTAGATGAAAACAGTGAAAAAATTTGCGAAGACTGCAAAAGACGCAAACTTTTAAACCCTATCCGCGTGCTTGACTGCAAGATAGAAAGCTGCCAAGAAATTTATAAAAATGCTCCAGTTATCACTGATAGCTTAAGCGATGAGGCGCAAGCTGACTTTGTAAAGCTGCAAGAAATTTTAACGGCAAATGACGTTAAATTTGAGATAGACACTAAGCTAGTTCGTGGGCTGGACTACTACTGCAAGACGGCGTTTGAGTTTATAAGCAATGAGATTGGCTCACAAAGTGCAGTCGCAGGTGGCGGCAGATACGATAGGCTCGTTGAGTATCTTGGTGGTAGAGCAAGTTACGGCGTTGGATTTGCGATGGGCGTTGAGAGAATAATGGAAATTTTAGGTGAGGCCGAGGATGAGCGAGATGGAGTTTATCTTTGCGCGCTTGATGCGGCGAATGTTGATTTTATCTATAATCTTGGCTCAAAGCTTCGCAAAAAATATCAGGTTGAAATTTCTTATGAAGCCAAAAAACTTCAAAAACATCTACAAAATGCCGACAACAAAAATGCGAAAATTTTCCTTTGCGTAGGTGAAAACGAGATGAAAAAGAATAAAATCTGGTACAAAAATTTAGAAACCAAAGATGAAAAAACGATAAATTTAGATGAGCTTGAAAAGGAGCTGGGATGAATGATTTTGGACTTAGCATTTGGGGCAATTCAAATTTTGTTATAGAAGATGGCAAAGTCTGTATAAATGCAGCCAGCAAACCAGCGATCATAGACATCGTAAAAGAGATAAGAGACGATGGATATAGAGGGCCGCTACTGCTTCGTTTTCCGCATCTTATCCAAAAGCAGATCGAGCAGATCCACGCAAGCTTTGCAAAAGCAAAGAAAGAATTTGCCTACAAAGGCAGTTTTAATGCCGTATTTCCACTTAAGGTCAATCAATATCCTGGCTTTGTAAAAAATTTAGTGCGCCTTGGCAAGCCCTACAACTACGGCCTTGAAGCTGGCAGTAAGGCTGAGCTACTTTTAACTATGGCCTACAATAACGAAAAAGCTCCCATAACCGTAAATGGCTTTAAAGATAAAGAGATGATAAATATAGGCTTTATCGCCGCTGAGATGGGACACAACATCACGCTAACGATCGAGGGCTTAAATGAGCTTGAAGCGATAATCGCCATCGCAAAAGAGCGCTTCAAACCAAAACCAAAGATCGGACTTAGAGTAAGACTGCACTCGACAGGATCGGGACTCTGGGCAAAGAGTGGTGGCATACACTCTAAATTTGGACTAACATCAACCGAACTGATAGAAGCTGTAAAGATGCTAAAAAAGGCAAATTTACTTGAAAATTTCACGATGATACACTTTCACATCGGCTCTCAAATAAGCGAGATCCATCCACTCAAAAAAGCACTCATCGAAGCTGGCAACATCTACGCTGAGCTTAGAAAAATGGGCGCCTCAAATTTAAAAGCGATAAATTTAGGTGGCGGTCTTGCGATAGAATACTCGCAGTTTAAAGAAGAAAGTAGCAGAAACTACACACTAAACGAATATGCAAACGACGTTGTTTATATGCTTAAAACCATAAGTGAGCAAAAAAAGGAGATCGAGCCAGATATTTTCATAGAGTCAGGTCGCTACATCGCCGCTTCTCACGCACTTTTGGTCGCTCCTGTGCTTGAGCTATTTTCTCAAGAGTACACCGAAGAGAAGCTAAATTTAAAGAAAAACAATCCAAATTTGATAACTGAGCTAGTTGATCTTTATAAGTCAATCAAGCCTTCAAACGCCCTAGAGTACCTGCATGACGCCATCCATCACACAGAAAGCGTTTTAACACTTTTTGATCTAGGCTATGTCGATCTTCAAGATAGATCAAACGCGGAGGTGCTTTTAAGGCTCATCAGCAAAAAAGCTGTCGTGATGCTTGGTAACAAGAGCAACTCAAGCGATCTGGCTAAAATTCAAAAAGAGGTCCAAGAGAGGTACTTGCTAAATTTCTCTATTTTTCAAAGCTTGCCTGACTTTTGGGGGCTAAAGCAAAATTTCCCTATCATGCCACTTGATAGGCTTGATGAGCGCCCTACTTTGCCAGCTTCGATCTGGGACATCACATGCGATAGCGACGGTGAGATTAGTTATGATGATGAGAAAAACCCACTACTTTTGCACGACGTGGACGTGGAGAAGGAGGATTATTTCTTAGGATTTTTCCTAGTTGGCGCATATCAAGAGGTAATCGGCATGAAACACAACCTCTTCACCCATCCGACAGAGGCCACTATAGAGCTTTCAAATGATGGCTACAAGATCACAAATTTACTTGAGAGCCAGTCTATTTTAGACATTATGGAAGACATGGACTATGATATCTACGAGATCCAAGATACTCTAAACGAGCGCTTAGTGAAATCAACTCTGATAAACGAAACACAAAAGAAGCAAATTTTGGGCGAGCTTTATCTATTTTTAAATGACAATAGTTACCTAAAGACTATCAACTAAAAAGGACGAAAAATGCAACTAGCAAACAGAATGCAAACATTAAGCGAGTCAATAACGATCGCTATCAGCACAAAAGCCAAAGAGATGAAGGCTGCTGGCATCGACGTGATCTCGCTTTCAGCTGGTGAGCCTGACTTTATGACTCCAAAAAAGATAAGAGAAACTGTAAAAAACGCACTTGATAACGATAGCAAAAGCGGCAAATATACGCCAGTACCAGGCCTGCCTGAGGTCATTGATGCCATTAGAGCAAAGCTAAAAAGAGATAACGGACTTGACTACAAAGCAAATCAAATCGTCACAAACATCGGCGCAAAACACTCACTTTTTAATGTATTTCAAGCGCTTATCAACCCAGGTGACGAGGTCATCATCCCATCTCCATACTGGGTGAGCTACCCTGAGATCGTTAAATTTTGTGGTGGCGTGCCTGTTTTTATCGAGGCGGACGAGAGTACAAATTTTAAAATCACAGCCGAGCAGCTAAAAAAAGCGATCACACCAAAAACAAAGGTCTTTTCGCTAAATCACCCGACAAACCCAACTGGAGCTGTATATACAAAAGAGGAGATCGCGGCATTTGGCGAGGTTTTAAAGGGTACTGACATCATCATCACAAGCGATGAAATTTATGAAAAAGTTATTTACGGCAAAGAATTTCACGCAGTAGCCTCAGTGAGCGAGGATCTTTTCAAAAGAACGGTCACGATAAACGGACTAAGCAAGTGCGGAGCAATGCCTGGCTGGAGATTTGGCTATATAGCAAGTTCGATGGACTGGCTGATTGCTGGCATCAAAAAGCTTCAAAGTCAAAGCACAAGCAACATTAGCTCGATCGTGCAAATAGGCGCTATCCCGTCGCTTCTAGGCGAAACCGACGACGATATCGAAAACATGAGAAAAGAGTACGAAAAAAGACGTGATATGGCTGTAAAAATGATAAACGAGATCCCGGGACTAAGCGTTGTAACACCTGATGGCGCGTTTTATCTATTTGTAAAATGTAAAGATGTAGATAGCGACTCGCTTAGATTTTGTAAAAAGATGCTTGAAGAAGCGAACGTAGCCACTGTGCCAGGAGTTGGCTTTGGCATGGAGGGGTACTTTAGAATTTCTTTTGCAACTGACATCGATAGCATAAAAAAAGCGATTGAGAGGATCGCTAATTTTGTAAAAAGCTACAAAATTTAATGATAAGCTTTTTACTAAACGGCAAAAATTTCGAACTTGAAAACGATATCAGTGTTTATAAATTTTTAACTCAAAACGGCTATGAGCTTAAATTTATAGCCCTTGAGCGAGACGGAGAAATTTTGCCAAAAAAGCTTTGGTATGAGAGCTTTATGAGCGAGGGCAAAGTTTATGAGATCATCACTTTAGTTGGTGGCGGATGAGGAGAAAATGATAGAGATAGTACTAAATGGCGCAAAATTTAATGTGCCAGTAAAAAGCCTTAGTGAGCTAAAAGAGCTTGCGCTTGGCGATAAAGAGAGTGAAATTTATAAATTTTTAGAGAAATTTAACGCGACCGAGCCAGACATTTTTATCGTTGATGGCTTTGCTATAAAAGAAGATACCGAGTTACAAAATAGCTCAAATGTTGTTTTTATAAAACGCGGCGTGATGCCTGGGCGTGAAGTTTTACGCTCTATGATCGCCTCACGAAACAGCCCTGAGCTAAATTTAGCCCTAAGCAAGGCAGTAATCGGCGTGGCTGGACTTGGTGGTCTTGGTTCAAATATCGCCCTAAGCCTTGCAAGAGTTGGCGTAAAAAAGCTAGTACTTGCCGACTTTGACGTCGTTGAGCCAAGCAATCTTAACCGCCAGCAGTATTTCGTCCGCCACATCGGTATGAAAAAGACGCAGGCGCTTAAAGAGCTGATAAATGATGTCAATCCCTTTGTCGAGGTCGAGACTCACGATATATTTTTAGACGAAAAAAACGTAGCAAGTGTCTTTGGCGAGTGTGAAATTTTATGCGAAGCCTTTGACAACGTCGCTGGTAAGGCGATGATACTAAACGAAGCAGGCGCTAGCTTAAAAGAGAAAAAGATCATCGGCGCTTCTGGCATGGCTGGATACTTTAGCTCAAATCTCATAAAAACCATAAAATTTGCCAAAAATGTCTATCTTTGCGGCGACCTTACAAATGAGGCAAAGATCGGTCAAGGACTCATGGCGCCGCGCGTCGCAGTCTGCGCAAACCACCAAGCAAATTTGGCCATTAGACTACTTATGGGCTTGGAGGCGTAAGTGCAAAATGATAGTTTGATCCTTGGCGGCAAGGAATTTCAAAGCCGCTTTATCCTTGGCTCTGGCAAGTATTCACACGAGCTCATCGACTCAGCCGTAAACGAGGCTGGAGCACAAATATTAACCCTTGCTCTTAGGCGCATAAACGAGAGCAAAGATCGAAATATACTTGACTTCATCCCAAAAGGGGTAACACTTTTACCAAACACAAGTGGCGCTAGAAACGCCAAAGAGGCCGTTCGTATCGCCCAGCTCGCACGTGAGCTTGGATGTGGCAAACTTGTTAAGATAGAGATCATCACTGACTCTAAATTTCTCTTTCCAGACAACACTGAAACCATAAAAGCATGCGAAGCTTTGGCAAATGACGGCTTTGTGCCGATGCCTTATATGTTTCCAGATCTAAATGCCGCAAGAGCGATGCTAAGTGCAGGAGCAAGCTGTATAATGCCTCTAGCTGCGCCCATTGGCTCAAACCAAGGGCTAGTTTTTAAAGATATCATTGAGATTTTGATAAACGAGCTTGATACGCAGATCATAGTTGATGCGGGCATCGGTAGGCCTTCACAAGCGTGCGAAGCGATGGAGATGGGAGCGGCTGCTATCATGGCAAACACAGCCATCGCCTCATCTAAAAATATCCCGCTCATGGCAAGAGCCTTTAAAGAAGCTATCATCGCTGGTCGCAACGCCTATCTAGCAGGCCTTGGCGCAAAGAGTAAAAGTGCAAACGCCTCATCACCGCTCACTGGATTTTTAGACTGATGAAATTTACAAAAACCGATCACATGAAGCTGCTACCTCACATGCAGGACGTTGGCAGAGATATCATGGATGAGATTTTAAAAGAGCGCGCGAATTACAAGCCCGAAATTTACACCGAAGCAGACGTAAAAGCGGCTCTTAATGCAAAGCACTGCTCGCTTGAAAATTTAAAAGCCCTACTCTCGCCTACAGCAGCGCCATTTTTAGAGCAAATAGCCCAGCTAGCTCAAGCAAAAACAAGGGCAAATTTTGGCTCAAACATCACGCTTTTTACTCCACTTTACATAGCAAACTACTGCGATAATCTCTGCGTTTATTGCGGTTTTAACGCTAAAAATAATATAAAAAGGGCAAAGTTAAGCGACGAGGAGATCACAAGAGAACTGAGAGAAATTTCAAAGAGCGGCTTGGAGGAAATTTTGATCCTAACTGGCGAGAGCGAGACCAACTCAAGTGTCACTTACATCGCAAACGCCTGCGCTTTGGCAAAGAAATTTTTCAAAGTCGTTGGGGTTGAAATTTACCCACTAAACTCTGAGGACTACGCCCTGCTTCACAAAAGTGGCGCAGACTACGTGACCGTCTTTCAAGAGACCTACAATCCCACAAAATATGAAAAAATCCACCTTGGCGGCAATAAAAGAATTTTCCCATACCGCTTAAATGCGCAAGAGCGAGCGCTTCTTGGAGGTATGAGAGGGGTCGGCTTTGCGGCACTTCTTGGCATAGATGACTTTAGACTTGATGCCTTTGCTACGGCACTTCACGCAAGCTTAGTTCAGAAAAAGTATCCACACGCTGAGATCGCATTTTCATGCCCAAGACTTCGCCCTATCATCAATAACAACCGCATCAATCCACGTGACGTGGGCGAGCGCGAGCTTTTGCAAGTGATCTGCGCTTATAGAATTTTTATGCCAACAGCTAGCATAACGATCTCAACCAGAGAAAAGGCTAAATTTCGTGACAACGCCGTAAAGATAGCCGCAAACAAGATAAGCGCTGGTGTAAAAGTGAGCATCGGCGCTCACAGCGAAGAGAAAAAGGGCGACGAGCAGTTTGAGATAAGTGATAGCAGAAGTGTGGATGAGATCAAGGCAATGATAAAAGCAAATGGCCTAGAGCCATTAATGAGCGAGTATGTCTATGTTTAAAATTCTCTGCGTAGCTGACTTTGACAGCTATAAGGGCGATGACTTTTTAAAGAGAATTCAGCTACTTTGCAAGGCTGGCGTGGATGAAATTTTACTTCGTGCAAAGGGGCTAGACGATGCTAATTTTTATGATCTTGCTAGAGTTGTGGCTCAAATTTGTGAAAACTACCGAAAGAAATTTATTATAAATCAATTTTTTGACGTAGCTTGCAAGCTAAAAAGCGACTTTTGGCTCACTTCAGCACAGCTTGACTTTTTTAAAAATCACAGCATTTTTTTAGATGAATTTAGAAAAACAGCTAAAATTTACGCCCCAGCTCACGACCTAGAGCAGGCTAAAATTTCAGCCTCTATCGCTGATGTGTTTGTTGCTTCTCATATATTTGCCACCTCTTGCAAGCCAAATTTAGAGCCAAGAGGGCTAAATTTTATAAGTGAGTTAAAAAGCTTTGATAAAGAAATTTATGCACTTGGCGGGCTAGACAGCGGGAACTACAAAGAGACCATAAAAGCTGGCGCAAACGGCATTTGCTTTATGAGCCTAGCAATGAACGGCGATATGGAGCTTATAAAAAAGATAGCAGAGAGCAAAAACGGCTAAATTTAGTATAAATTACATAAAATAATACGTAAAATTTTACTCATTTTTGCTAGCGATATATGTTTTTATATCAAATATAAGTAGCGTCACAAGCGATGGCAGCATATAGGAGTTTAGCACTAAAAGCAGCGACTTTGTCAAATTTGACTTTATTAAAGTCTCTATGTCAAGGCTGCTGTTGTAGTTAAAAAAATATAGCAAGGCAAACTCGCCAACAAGAACTATGCGAGAGATCTTTAGCAAGATGTCATTTCCCAGTCTTGCAAATTTATCATCGACCACAAGCAACAAAGTGATCCAGCCAAGCAGCCAAATTGAACAGGCTAAAGCATAAACAGTAATGCTTTCATCAAATTTTTCAAGTAGTAAAAATACCAAAGGTTACAAAAATACAAGGCTAGCGACAAACCAAAGAAGTGAGCTAAAGGCTAGCAGGCAAACACAGCCAAAGATAGAAATGGCAGAGATAAAGCCAAAAACCTCTAACCCAAGATAGTAGGCCAGCGCATAGGATAAAAAAGAAAAAACAAGCCAAATTTTAATAACAAATCGCCACCTATTTGCAAAAGCAGTGGCTTTTAAATTTAGGCTATCTGTCAAACCCATTTACGAGATTTTCTTTTGTTTTGGACGAAATACTTTCATGACATTTTCGTCAGTTTCAATAAATGCTCCCTCTATCAAGTCAATGCAGTACGGAACTGATGGAAATACCGGCTCCAAGCACTCTTTTATAGCCTTTGGCTGACCTGGTAAATTTATGATGAGTGCATGGCCTCTGATGCCTGCTGTTTGGCGTGATAGGATCGCTGTTGGGACGTATTGCAGGCTTGCAGCTCTCATTAGCTCGCCAAAGCCTGGCATCATCTTCTCGCAAACTGCCTCTGTTGCCTCTGGTGTCACATCTCTAAGAGCTGGCCCAGTACCACCAGTCGTTAGCACAAGATCGCAGCCAAGCACGTCCACCATGTACACAAGCCTCTCTTTTATCAGCTCAAACTCATCTGGTATAACCTCGTAAAAGTACTCACGCTCGCTCACTATCCAGCTGTCAAGCACCTCTTTGATCGCTGGACCTGATTTGTCCTCGTATGTGCCTTCGCTTGCACGGTCAGAAAGGGTTAATATACCTATTTTTGCTTTCACTTTTTCTCCTTTAGTAGTTTTCATTTAAAATTTTTGCCAGCGTCTCTTTATCTACACTCTCGTACGCTAGCAGATATGAGCTGATCTTTGCGATCTGCTCGTTTGTACCCTTTAAAAAGGACATTATCTCTTCTTTTGCTTGTTTTAAAATTTCTTCTACATCATTTGGATTAGGGACAAATGAACTTCCCATGCCGTATTCATAAACCATCTTTGATGCGATCTCTTTGGCTAAATTTAGATCACTACTCGAGTTTGAAAAGATGTCGTTTTCATCTATCTCAAGCTTGCACATACCAGCGATGAGCACCTTGATACGAGATATCATCTGCGACTTTGACTCGATCTCTTGCTCTGTTGCCATAAATCTATCTTCTATAAGAGAAATTTTTTCAAATTTCACATCAAACCAGTAAGCACTTAGCGCCTTTGCTCCTTGATAAATGGCTTGAATTTTCTTCTCGTTTTCGCTATAGCTTAGCACCTTTTTTTTACCGAGCAAGACCTTGTTTAAAACAGCCTCAAAGTCCCTTATCTTAAGCACGCTCTCGCCGTTTCTTAGGGCATTTATCGCAGCTTCATTTACAAGCGTACTAAGTGCCGCACCTGAAAAGCCAACGCTCATTTTGGCGATATCCTCAGCGGCCACTTCACATTTTTTATCTTTTAGATATGTGTTTAAGATCGCCACTCTGTCGTTAAAATCAGGCATCGAAAGAAAAATTCTCCTATCAAAACGACCCGATCTAAGTAGTGCCTCGTCGATCATTTCGATCCTATTTGTAGCAGCTATTACGATGACGCCAGAGTTGTCCTCAAAGCCATCCATCTCGGTTAGTAGCTGATTTAGAGTGGCTTCTCGCTCGTCGTTTCTAGTACCACCCCTGCTCTTTCCAACAGCATCTATCTCATCGATAAAGATAATAGACGGAGCATAAGACTTAGCTTTGCTAAAAAGCTCTCTTACTCTTTTTGCACCCATGCCAACATAAATTTGCACAAAACTAGCACCATTTTGGTAGAAAAATGGTACATTTGCCTCGCCTGCAACGGCTTTTGCAACAAGTGTCTTGCCAACACCTGGAGGACCTACCATTAGCACACCTTTTGGCATTTTAATACCAAAATTTCTATATTTTTGTGGATTTTTTAGAAAATCAACTATCTCGCTAAGCTCGCTTTTGACCTCACTAATACCAGCTACATCGCTAAATCTCACATTTGAGATGACTGGCATAGTGTTTTGATTTAGCACGCTTTCTATCTCAAATGCGCCATCTTTTTTGCTAAGCAAGCTCTCCTCTTTTTTCCTGATACTTCTAAAGATATAAGCATACCAAAGCACGAAGCAGATAAAGATGATAAATCCCCAGATCATACCAGGAGTGATGTATTGCTTAGTCTTTTCAACAGGTACTTTTTTAATAAGTTCTTTTAGATCGATACCCTCTTTTATGATTGAAAAACGATTGTTTTGTGCATAAAGCACGACTTCATCGTCATCGATTACAGCGCGGTCTATAAAATTTCCATCCATTAGTTGCATATATTGCGAATATGTGATATTTCGTGGTTCTTTACTAACGGCAAATAACAGCACGCTGATTAATGCGATAGCTGCGATTATTAGGATATTTTTCTTATTAAATTTAAATTTTTGCATAATTGGCATCTGGCTTAACTTCATATTCGCTTACCTCCACCCACTCTTTTGTTATATCTTTTTGGCTTAAAATTTTAGCTTTGTTGTAAAATTGATCAAAGCCCTCGTAAAACTCACCATTTTTTTGCTCGACTAAAATTTTCAAAGCCCCATCATGTTTTTTTCTAAAATTTTCATTATTTTGCAAAGCTATGCCTTGTAAAATTTTGAGCCTACTCTTTGCCACATCGCCGCTAACGTCGCTTTTTAGCGTCGCTGAGTGCGTATCACGCCTAGGCGAATAGACAAAAGCGTGCAGATGCGTGATAGGAAATTTCTTAAAATTTTCCACAGCCTCTGTCCATATCTCCTCACTCTCTCCTGGATGTCCAACGATGTAGTCCGTACCAAGTGCAAAGCCAAGTGAGCTAAGCTCATTAAAAAGCTCCAGATCACTAAATGCGTTATTTCGTCTTCGCATGATCTTTAGCATCGCCTGACTCGTGTGCTGAAGTGCAATATGCAGATGACGCTCTAGCCACTCTTCTTTTAAAATTTCTCTAAAGCTCTCATCTATCTGGCTTGGCTCAATACTTCCAAGCCTAATGCGTCTAATGCCAGAAATTTTACCTAAGTTTGCCAAAAGCTTACCAAGAGAGCTATTTGTATCTTTGCCGTAACTGCCTATATTTGTGCCAGTTAAGACAAGCTCATTATAGCCGTTTTGGGCTAAAATTCTTGCCTCTTTTAATATCATCGCCTCGTCCATGCTCCTAGCCTTGCCGCGAACCGAAGGGATGATACAGTAGCTACAGCTAAAGTTGCAGCCTTCTTGAATTTTTATAAAAGCCTTAGTGTGATTTTCATAATTTGTAACTATATTTTTATCGACTGAGTTTAAATTCCCAAGCTCAAAAAATGGCTTCTCTTGCTTTAAAAGCTCATTTAGATCGCTCTTTTTACTAGCTCCAAGTACACCAAATATACCGCTATTAAATAGCTCTTTACCTTTACTAACCGCACCACACCCAGTCAGCACTACCTTCGCCCCACGCCTTTTTACGCCGTTTATGTAGTTTCTGACACCGCTATCGGCAGAATTTGTAACAGTGCACGAGTTTATGACCACGATATCAGCGCTCTCTTCATCATTTGTGATCTCGTAGTCCTTGATGTAGCTTTTTAAAAGCTCAGTATCATAGATATTTGTGCGACATCCAAATGTTTTAAAAAATATCTTTTGCATTAAGAATTTTCACTCTCTTGCTCGCTGTGAGCGGTATGATCGCTTGGATTTTCTTTTTTGCTTATAAACATAGTTTGTGTTGGATAAGCGATCTTTATATCATCTTGAGCTAAAAATGCTTCTATTATCTCAGCGCTAATAGTGCTTCTAAGAGCCAAAGTCGCATAAGAATTTGCCATATACCAACATGAGACATTTATACCATAAGGTTCAAAAAATGTATAAATTCTTGGCTCGACGTTTGGATTTTTGATGCTATATTGGCTTCTTAGTTTATTCATCTGGCGTTTAGCGATATCAGTGTAGCCTTTTGAGTATTTTTTAACGACATTTCTTGCTAGATAGACGGCTTTTTTATGGTTACTATCAAAACTTATCATGATATCTATACCGTCCCAAACAGTCTTCATGCCATAGTGAGCATAGTTTGCGATTAGGTCTGTAAAAATATAGTTATTTGGTACAAAAATGATCCTACCTGCACGGCGGTTTGTCTTATAAGTCGAGTAGCTAACATCCTCAAAAACAGTCAGCCTAAGTAAAGAGATATCGATCACATCGCCCACAAATTCGCTGCCATCATGAAGCACTCTGATCCTGTCACCCACATGTATAGAGCCGCCAAACATGATCACCATCCAGCCAAGCATACTCATAAACATATCTTTCATTGCAATGGCGATACCAGCCGAAGCAAAACCTAGCACGGTTACTAAATATGTGACGTTTTCGATATACGAAAAAAGTAAGATTATGATGATAACGGTGATATTTAAAACGTTTAAAAATTTATTGACCGTGTAAAATCTCTCATTATCAGTAATCGTTCTTTTAACGATAAATTTAGCGATAAATGTTAGCCCGATCGTTAAAAGAATGATGATAGCTGTATAGCCCATACTTAAAAACTGAGCTTTTATATCAGAGGTGGTTAAATTTATAGCCTCATCAGCTCTTTTTTCATAGACATTATAAGTTGTATCAGCGATCTGTTTTGCCGCTTTAAAGTCGCCTATTTCTTGTTTTACCAAGTTTAGGCTTTCCCTATTTTGCTCATTTTCTTCTATCAAATTTAGTCTATTTAGTAAATTTTCTTTTGTTTCAAGCTTTTCCAAAAGCGTATCGAGCTCTTTTATATGCCTTTGATACTCGATCTTATCGCTCTTTATCTTTTTGATATACGAAAAGCCAGATATAAGTGCAACAGGACTTGTTATCCTTGGTGGAGTATCCATTTCAGGAGCTGCTAGCATATTTGAAAATGGCGTTTTTTCATACTCTTTTAGTAAATTTATCTGCTCTTTTAGGGTTTGGATTCTCTTTATGATATCACTGCCTCTTCTTGAGCTTTTGTCTAGCTTTCTTAGTTCATTTTCATTTTTTTCAAGCTCATCAATAAGTCTTTGATAAGTGTTATAGTTAGCATACCTTGTGATCCAGATATTGTTTTTTAGGGAGTTATCTAGATTTGAAATATCTTTTATAAGCTCATTATTTTGTAAATTTTGTGAGCTATTTTGCTCAAGCGTAACGTTCTCCTCAGCATAAAGGGCAAAGCAAAAAAGTAGTAAAGCTATGATCTTTTTCATTTAAATTCTCTTAAAATTTTTAAAACGTCTTCTTTTTTGACGTCATTTTTGATGATCGCACTGCCGATTTTATCTGCAATGATGAAATTTATCTTATCATCTTTTGTCTTTTTATCCATAAAAAATGCCTCATAAAATGCATTTTCGTTTTGTATTTTGTAGCTTACTGGAAGGCCAAATTTTACTAAAACCTGTTTGATATTCTCTGCCTGCGCCTCCCTCATGAGCCCTAGTCTTACGCTTAAACGATTTGCCATATTCATACCTATTGCCACCGCCTCGCCATGTAAAAATTCTTTGTAATTTGTCTCATTTTCTATGACGTGAGCAAAGGTATGTCCGTAGTTTAGGATAGCTCTTAGCCCTTTTTCTTTCTCATCTTGTTCAACCACTTTTGCTTTTAAAATTACCGATTTTTCAACTAGCTTGGCTAAATTTTCATCATCTAAATTTATGCTTTTTAACCAATCAAACATCTCTTTGTCAAAAGTTATTGCCATCTTTAAAGCCTCAGCCACGCCAGCTGCAAATTCTCTCTTTGGCAATGTCTTTAAGAAATTTATCTCACAAAAAACTGCCTTTGGCTGATAAAATGAGCCTATTAAATTTTTGCCAAATTTGTTATTCACACCAGTCTTTCCGCCCACACTCGCATCAACTTGTGCCAAAAGCGTAGTTGGGATATTTATGAAATTTATTCCTCTTTCATAGATGCTCGCCGCAAAGCCAGTCATATCACTTATGACGCCACCACCAAAGGCGATTAGCGTAGATGAGCGATCAAATTTGCTCACAAAAAGTTGCTCTAAAATTTGCTCTACCGTTTCAAGGCTTTTATACTCTTCGCCGTCAGGTACACTTATGATAAATTTCTCATCACACTTCAAAATACTAAGTAGCTTTTCAAGATGAAGCCCCGCTACTTTGGCATTTGTAACGATACCAACCTTACCTTTTAGCTCTAGTCTCTCAAGCTCGTTTATATAAATTTTATAGCTTGATGCTTTTTCTTTAAGATTTAAATTTATCTGCATTTTTACTCACTTACTGGCACAAAAAGCTGTGCGTTTTGGCTCAGTTTTTTATAAAGCCTATTTAAATTTGTCGATAAAAAGGCAAATGCTCCACCATTTGCCACGCTTTTAGTAAACATTACAAAATGAAGCAGATCTTTTGTATTTTTTAGTTTTACAAGCGGATTTTTAAGATTGTGATTTTCTATCTTTATACGCTTAGAAAATAGCGCGCTAATGCTCTCAAAATGCTCTCTTAACGCTTCATCTTCGCTATGCTTATTATCAAAATAGTAAAATTTCATCTCCAAATCAAGCTGTGCACAGCAGTCTGTTATCACGGCTGATTGATTCTCCACTTCTTGACTTTGATCGCCTAGTATAACGCCCTCTTTTATATTTGAGAGCAAAATTTTGCCTGTTTTTAGCACTGGAAGTTTTAGCTCATAAAATAGCTTTTTAAATTTAAAAAAGTACTTATCATCGCTTAAGATTAGACCGATATCGTGCTTTAAAACGTCATGTTTTATAGATTTGTTATCGCTATTAAAATAATCCATCAAAACAATAATGTTTTTCTCTTTTATCGCTTTTAAAGTATCTAAATTTTCACCTAAAGTTGGATTTATCACTCTAAAAAAAAGGCGTTTATTATTTAGCTTTGAATGCAAATACAAGCTATCCTTTATGAGCTTGCTAACACGTTCTTTGTCCATAGAGATCATATCAATCAGCACATAGATATTGCTACCAAATGGACTTGGAAACTGCCCACTTTCACGCTTGATCGAGCGATAAACATTTTGAAGCACATTTGGATCACCAACGATTAGTAATATATCGCTTGGCTGTATCATTACATTTGGCTTTGGCAAGATGATCTCGCTGCCTCGATATATGAGGGCTATTCGCCATTTTTTTTGAGCTACTGAGCTAATGTGACGATACATATAAGAGCTACCTATTGGCACCTTAACTTCCATGATCTCGCCCTCACTAAGCCCGATATTATCAGCTAAAACCGGTAAATCTGGTAAATAGTCCATAAGCCTTGATGCTGCAATATCTCTGATATCAACCACGCTTAAGTGTTTATCGCTTGCAAATGTTTCTTTGCATTTTTCATCAAGCTCCCACGAGTTCATAAAAACAGTCTCGGTCTTTGTACTGATCTGTCTTAAATTTTCATAAACAGCAACCGCTTCATTTTTATCATCGCAAACTATACAAAACTGACTAAAATAGCCATCGCTTACGCTTTTTAGCTTTGAAAGACTAGTTGGGTCAAACTGGTAAAATGTAAAATTTTCATAATTTGATTTTTGGCTGTAATCCTCACTTGAAACAACGATATAGTGATGTAAATTTGATTTTGTTTCAAGTAGTCTATTTAAAAAATTTCTTGCAAAAGTTCCATCTGCGATTATTAAAATTTTCTTCATCAATTCTCCGTATTTTAAAGCTCACATTATAACAAAAGGTCTTTAAAATAAGCTATTTTGGCTATAAATTTAGAAATTTACAGCCAAGAAAATTTAAGAGATTATTTCAGAGATTAGTGTGTCGATTGCTAAATTTGTAGCCTTATTTATCGTATCAAAAATAGTACTTGAGCTTGGATCTGGGCAGAAAATTTCTTTTGTGATCATGCCTGATTTTAGCGAAGTGTTTGCATTAAACAGCTCATAAGCTAGCGAAACTTCGGCCTTGTCGCCTCTTATTTGAAGAGAGATGATGCTTACTTTTAGTCTAAGATCTTTTGCATTTGGTGAAAATATCGGCTTTGCAGCGCAGTTTGAGTAAAGCCCTTTTACGAGCGACTTATAGATCATCTCACTTGGCTCAGAGACAAATTTAGCATCGCTCAGGTATCTTATCTTATTGTTTTCAGCGACGATTAGAATTTTTCTGGTATCGACCATATCAAGGGCGCTCACATTTTCTATGAAGACATTTTTTAGCTCTTTTTGCTTGTTTTCAGCCGAGCACTCCTTATTTGAGTAGTGTATCTCATACATCGTAGCTTGTGGTACGTCGGTCTTTAGCGAGCAGCCAAAAAATAAAAATGCAGCCGCAGCGTATATCAAATTTCTCATTTTTTATCTCCTTTGTCATTTGGCACCGGATTTGTGAAGAAAAACTCGTAAGGATTATCTTCAAGCCTTTGAAGTGCGCCTCTAAATTCGCGAAGCGTCTTGTCAAATCCATTTAAAAAATCACTCGCTTCTCTTAATAACGGCCCAACCGTATTTCTAAGGTCGTATTCGCCATCTTTAGCCTTTTTTGTGATGAGCTCTTGCAGTGAACTATATCCAGTAATAGCCGAATTTGCCGATACAAAAACTTGGTTTGCATTTGAAATTAGAGTGTTTAAATTTTTAACCAGTTCTTTTGTGTCGGTTTTGTTTAAAATGTCTGTAAAATTTTTCATATTTTTAACGATACTATCAACCTCACTTAGCCCCTCTTCGTCTGTTAAAACTTGTGTAAATTTATCAATATTTTTAAGGACTGACTCTACGTGAGCGATATTTTCAGGCGAAAAAAAGTTATCTACTTTATCGAGTGTTTGATTTATCTTTAAGGTGATGTTTTCAGCGTTGTTTCCAAGCTTTGAAAAGAGGCTCTCTTCAAGCTGCAAGATAGGCTTTTGGCCTGATGCAAAGTCTTTTGTGCCACGGCTTATATTTATGCTAGCCACACCGCTAATGGCCTGAACTTCTATACTTGCCACGCTATCGGCCTTGATAGGTAGATCCTCTCTTATTTTCATAGTGATGTTTATGAGAGCGTTTTTATCATCAACAAAATTTATATTACTGACCGTTCCAGCTGGTACACCGATAAATTTAACTGTTGAATCAACCTTTAGACCGCTTGGTAGCTCTGTTGTGTGAATGTAGTACTCTTTAAAATCAACCTTTGTATTATTTTTACTAGTCATCCACCAGATAAATATTGCAAATGCTGTAAGGCAAGCCATAAAAAACATGCCAACAATGGTATAAGAATTTCTATTTTCCATCTACTTTTTCCTCATTTTAAATAGCTCTTCAAGTGGGTTGTTTTTAAGATATTCAAGCTCTTTTATATTTCCCTCAAAGGCTATTTTTTTGTTATCTATTATCAAAAATCTATCCAAAATATCAAAAATACTATCAGCATCATGAGTCACCATGACAATAGTCACGCCGATGCTATCACGAAGCTCTTTTATAAGCGCGTCCATCTGGCGTGAGCTAACAGGATCGAGGCCGCTATTTGGCTCATCTAAAAATAGCACCCTTGGACTTAAAACCAAAGCTCTTGCTAGCGCAGCACGCTTTTTCATACCACCACTTAGCTCGCTTGGATAAAGCATCGAGACCTCTTTTTTAAGTCCAACTTTTTGTATCCAAAACATCGCGATCTCATCGATCTGGCGCTTGTTAAATTTAGAGTACTCATGAAGCAAAACACCCACGTTATCAAGGATCGTCATTGAGCTATAAAGTGCTCCAAACTGAAACATTGTCCCGCTTTCTAGCTTTATCTCTTGCTGCTCCTCTTGACTACTTTTCCACATATTGACGCCATCAAAAAATATATCGCCCTCGCTTGGCTTTTTTAGATATATCATCGTCTTCATAAGCGTCGTTTTCCCAGCACCACTGCCGCCTAAAAAGCCGTAAATTTCAGCCTCTTTGACGCTCCAGCTCACATTATCGTGCATTATCTTATCGCCATAACTTGTCGTTATGTTTTTTCCAACTATTATCTCGTTCATATCTTTAGCCACATAAAAATTATCGCAAAAAATGCATCAAGCGCGATGACCCAAAATATCGCATTTACAACGCTAACTGTTGTCATTGCTCCAAGACTTTGAGCATTTTGACTCACACCAAATCCCCTCATGCAGCCAATGATCGCTATTACTGCACCAAAAAATGGAGCTTTTATCATACCAACAGCAAAGTGTCTAAGCTCGACCATCTCGCGAAATCTATTTAAATAGTCGCTAAAGCTGATATCAAGTATCGTTTGGCAAATAATCATCTGCCCTAAGATACTTATCGCGTCAGCTATAAAGATAATGACAGGCACGCAAAGTACCATGGCAATGATGCGTGGCAGCACCAAGAAGTTAAATGGCTCAAAGCCCATCGTCTTCATCGCGTCTATCTCTTCGGTTAGCTTCATAGCGCCAATTTGAGCAGTAAAACTAGAGGCTGATCTACCCGCGATGACGATAGCAGCGATGAGTGGGGCCACCTCTCTAAGCGTTAGCATACCCATGATCTCTACTATAAATATACTTGCCCCAAAGCTTGCAAGCATCGCACTGCCAAGATACGCAAGCACAACGCCTATCAAAAAAGCGGTGAGGGATACGATAAAAACGGCATTTACACCGCCATCTTTTATGTAGTTACTAAATTCCCTAAATCTAAGACTGGCTGGATTAAATAAAATTTTTATGCTTTTTATTAAAAATTCGCCCAAGAACGTACCAAACTCAGCTAAATTTACAAAACCTTCACAAATTTTTTCACCAAGACGTGAAAAGAAATTTAGACTATTGTGCGGCGGCATGTAGTTAAAATCAATCTTTTCATCATTTAAAAGATCGCCCATTGCCTTTATCTTCTCATCATTTGTAATGATCTCAAATTTCTTACCATTTAGCGTATTTTTTAAAAGGATTAAAATAGCATAATCAATAATTTTTAGCTCGCTAAAGTCAAATTTAACACTGCCACTAAGTTTTTGGATTTTTTTAAAAATGCTTTGTAAATTTTTTGCGTCTTTGTAGCTAAACTCACCTATAAATTTTATAGTCTGAGCGCCATTTGCCACTACAAAAATGACATCATTTTTATTTTGCAAAAAGTTCCTTTGCCTTAAAATTTCTGGATTATATTATAAATTTTGTTAAAATAAAAAATCAAAAAATAAGGGATAACAATGAAATTTGAAGTTATAAAAAAAGATGGAAACGCAAGGCGTGGTATCCTAACAACTGCCCATAGCGTTATACAAACGCCAGTTTTCATGCCAGTTGGCACGGTTGGCGCGGTTAAAAGCTTAGACGCCTTTGATATGAGTGAAATTTTAGACGCAAAGATAATCTTAGCAAACACTTACCACATGTATCTGCGCCCTAGTAGCAAGGTCGTGCGCGAGTTTGGCGGGCTTCATGGATTTTCTAAGTTTGAGCGCTCTTTTTTAACAGATAGCGGTGGATTTCAGGCATTCTCGCTTAGATCAAACACCAAAAACGACGATGGTGGGATAAAATTTAAAAGCCATATCGACGGCAGCACGCACTATTTTACGCCAAGATCCGTCCTTGACACGCAGTACGATCTAGGCAGCGATATTATGATGATACTTGATGATCTGGTCGCCTTGCCTGCTGAGCCAAAAAGAATCGATCTAAGCATAAAACGAACGATAAAATGGGCAAAAGAGGCGATTGATTATCATAAATTTATGCAAAGCAAGGGCGTTGGCTTACAGCAAAATATCTTTGGCATCGTTCAAGGAGGCACCGATTATGAGGCACGTAAATTTTGCGCCGAAGCTTTAAATGAGCTGCCATTTGATGGCCTTGCAATAGGAGGACTAAGCGTTGGCGAGAGCAACGAGGCGATGTATGACACTGTTGAGGCGGTTATGCCATTTATGGATGAGCTAAGGCCGCGTTATCTAATGGGCGTTGGCACGCCAGAGGATCTCGTAGAAAACGTGGAGCGAGGCGTTGATATGTTTGACTGCGTCATGCCAACAAGAAACGCAAGAAACGGCACGCTCTTTACTAGCTTTGGCAAGATAAATATAAAATCAGCTAAATTTATAAACGACCACGCGCCAATTGACCCGCAGTGTCAGTGCTATACCTGCAAACGCTACTCCAGAGGCTATCTAAATCACCTTTTTAAGGCAAGAGAGCTCACATTTTTTAGGCTAGCAAGCCTTCACAACCTGCACTACTATCTAAATTTGATGAAAGAGATGAGAGAGGCGATAGAAAGAGGCGAATTTGCCAAATTTAAGAAAAATTTTTATGCTAAAAGGGTAAAAAATGAGCTATAAAAGTTCAGTTTGTGGATATTTTTATGGCGATGAATACGACTATATTTTGCTTGTTTCTTTCACACAAAAGCAAAGCTATAAATTTTTATTTAAAAATGGCAAGATTTATAAAGAAGATCTTGATCACGAATGCGATAAAAACGAGTTTGAAGCGGCCCTTAAAAAACTATGTAATGAATATGCAAATAAAATTTTAGAGCATCAAGATGAGCTAAATGAGTATGAAAAAATTTATGCTAGTCGAAAAAACTTTAATCAATTTATTAAAAGACACCACTTTTTAAAATACGAGATTAGAAAATTTCAAAACAAGATATCTCACTTTTATGAGACACTTTCGATTTGTCAAAGTGAGCAACAAAATTTAAAAAAAGAGCTTAAAAATAGTACTCATGAGTCAAATGTTTTTAGAACAATGGCCAATGAATATGCCTGCAGAATCGATGATATTTACACATTTGTACAAAGTATAAAAAATGACAAAATCAATCAAAACATTTACATTTTAACAATGATATCAGCTGTAATGCTACCACTAAATCTGATAACTGGGTTTTTTGGCATGAATACACAAGGCTTGCCATTTAGTGAAACTAAAAATGCCACCATGATAGTTGTGTCAATAATGTTTGGAGTGATTCTTTGTTGTGTTGTTTTTTTATTTTGGTATACAAATAAGAAGAAGTAGAAAATAAATAAATTTAGTATATATTTTAAATTTTTATAGCCAAGCGGTAAAAACAATAAAATAAATAGATTTTTTAATATTAAAAAACAAAAAAATATTTAAAAAATTAAATTTAAAAAGAAGATTAAAAGTCCTGAATAGACTTCAGGACAGATAGTAGAATTATTTTCTAAGTTCGCGGATCTTAGCAGCTTTACCACGAAGGTCACGTAGATAGAATAATTTAGCTCTTCTAACACGACCTTTTCTAAGAACTTTTATTTCTTCGATTGAGTCACTAAAAATTGGAAAAATTCTCTCAACACCAACACTGTTAGCACCGATTTTTCTGATGATAAATGTTTCGCCAGTACCGCTACCACGTCTAGCTATACAAATACCTTCAAAATTTTGAATTCTAGTTTTATCGCCTTCGTGAATACGAGTAGCAACACGCAATGTATCTCCTGCACGGAAGTCAGGAATATTTTTACTAGCAATTTGAGCGTTTTCAAATGCTTCAATGTATTTATTTCTCATGTTTTTCCTTATTTATGTGGCTTAAGCTTTTGATATAAATCAGGGCGAAAGAACCTTGTTTTGCAGTGAGCCATCTTATTTTTTAAAGTGTGAATTTTAGCATGGTTACCCTTTAAAAACTCTGAAACCACAAAGATTGATCTAAAATTATCAGGCTTTGTAAAAGATGGAGCTTCAAGCAAATTATTCTCAAAACTCTCAACTTCAAGGCTCATATCGTTTCCTAAAACTCCAGGTATATTTCTTGATATTGCATCACTTATACAAAGCGCAGGAAGCTCTCCGCCAGTTAAAACAAAATCGCCTATGCAAAAAACTTCATCTGCCCAAAGCTCAACAACTCGTTCATCAAAGCCTTCATATCTACTGCAAACAAAACAAATGTGATCTTTTTTAGAAAGCCTCTTTGCATCATTTTGATTAAATTTTTTACCAGCTGGCGTTAAAAATATCACATGAGCATTTTTATCTTTTTCTTTTAGAAATTTGATCGACTCATCCAAAGGCTGTGGAAACATCAAAAGTCCCGCTCCGCCTCCGATCATATAATCATCAACTTTATTATGTTTATCTTTAGTAAAATTTCTTGGATTTATAAAATCAATTTCAATAAATTTATTACCAATTGCACGTTTTAAAATAGAATCAAAAAAATAAGGTTTGACTAAATTTTTAAAAAGTGTAATAAATGTAAATTTCATGAATTTTCTAAAATATCTCTAGCGCCTTTTACCAAAATCTCTCCACTATCCAAATTTACGCTTTCGATAAAATGCTCCAAATATGGAACGTAAAAATTCTTTGGTTTACCACCCAAGGTAAGCTCTTCATCAGTTTTTATGTATAAAAGTGAATTTGCAAAATTATCTTGGATATCTTCTACAATACCCAAAATTTCACCACTTTCTACAACTTTTAATCCAATAATATCAAACTGAAAAAATTCATTTTTTTTTAATTTGCAGTTTTTTCTAGTAAGCTCTTTTGTGGTATATATGGTTCTATTTACAAGTGTTTTAGCAAGGTCTAAGTCATCAAAATTTTCAAACAACACTAGCTCTTTTTGTCTATTGTAGTCTTTTATGGTCAGCTGATCATTGTTTTTGTCAAAAAAGGTTGCACCTTTTTTAAACTGTTCTGGGAAGTCGCTCTTATTGTGAAGCTTTAAGTAGCCCTTTAAACCAACACATCTTCCGATGGTAGCGACTTCAACAATATTACTACTCAATAGCTTTTACCGTTACTCTATAGCTTGTATTATCTTTGGCTTTACAACCAATAATAACGGTCTTTATAGCGTTTATCATTTTGCCATCTTTGCCGATAAGTTTTCCCGTATCAACCTTATCAGCACTTATAATTATCTCAGCAAAATTTTCACCAAGTTCCTGACGATCAACACTTACTTTATCAGGAAAATCAGCAATCAACTTGGCGTATTCGTATAAAAAATTTTTAACCATTATTTTGTAATTTGTGCAACTCTATCGCTAAGTTTAGCACCAACGCTTTTCCAGTAATCTAATCTCTCTTTATTAAAATTTATAACATTTGGTTCAACCATAGGGTTGTAATAGCCAATACTTTCTATCCAGCCACTATCACGTCTTTTTCTGCTATCTGTAACAACTATACGATAAAAAGGTCTTTTCTTACGTCCCATTCTTGTTAGTCTTACTACTGTTGCCATATTATATTTCTCCTCTTGTTTTTTAAATAAAGCTTAAATTTAGATAACAAATATCCAAATTTAAACCCTTTTATCAAACAGGTCTTTTTAAATTTGCTTGAGAAAGCATATTTGCAAGTCCTTTTGCTCCACCTTTTCCTGAAAATTTCTTAGCAAGTTTTGAGGCATTTTCAAACTGCTTTAAAAAACGATTTACTTCTACCTGAGAAAGTCCAGAGCCAGTCGCTAAACGTCTTTTTCTACTATTATTTAAAAGTTCAGGATTTTCACGCTCTTTTTTAGTCATAGAGTTTATCATAGCCTTAATATGTAAAATTTCTTTTGAATTGTCAAGATCTATATCTTTTATCTGATTTGCAATATTTGAAAGACCAGGTATCATCCCAATCAAAGACTTCATACTGCCAAGCTTTTTAACACTCTCCATCTGATCTAAAAAGTCATTAAAGTTAAATTGACCTTTTTTTATCTTTTGATTTAGACGTTTTGCCTCTTTCTCATCTATAATAGTCGATGTTTTCTCGACTAAAGTAGCTAAGTCGCCCTCACCCGTTATACGGCTTACGATGCGGTCTGGTATAAAACTCTCGATATCAGCTACTTTCTCGCCAGTGCCAACAAATCTAAGTGGAATATTTAGCTGTTTTGCAATACTAATAGCTACACCACCCTTTGAGTCAGAGTCAAATTTAGAAAGGATAACTCCAGAAATTCCCAAAATTTCATTAAAACTTGTAGCTGTTTTTACGGCATCTTGTCCACTCATAGCATCAGCTACGTAGAAAATTTCATGTGGATTTATCGCATTTTTTACATCTTTTATCTCTTGCATCAACTTCTCATCGATCGCAAGACGACCTGCGGTATCCACTAAAAGCACATCATAAAGACCGCTTTTTGCTTTTTCTAGCGCTTCTTTTGCTACTTTTATAGGGTTATTTTCATTTTCTATATAAAAAAGATCGATCTCATTTGCAACGCAGAGCTGTCTTAGCTGCTCAACCGCCGCCAATCTTTGCAAGTCACAAGCCGCAACTAAAACTTTTTTCTTTCTTAGCTTTAGATAGTTTGCAAGCTTAATAGTTGTCGTTGTTTTACCACTACCTTGCAAGCCAGCCATCAAAACAATAGTCGGTGCAACTGGTGCATAGACAAAGCCTTGGTTGCCAGGAGCTGTTAAGATAGTCGTTAAATTTGACTTTATCGCATCTAAGAAATTCTTTTGGCCTACGCCAGTTTGCTTTAGTTCGCTTTCGATAGACGCAAGTAGATCTTTGGTGACTTTATGGTGAACATCAGCTTTTAAAAGAGCTTTTTTGAGCACGTCAAGTGCGTTTTTTAGAGCTTTTTCGTCATCTACAAAACGTATCTTGCTAACGGCTAATCTAAAAGACTCGCTAATTTGTTCAAACACTAATCACCTTTCTAAGTTGTTATTAAAGGGCGTATATTACTAAATAATTTCTTTATTGCTCTTTAAATTTCAAATTTATTAGATATCTCAAATCCAAGAGAGTTAAATTCTTTTGGTATCGGCGCTTTAAATTTATAGTTTAAAAGAGCGATAGAATAGGCATGCAAAAACATTCTATTTGCTCTATTTTTGCCGTATTTCTCATCGCCAACGATAGGTAAATTTAAACTAGCCAAATGCACTCTTATCTGGTGCGTTCTGCCTGTTTTTATGGCAACTTTTACCAGCGTTTTTTTACCCACAACCATGAGAGGCGAAATTTCACTGATAGCCTCTTTGCCATCTTTTGATATCTTTGAAATGGCGCCATTTTTATTTTTTATCGTTAGGATCGGCTCATTTACGACCACTTCTTCGCTCATGATGCCCCTAACTGCGGCCACGTAAATTTTCTCAACCTTCATCTTTTTAAATTCATTTATGGCAAGTGCTGCGAATTCATCATTTTTTACAAGAAGCAACACGCCGCTTGTGTCCTTATCGAGCCTGTGAAGGAGTGGAAATTTATAAATTTGACTAATTTTTTCACTAGTTATGGCAGCTGGCTTACTGATTGCTATTAAATTTTCATCTTCAAAAATAATGCTTGGCTTTGGCATCTCTTCGACGCTAAATTTGGTATTTTCACTCATTAGTGCTCGAGCTATCATCACTTTTTGGCCTTTAGCATAGACTAGACCGCTATCTATTAGCTCCTTTGCCTCGTTGTTTGAGATATTTTTTTGTTTGGCTAAAATTTTATACGCTTTTTCTTCGCTCATAAAGTGCTCCTTATATCTTCTATGATCGCATCAGCACTTGCTTGCACAGCGATCTTGCTCTTTTTAGCATCACTATCTATTATGCCACTGATCTCGCTTGCTTTTGCGATATAGATGTTTTCAACTAGGCTAAATAACGCCTTTTGGTTAAATATAAACTCGCCACTTATTATCACTGGGTTAAATTGTGCGCACTCGATTGGATTATGCCCACCAATATTTGGCGCAAAACTGCCTCCAAGCACGACTATATTGCTAATAGCATAGACATTTACAAGCTCACCTAAAGTGTCAAGCAAATTTACTTTAGCTTCAAATTTATACGTTTGACTAAATTTCGCAAAGCTAAAGTCATGCTTTTTAGCGTAGTCGCCTGCTATCTTCTCAACCTCTGCGAACCTCTCAGGATGGCGTGGTGCGATGATTAAAAGATCATTTTCTTTTAAATTTAAATTTTGCAAAATCATCTCTTCTTCGCCCAAATGCGTGCTTGCCAGCACGATCACCCTAGCTTTTGGCTTTTCATAAATTTTACTCACGCTTGGCAAAAACGCAGCCTTTATGTTGCCAACGACCTCTATTTCACCTGCACCAAGCGACTTTAGCCTCTCTTTATCAAGCTCACTTTGAGCGTAAATTTTATCTATGAATTTAAAAAGATATCTGTAAAAAAAGCCAAATTTTAAGTAGCTTTTGTAGCTTCTATCTGAAATTCTAGCGTTTATCAGTATCACGCGGCTGCCTTTTAGCTTTGCCATGAAAACTAGCATAAGCCAAAGCTCAGCCTCAAAAATTACTAAAATTTTGCTCTTTTTTAGCCAAAATGGCAAGAAAATTTCAAACGGTAAAAATCTCGCGTTAGAGCAAATTTTACTTGCCGCTTCAAAGCCTGTATTTGTCACCACGCTTATAGCTTTACTATCAAATTTTTGCATCAAAGGCTTGAGTGCTTGCACCTCGCCAAATGAGCAAGCGTGAAAATGTACATCTGCGTCTTGAAATTTTGGATTATTAAAGAGGAAAAAACGTGCTGGAATCGACTTGTGATACTTTTTTTTAAAACTTAAAAAAAATAAAAAGATAGCCCCAAAGAGATAGAGTATTGAGGCTAGAAAGTAATATATTATTATCACGAAATGTGTTATTGCTCTTGTTTGTATAAAATTCTGCCACAATGCGGACATGTAACGATATCTTCGCCCTTGATAACAGCAGAGAAAGTTTTGTCGTTTATCTGCATAAAGCAACCATAACAAGCTTGTTTTTTTACAGGAACAACAGCCGTATTATGAGCCCATTTTCTAATTTTTTCATAAAATGCGAGAATTTTTTGATTCATAGTGGCGATAAGCTTGTCTTTTTTAGCATAAACTTCTTCACGTTCTTTCCCGATATTTTCAAGTTCAGATGAAGTTTTGCTTTTTATATTTTTTAAATTCTCTTCAAGTTCAGCTTTTTTTGCACCAAGCTCATCTTTTTGACTATTTTTACTATCTATTAGCTTCTCAAGTCTAGCAATCTCTTCATTTGCAGCCTCAAGTTGCTCTTTTGCAATATCTTCTTCAAGACTTAGAGCTTTTATCTCCTTTTCACTTTTTGCACTTGAGCTTTTTTTGGCTACATCTTTTATCTTTGCACTAAACTCGGCAATATGAGCATTTGTGCCTGATTTTTGAGATTTTAGGTCATTTACCTCTTCATCTAGTCTTTCTATATTAACCGTTATGGTTTCGCACTCTTCTTCTATATTTTTATAAGCCTTTTCTATGTCTTGAATGCGTGGTATAAAGCCATCTATTTGTTTATCAAGATCAGATAATTCAACTAATTGTTGTAAGTATTTATTCATAATGTTTCCTTTTTTTGTTAGCAATATGTAAATGGATTTTTAGAATTGCGTATTATAACTTCAATTTTCAGATTTTGCAAATATTTTGCTAAAAAATCACCAAAATAACGTTCACTTTCATAGTGATTTATATCGATTAAATTTAGCCCATTTTCCTTTGCATAAAGAGCTTGATGATACTTTAGATCACCCGTTAAAAAGACATCTGCTTTGACATCTTGGATGAGATCTCCGCCACTTCCAGTACAGATACAAATTTTAGAAATTTCATCTTTTGCATGAACTACTCTTAAATTTTCTAGTCCAAGTTTTTCTTTTACAAATTTGCAAAGCTTACTAAATTTTATCTTCACATCAGCATAGATCAAAAAGCCCTCTTTACTTGAAATTTCAAGCCCCAAAACCTGCATCACAAATTTTTCATTTAAAAAGACAAGGTCGGCATTTGTGTGAAGCGAAATGAGCGAGATATTTTTTATCATCATCTCTCTTATGAGTGAGCTTGGATAAAGGCTGTAGTCTAAGCTTTTTAGCCCCTTAAAAATGAGCGGATGATGAGTAATAATGAGCGAATTTGGCAAGACATTTTGCAAAAGTTCGCTATCCAAATCAAGACTTAGATAAATTTGCTCAAATTCGCTATCAAATGAGCCAACTTGAAGGCCACTATTATCCCAAGACTCTTGGCTCGCAAACGGGCAAATTTCATCTAGAATTTTATAAATTTCAGCTATTTTCATAAAATTTTACTTTTGCTCTAGGCTCTCTTTATAAGTTAGCGCACACTCTTTTGCAAGCTCTCGAATTTTTAGGATGTAGTCTTGCCTTTGCGTTACACTAATCGCTCCGCGCGCGTCAAGGACGTTAAATGTGTGAGCCGCAAGCATGCAGTAGTCGTAAGCTGGCAGTGAAATTTTAGACTCTAAGCAGCGTTTGCACTCGTTAAATGCGTTTTCAAACTGGTTAAAAAGCATATCAACATTTGCTACTTCGAAGTTATATTTGCTCCACTCATACTCGCCTTGTTTATGCACGTCGGCGTAGGTTACGATGTTGCCATTAGAGTCGTCCCAAACGATGTCATAGACGCTATTTACATCTTGGAGATACATAGCCAAACGTTCAAGGCCATATGTTATCTCACCAGAGATCAGCTCGCATGTGATGCCACCCACTTGCTGAAAATAGGTAAACTGCGTCACTTCCATGCCATCTAGCCAGACCTCCCAGCCTAGCCCCCAAGCGCCCAGAGTCGGGCTCTCCCAGTTATCCTCGACGAAGCGGATGTCGTGATCTTTTAAATTTAACCCAAGCTTTTCAAGGCTTTTTAGATAAAGCTCTTGGATATTTTCTGGACTTGGTTTTATGAGCACTTGAAACTGATAATAAGCGCCTAGACGGTTTGGGTTTTCGCCGTATCTGCCATCAGTCGGACGGCGGCTTGGAGCTACATATGCAGTCGCCCATGGCTTTGGTCCGAGGCTTCTTAAAAATGTCGCTTGATGATAAGTACCAGCACCAGCTGGCATGTCGTATGGCTGAAGTATAACACAACCTTGCTCTTGCCAATAGTTTTGAAGGGTTAATATTATTTGTGAAAATGTCATTGCTTTCCTTTTAAAATTTTACTTTACATAGTGTATAAACGCACCAGGCCCTAGCGGTAGATCAAAAATGTACCAAAATGACATTAGCGCTGTCCAAGAAATTAAAAATGCAACCGTATAAGGAAGCATAATAGAAACCACTGATCCTATTTTTAACTCTTTATTGTATTTTTGCATAAAAGCTACTATCAAAACAAAAAACGGCATCAAAGGAGTTATGATATTTGTAGTAGAGTCGCCTATTCTAAAAGCAGCCTGTGTAAGCTCTGGTGAGAGTCCAAGATTCATAAACATTGGTACAAAAATTGGAGCCATCATCGCCCACTTTGCAGAATCAACAGCTATAAATAAATTTATAAAAGCGATCAAGAAAATAAAAACTATGATAAGACTAAGTCCAGTTAGTCCGACCTCTTTTAGAAAAATAGAACCTTTTATAGAAAGCACTAGCCCAATATTTGAGGTATTAAAAAGATATGTAAACTGGGCTGCAAAAAATATCAAAACCAAAAATCCTGATAGCTCAGAAATAGATTGTTCCATAAATTTTATGGCGTCATTACTACTTTTTATACTCCTAGCACCTACGCCGTAAGCGACACCTACCACTATAAAAAGCAACATCATAAAAACAACAATAGAATGCATAAAAGTAGATTTCATAAAGCTTTCATTGCCTTTTGCTCCAAATAAAGAACCAGAAGGCAAAATAGCCACAAGCAATAAAATCACAAAAACAATTAACGCTATTAGTGAAAATTTTAAGCCACGTTTTTGCTCTACACTTATCCCACTATGCTCTTTCAGGCTAAAATCACCTAGAAAATCAAATTTGCCAAGCCTAGGCTCTACGATTTTATCTGTCACAAACCAGCCAACAAATACGATCAAAAATGTCGAAGCGATCATAAAGTACCAATTTGCAGTTGCTAATACCACATAATCCGGATTTAGTACGCTAGCTGCTTGCATAGAAAATGCCGCAAACATCGGGTCATTTGTACCGATTAATAAATTTGCCGACCAGCCGCCGCTAACACCAGCAAAAGCAGCAGCTAATCCAGCAATTGGATGGCGACCAAATCCAGCAAATAAAATAGCTCCAAGCGGGATTAGCACAACATAGCCAACCGAGGAAGCAACATTTGACATTACACCAAGGAAAATAACGATTGGAGTTACCCATATTTTGGAAGATTTTAAGGCAATCTTTGTCATAAGTGCTGACAAAAGTCCAGACTTGTCTGCGATACCAATACCTAGAATAATCGCAAAAACTACTCCCAAAGGATAAAAATTAGTAAAATTTTTAAGCACAGACGAAACAAAAGATCTAAGACTATCAGCAGAAAGTAAATTTATAACATTTGCATTAAGCTGTGATATTTGTCCATCTTTGATAGCCTGATAGCTTACACCAACGCCCATCTTTTCTAGCACAAACGATATTATTATCGTAATAATCGAAAGATAGATAAAAAGCATAGTTGGATTTGGTAATTTATTACCAAAATTTTCAATAAAACTTAAGATTGAACTATTGTTTTTTTTATTCATTTTTTCTAACCTAAAATAGATATAAAAATTTTTATCTCATCGCTGCCGTAAAGCTCAAAGTCCGTTTCATAGGCTCTTTTTAGCTCACTATTTTCAAAATACTTCCAAATTTTACCCCAAAATTTTCCTACGTTTTGCGGCTCTCTTGCAAAAGTAAAAACGGCATATTTGCCACTTTTTATCCCTAGAATTTCATCACTTTTGTGGCTTGATCTTGTGCCGATGAAGTTATCGTAATGTCCGTTAAGATCGCTTTCATAGTTGCAGTAAACGCTATAAATTTCACTTTTGCCATCATAGTACTCATTCATAAATTTAGACCATAAAGCTGGAATTTTACTCTTGCCGCCTATCTCATCTTCATTTTTAGTGCGAGTTTTTACTCCGTAAATTTCAAAGCTATCATCTAAATTTATAATCTTCATAAACTACTTTTGTCCGTTAAAATTTTCAACCGCTTGGTTCCACATGAGTTTGTATTTTCGTTTTAGAAATTCAACTTCATCTTGTGAAATTTTAAGCTGTTTTGTAAGCGTCTCGACCGTTTTTCTATCTTCATCATAGAGCTCTTGCATCGAAATGAGCGCCTCTTTTAAAAATTTATTCTCATTTCTTAAGGTTTCAAGCGTCTCATCTTTTGCGTCAAGCACCTTTTCGTGTAAATTTAATATCGTTCCAATCGTCTTTTCAACAAAGCTGATACCATCTTGGCCTTGCGGTTGCATAGATAAATTTTGCGAAACACTAGGCACCACGCTCATCGTTCCTTCGCTCGCTTCTATCAAAATTTCTCCATTTTCCTCTTTGGTTTTCAAAACGCCACGATTTATCATATCTTCGATAACTTCACGCTCTAAGTGCACAAGTTTGCAAAATTCATCAACTCCAAGATAGGTCTGCACCGCTTCTCCTTTTTACAGTATCACTTCAACCTTTGAAGAGTCTTCCTCTAAAGCCTTTATCTTCGCCTCTCTATCGGCTTTTAGAGCACTTGCCAGACTATCATCTTCAAGAGCTAAAATTTGCACCGCCAAATAGGCTGCATTTATAGCACCGGCCTTGCCGATAGCTAAGGTCGCCACTGGCATGCCACTTGGCATTTGCACAGTTGAGTAAAGTGCGTCAACACCGCTAAGGGCCGAACCTGCCATTGGTATGCCGATCACTGGTTTTGTTGTATTTGCAGCGATAGCTCCAGCTAGGTGAGCCGCCATACCAGCAGCTGCGATAAAGACTTTTGCTCCCTTTTTCTCAGCATTTGCAACGTACTCACTCGTCCTTTTTGGACTTCTGTGAGCTGAGCTTATTATCAACTCATATTTCACGCCAAATTTTTCAAGAGTTTTTGCCACCTCACTAACTATCTCATAGTCACTCTTACTTCCCATTATAATAGAAACAAATTTCATATTTTCTCCCTCAAAAAGCTAAATTTTGGCAGCTTGACACCAAGACTTATCTCGTTTTCATTGCCACTATGAATTTCGCTCATAACTTTACCTTTTTTAGTTATAAGCTGTTTAAATTTGATAAATTTCTTACCATCTTGTGAATAAATCTTTGAGATTTCATTTTCACCATCTTCTATAACCGATCCAGTAGGAGCCACGATCTCATAGCTATTGCCTGGAAAAATTTTATATTTACACTTAAAAAATTCGCCATCTTCGCTTATGGCATTTACCTGATGTGTGCCCTCTTCTAGGCTACTAACGTGATTTTGCGTATCTATTCTCTCATAAGGCCTATGCACCAAGTAGCCGTCTGTAAAGCCGCGATTTTTCAGTGTATTTATCTCATTTTCATAAATTTGTGCGTCAAATTTATCGTCCATGGCGTCATCTATCGCCATTTTATAGGCTCTTGCCGTGCAAGCTGCGTAGTACTCGCTCTTTGTGCGACCTTCTATTTTTAGGCTATCTATTACACCACTATCAACGATCTCTTTGATGTGCGAGATGAGGCAAAGATCCTTTGAGTTCATAATATGAGTGCCGTTTTCATCCTCTTCTAAGCGGAAAAGCACGCCACTCTCTTCGTTTTTAGCGTAAAGTTCATACTTAAATCTACAATCATTTGCGCAGCTGCCGCGATTTGACATACGTCCGCTTTGAACTGAGCTTACTAGGCACCTGCCAGAGTAGGCAAAGCACATTGAGCCATGTACAAAAATTTCGATATCAAGAGTTGGAATTTCTTCTTTTATCTTTATGACATCTTTTAAGTTCATCTCGCGTGCTACGACGATACGTTTTGCACCCATATCATGATAAATTTTTGCATCAAGCGCATTCATAACGTTTGCCTGAGTTGAGAGATGTATCTCGATATCAGGAGCGATGGCTTTTGCTAAACTCATAACGCCTGGAGTTGCGATAATAAAGGCATCTGGCTTCATAGCCGAGATAGTCTGCAAGTGCCTTTTTAGTGGCTCGATCTGAGAGTTAAAAGGAAAAGCATTTATGGTCGCATAAAATTTCTTTCCCTTTGCATGTGTGTAGTCTATCGCCTCTTTGAATGTTTCAAGGTTAAATTCCCTCGCCGATCTAGTCCTTAGTGAAAAGCTAGCCACCGAGCCATAAACAGCGTCGGCTCCATACTCAAGGGCGATTTTAAGTTTTGTTAAATTTCCAGCTGGAGATAAAAGCTCAGGCCTTTTTAGCACTATTTTTTACCCAAACTTTCTATCAAGGCTTCGATATCATCGTTGCTGACAAGATTTTCAGTCGTTGTATCACCAGCGATGTGAACAGCAGAGCTAACACGCTTATCATCGTCGATTTTACCTTCAAACAAGGTATTCATATATTTGCTAAGTGCTCTCATAACGTTGATAACACGCTCAATCTTTTGTCTGTGGATGTCTTGATACTGCATCATATCCATAGCCATCATGATCTCATCTTGTCCCATTTGTAAATTCCCGATGATGTTATCAACCGTACCAAGAAGTGCGTTGTTTTTCTCCAAAGCTTCGCTAAATGCGGCAATATTTGGAAATTTCTGACTTAGTGTCGTAAATAGTTCGATGTTTGAGTTTATCGCATCTTTTAAGCTATTTGAATCGCTCTCAGCGTCCATAAAAAAGTTATTTATCGTCTCAAGCTTATCAAACATCTGAGTAGCTTTTTCTTCGCTATCTCTTGTTACGTCATCAAGCTGATGAACCATTTTGTGATCTTCCGTTGGTGGTGGTGGTGGCCAAACGCCATCTGCACTTACTCTGTAGTTTTCTGCATTCTTTGAATTACTTTCTGATTTTGACTGTGGCTCATCTTTAGTATCGATTGTTTCTGCAACTTCTGTTACCTCGTCCGTATCCCCTTTGACGTCCGCAACCTCTTGGCCAGCATCTTCTTTAGTATTATCTAACTCATCATCTAGCCTACCTGCCATAAGTGCGTCAAGTTCCTCTTGGGTCATAAAAGCTCCTAATAAAATTTGGCTTGATTATATAGGATTTAAATAAAAAGTAAGTTTAAAGGCAATACTTTTATCTTTAAATTTATAAATTTTTAGATAGCATTTTTAAAAATAAACGACCTTAAAAGGCTAAAAATGACCGTCGATCTTCACAACCATACGCCACTTTGCAAGCACGCAGTTGGCGAGCCAAGAGAGTATGTACAAAATGCCATAAAAGCTGGCACAAAATACTTTGGTTTTAGCGATCATGCACCGATGAACTACGATGAAGCTTACAGAATGAGCTTTGATGAAATGCAAGGCTATGAAGACGAAATTTTACATTTAAGAGATAAATTTAGCGGTGAGATAGAAATTTTGCTTGGCTATGAGATGGACTTTTTAGATGGTTTTATGGATGAGCGAGTTTTTGTTAGAAAGGTTGATTATCTAATAGGCTCTGTGCATTTTTTTAATGGCTGGGCATTTGACAATCCAGAATTTATCGGTGGCTACGAGGGCAAAGACTTGGATCAAATTTGGCAAGAGTATTTTGATCATGTAGAAAGATCGGCTAAGCTTGGCAAATTTGACATTATGGGGCACATCGATCTTTTAAAACTTTTTAAATTTTTGCCAAAAAAGGATGTTAGGATTTTGGCTAAAAATGCAGTAAATGCGATAAAAGAAGCAAATTTAGTTGTTGAGATAAATGCCGCTGGCTTTAGAAAACCTATCGGCGAGCAATATCCAAGCCTGAATTTACTTGAACTAATGGCCGAAAAAGATATAACTATCACCTTTGGCTCAGATGCTCACGCAAAAGAAGATATCGGTAAAAATGGTGAAATTTGCGAGCAAATAGCTAGAGATTTGGGTTATTCAAAGTGTGCAATATTTAAAAATAGAGATAGAGAATTAGTAAAATTTTAGATCGGGTTAAAATAAAATATAAATTTAATCTTAAATATTAGGTTTTATGATAGAATACGAAAATTAAAAACCAGAAGGAGAAAAGAATGGGAAAATTCGTCCAAAATATAGATCATTTTTTTGATTTTTGTAAAGAAAATGAAGTCAAATTTGTAGATTTTAGATTTACTGATTTAGGTGGTGCTTGGCATAGCATTAGCTACAACATAAAAGCTGTTACAAAAGAAAATTTCATAAATGGCATCCCAATGGACGCTAGCTCTATGCATGGCTGGCAACCGATTGATAAGAGCGATATGATAATGAAGCCAGAAGCTACAACTGCATTTTTAGACCCATTTACTTCTGATATTACAGTTGTTGTTTTTTGCGATATCTACGACATTTACAAAGGTCAAATTTATGAGAAATGCCCTCGCTCAATAGCCAAAAGAGCAATGCAGTACGTAAAAGATAGCGGTCTTGGTGACGAGGCATATTTTGGCCCTGAGAATGAATTTTTTGTATTTGACAATGTCAAAATCATCGATAGTCCAAACTGCGCGATGTATCAAGTAGATAGCGAAGAAGGCGAGTGGAACGATGCTACTGACTTCAAAGATAGCTATAACACAGGTCATCGCCCACGCAGAAAAGGCGGTTACTTGATGACTCAGCCAATCGACAGCATGGTAGATCTAAGAGCCGAGATGATGCAAGTTCTAGAGCAAGTTGGTCTTGAAGTCTTTTTAGGACACCACGAAGTCGCTCAAGGACAAGGTGAGATCGGCGTGAAATTTGGCAATCTAGTAGAAGCTGCCGATAATGTTCAAATTTATAAATATGTCGTTCGCATGGTCGCTCACCTAAATGGCAAAACAGTTACATTTATGCCAAAACCACTTTATGGCGATAACGGAAGCGGCATGCACGTGCATCAATCAGTCTGGAAAGATGGTAAAAATTTATTCTATAAAGAGGGCAACTACGCAAATTTAAGTGATTTCGCAAGATACTACATCGGTGGCGTTTTAAAACACGCAAGAAGCGTTGCCGCCTTTACTAACCCAAGCACAAACAGCTACAAACGCCTAATCCCTGGCTTTGAAGCACCATCTATCCTAACATACTCTAGCCAAAACCGCTCAGCAAGTATCCGCATACCTTATGGTTCAGGCGAAAAGTCAGTTAGAGCCGAGATGAGATTTCCAGATAGCACAGCAAACCCTTATCTAGCCTTCTCGGCAATGCTAATGGCGGGCCTTGACGGCGTTAAAAATAAATACGAGCCAGTTGGCCCGATGGATGAAAATTTATTTAAACTTCACCTAGATGAGATCAGAGAGCGCGGCATCGAGCAGCTCCCACACACACTCCGTGGCAGCCTTGAAGCGCTTATCCGCGATAACGAATACCTAAAACCGATAATGAGCGATCTTTTCATAGATACCTATCAACACTTCAAATTTGAAACTCAAGTTTGGCCTTACGAAGCGCGCCCAACCGCTTATGAGTTTAAAACTTGTTTCTCTTGCTAATCTAAATTTTGCCTTGGCACACATGCCAAGGCTTTTTATACCAAACACGATTAATACAAAAATACAAAATATTTAACATAAAATTTTATGTATTTTTATTATAAATTTTAAATCTATACAGCTATGGATCATTATAAAAAGGGATATTTTTTATTTTTTGTAAATACACTATGAATTTTATGCAAACATATAAAAATTTATCCGCCCTCATTAAACTAAAATAAAAAATTTTAAAGCCAATTAAATATATAAATAATCATAAATTTATGCCTTTTTTTATAAAATCCTTGAACTTTATAAAAAGGATACCGCATTGCAAGCACTAGCTTTAAAATATCGCCCTAAAAATTTTGACGAGCTCATAGGTCAAGAAGCAGTTAGCAAAAGCCTAATACATGCACTTGACGAGGGTCGCATAAGCCACGCATATCTATTTTCTGGGCTTAGAGGCAGTGGTAAAACTTCAAGTGCTAGGATATTTTCAAAAGCTTTAGTGTGCGAAAAAGGACCTACTTCAAAACCATGTGAAGTATGCCCACAATGCATAATGGCAAATGAGTCAAGACATATGGACATCATCGAAATGGACGCTGCTAGCCACAGAAAGATAGATGACATAAGAGAGCTAATAGAGCAAACAAAATATGCTCCAGCAATGGCAAGATATAAAATTTTTATAATCGATGAAGTGCATATGCTAACCAAAGAGGCATTTAACGCTCTTTTAAAAACACTTGAAGAGCCACCAAGCTATGTAAAATTTATCCTAGCGACGACTGATCCATTAAAACTCCCAACAACGGTGCTTTCAAGAACACAGCATTTTAGGTTTAAGCAAATAAGCAGATACAGCATCATTAAACATCTTGAGTTTATTTTAAGCAAAGAAGGCATTAGCTACGAAAAAGAGGCACTTGAAATTTTAGCAAGAAGTGGCGGAGGGTCGCTAAGAGATACTTTGACGCTTCTTGATCAAGCTATCATTTACGGAGCAAATAATGTCACGGCAAATGGCGTAGCATCGATGTTAGGACTTCTTGATCCAGAAAAGATCGAAGATATAATAACTCATGTTTTAAATCATGATAAAAATGCTATCAGAGTGCTTGTAAGCGAACTTGAAAGCTATGATCCTGAGATGATAATAGATGAAATTTTGGCAAATTTAAAGCAAAAATTTATAGAAAATGACTCAAAAATTTCACTACTTGTTTATGAGAGATTTTTTAGGATTTTGGCACAAGCTAAAGGTATGCTAAATGTAAGTAGCGACAATGGCTTTGTACTAATGCTAATGCTTTTTATGATGATAGAAGCTCTAAATTTACAAGATATCGATGACGCTATTAATGAAGTGATCTCAAAAAATAACGAGAATTCCACTCAAATCACAGAAGTCATCACTCAAAAAAGCCAAGCAACTCCTGCTAAAATGCAAGGTCCATACGAACTCTTCTTAACAAAAATTTATGATAGAAATTACGATCTTGGCGAGTTTTTTAAAGAATTTGTAGAATTTAGCTTCTTTAATAACAATGAGCTTGGACTGATAGTAAATGCAAAAGATGAAAATCTTGAATATTTTAAGAAAAATTGGAAAATTTTAAATGAGATATTGCGTACGCTTTTTGGACAAAATGCGAAGATAGTAAATGCAAAGAGCGATGAGCAAAAAGCACAAACTAAGATGCCTAAAGCCTTTTTAGAAAATAATGAAAAAAGCGAATTAGACGAGCTTGATGAGGAAATTTCAAGACTAAATGCAAATAACGTTGAAACTAAAAATGAGCCAAAAACAGAGATAAAAGGCGAGCTTCAAAACGAGAAAAATAACTTTGCTTTGATGCTAAATAAAGAGCCAAAAACACCAGAAGAGCTTCAAAGGCAAAGAGAACAAGGGGTTCTAAAAGAAGCTAATAGACTTTTTGGCGAGCCAACGATTGAGAGCTAAATTTTATCTTTATTAGATTTTGCTCTTTTTTTTAGAGCTTCTTTTTTGCGAAGCTCTAACTCGTAAGCTTCATTTAGTGTATCTTCATCATCTAAATTTGCTCCGTCTAAAAATTTTCGGTAGTCCTCAAATTGTTTATTTTTTATCCCCCAAAGCACACCAAAAAGCAAAAATGCTCCCATCAAAACTGAGATAAAAACTAGCATCGCAAGTGTCGCGCTATCCATTATTTTTCCTTAAATTTTCTAGCAATATAAAGCGAGTTTAAGATAACACTTAGCGAGCTAAGTGACATAAAAAGCGCAGCAAATAGCGGTATGATATAGCCACACACAGCAAATGGCAGAGCAAGAACATTATAAAGAAGACAAAAAAGCAAATTTTGCTTTATCGTTTTGTAAGTAAATTTTGAGATTTTTATGGCCTTTGCTAGACTTTTTAAACTATCATCAAGTAGCACTACATCGCTTCTTTCTAAGCTTATTGCCGCCCCGCTTCCCATACAAATGGCAACATGAGCAAGGCTAAGTGCTGCTGCGTCGTTTATGCCATCTCCTACCATTAGCACCTTTTTGCCCTGCTCTTTTAGTTTGCTTATAAATTTAGCTTTCGTTTCAGGCAACATCTCTGCTCTAAACTCACTCACGCCAAGCTCATCTGCCACATTTTTTACCACTTTTTGCACGTCGCCACTTAAGATATATACTTTCATGCCAGCGCTCTTTAGCTCGTCTATCAAAGCCTTTGCTTCAGGTTTTACACTATCTTTTAGATAAAATTTCGCCACTAACTCGCCATTAAGACCCACAAAAAAGCTCACATTTTCTTCAGCTTCATCAAAGCTAATACCATTTTCGACTAAAAATCGTTTGCTTCCTGCATAAAATTTTTTACCTGAAATTCCAGCCTCAACACCCTTTGCCACGCTTAAATTTGTATTTTTAAGCTCTATTTTCCTTGCGCCTTTTTGCTTTAAAAATTTAGCCACTGCCACGCTTATTTGATGATTTGATATAAGAGCTAGCGAATAAATTTCATCTAAGCTTATGCTCTCTTTTATGAAAAAATCACTAACCTCAAATTCTGCCTTTGTGAGCGTACCGGTCTTGTCAAATACTGCCACATCGCACTTTGCAAGGCTTTCAAAAAATTTAGCCTCTTTAAAAAGTACTCTATTTTTAAAGGCCACACCAAGGGCACAGACACTACTAACTGGCGTGGCAAGCGCAAGCGCACAAGGACAAGCGATCACGATGACGCTAACAGCCGTGACAATAGCTTCTGAAAAGCCAAATTTAAAGTACCAAAACCAAAATGTAAAAAATGCTAACGTCAGCACGCTAAGAGAAAATTTAGAAGCGATTTTATTGACTACTAGCTCGATATTTGGCTTTTTTAGCTCTGCATTTTGGAGCAAATTTATAAGCTGGTTTAGATAAGAATTTTTAAAAATTTTCTTTGCTTCGTAGATGATTTGTCCATTTTGGCAAATGACGCCACTTTTTACCTCTTGCCCCACTCCCAAGGTCACAGGCAGGCTCTCTCCCGTTAGACTTGAGCTATCCACGCTTGCCTCGCCACTAAGCACTACTCCATCAAGCAGCGCCCTCTCACCTGATCTAAGCACGATCTTTTCGCCCAAATTTACATCTCTTGGCTCTTTTAAAATATCCTTACCATCTTCTAAAACGCACACCTTTACAAGCAGCATATCATTTAAGAAATTTGAAGTCTCAAGCGCCTTTTTCTTGCCCAAAATTTCTAAAAATTTACCGATAAAAACAAAGGTGATGATCATTGCAACCGAGTCAAAATAGCTCTCGCCACTCCTCGTAAACATCGCATAAATCGAGTAGATATATGTTATGCTAGCTCCGGTGATAACAAGCAGATCCATATTTGGCGAAGCGTTTTTTATGGCTATCTTTGCTCCTTTGAAAAACTCGCTACCGGTATAAAAAAGTACAGGCGTTGCTAATACAAACTGCGCAAAGCTTAATATATCTTTTATGTCGCCTCTTATGCCACTAAAATACCCACTATACTGAGCAATAGCTAGCCACATAATATTCATCGTAGCAAAGATACCAACTAGTGCTTTTGTGTAAAATTTTCTTCTTTTCTTAGCTAGCTCGTCCTCTTTTTGACTCGTAGCATATGGCTTTGGGACGTAGCCAACGGCATAAATTTTTTCAATTATCTGCTCTATTAAAAGCTCTTGCTCATCAAAAACAATGGCCGCTTTTTGATTAAGCGAGTTGATATTTACCTCCAAGACGCCAGGCAAGCTAAAAAGTGCCTTTTCAAGTAGCCAGATGCAAGCTGAGCAAGTGATACCATCAATTAAAAATAAAATTTGACTAAACTTGCCCTCTTTTGTCACAAGCTCGCTAAAATTTACAGCTAAATTTTTGATATTTGCACCGTTGCTCGCCGGTGTAAGTGTATTTTTACCAAGACGTTCATAAAACTCGCTAAGCCCATTTTCATTTAAAATTTCATAAACGCTTTTGCAACCAACACAGCAAAATTTAAGTCCACTTTCATTTGAGATCATCACGTTTTCATCAAATTTTAATCTACAATGAGCACATCTACTTTGTGGCATTTTTACTTTCTTTTATCTAAAATTTTTACCAATATTATTGCATCACATGCCTATTATGCACCATAATTTAAATACATAAATTTTATGGCAGACAAACTACAAAAATAGGCACAAATTTCTTCTTTTGTTATCGTTATAAAATGGCGAGATTATAGCAAATCAACCATTTTTGAGCAAAAATTTTATTTTATGCCATTTCTTGACAACAAAGTTTTATTTTTATAAAATGCCAAAACTTTCAAAAACTTCTTTTTGAAACCTAGAAATTCTGCAAAATTATCCCCACATTTAAAGAGGAAATATGGAAAATAACCAAACCGAGCAAAGTGCTGCTCAAAACACAAAAACTATAAAAAAACATCAAGCATCAAGAACACACATACCAGTAGATGGACACAAGATCGAAGAGCTAAGAACGCTTAGTTTAGATGAGCTAGTGCAGATCGCAAATAGCGTTGGTGTTGAAAATCCACGAGAATTTCGTAGGCAGGATTTGATATTTGAGATACTAAAAACCCAGACAAAACAAGGCGGCTTTATACTATTTACTGGAATTTTGGAGATCACAAATGAAGGTTATGGCTTTTTAAGAGCTGTTGATGCAAATTTAAGTGACAGCTCAAATGACGCTTACGTTTCAAACTCACAGATCCGTAAATTTGCACTTCGTGTGGGCGACATCATCACTGGCCAAGTAAGAGAGCCAAAAGATCAGGAAAAATACTACGCTCTTTTAAAGATAGAAGCGGTAAACTACATGCCTCTAGCAGACGCAAAAGAGAGGCCACTCTTTGACAACCTAACCCCATTATTTCCAACTGAAAAGCTAAATTTAGAGTATGATCCGATGAAGCTAACGGGCCGTGTGCTTGATCTTTTCACGCCTATCGGTAAAGGTCAGCGTGGTCTAATCGTCGCACCTCCAAGAAGCGGTAAAACTGAGCTTATGAAAGAGTTAGCTCACGGCATCGCTAAAAATCACCCAGAAGCCCAACTAATGGTGCTTTTGGTAGATGAGAGACCAGAAGAAGTTACAGACATGCAGCGCTGCGTAAAAGGCGAGGTATTTAGCTCGACATTTGACCTGCCAGCGCTTAACCACGTCCGCGTAGCAGAGCTAGTCATCGAAAAGGCAAAACGTCTAGTTGAGATGGGCAAAGATGTCATTATATTGCTTGATAGTATAACCCGTCTAGCACGTGCCTACAACACAGTGACACCACCAAGCGGCAAGGTACTAACTGGCGGCGTGGATGCAAATGCACTTCACAAGCCAAAACGTTTCTTTGGCGCTGCCAGAAACATCGAACATGGCGGCTCTCTAACCATCATTGCAACCGCACTAATCGACACTGGCTCACGCATGGATGAAGTGATATTTGAAGAGTTTAAAGGCACTGGAAACAGCGAGATCGTACTTGACCGCAACATCTCAGACCGTAGAATTTACCCAGCTATCAACGTGCTAAAATCAGGCACAAGAAAAGAAGAGCTACTTCAAAAACCTGATGAGCTTCAAAAAATTTGGGCTATTCGCTCTGCGATCGCGACAATGGACGACGTCGAAGCGCTTAAATTCTTGTATGCAAAAATGCTAAAAACAAAAGATAACAAAGAGCTTCTCTCTATCCTAAACGAGTAAAATTAACTGAGCTTGAAGCACTTGCTTTGAGCTCAAATTTCTTTTTTACACCAAATTTATCAAAAAATATTTCATAAATTTATTAGTTTAATTTTTTCAGTTTTATTTTTTTGTAAAATCCGAATTTCTAACTTTTACAAAAAGGAAAAATATGAAAACAAAAGTCGTTTTTTTCAGTCATTACAGCAACACTTACTTTTGCTCTAACTGGATGTGGTGAGCCAACTACTTTGGCTAAAATTTGTAAAGCTGATATGGGTAGTATCAAACATTTTAAAGGCGAAGTAAGGGTTTATAAAAGGGTAAATTTTGACTAGGAATATAATATAGAGACCAAGAAAAATGAATTAAAAGAAGATGGTATTAAAGGTTATCTGATAGTCGATAAAGATACGAAGGTTGATCTAGAAAATTTAACGTAAAAGCCGTGGCTTTTAGTATGCCAAAAGGTAGTATACCTAAAAATATACTACATATGTATATCTTAAAAAAATATGATGACATAAGCGAAGGTAATAAAACAGAAGTTTTGGCAACTCTAGAAACTTTAAATCCAAGATGTAATGTAGATGGTAGTCTAGAACTTAAACAAAAAGATACAAAAATAATTGCAATAAAATAACAAAAGGTGGTTAACCACCTTTTAAAAACTTATATCATCTTGCTTTAAATTTTATATAACATATCCCGCCTACAAGCATCTCACTCTGTTTGATAAGCTCATCAAATTTTGGACTAAAAGCTGGCTATGATTTTGATAGTTTTAGAGTTTATGGAGCTTACATTTACGACTTTCAAGCCAAAAAGTCACTTGGCAATGAAGGTGGTACAGTAATAAAATGGAGTACACATAAATTTATAGTAGGCGCAGACTATACACCAGAATTGACAAAGGACATAAAACTAGTTCTTGGTGGCTACACTGGCTACTCAAAGCTTAAAATGGATGTATTTGACACTCATGATGGCTCGGAAAAAGCTAATACAAATGGCTGGATACTAGGTGCAAGAATTGGTGCTGAATACTCTATCAACGAAAACAATGCGGTTGAGTTTGGTCTAAAAGCAGACAGAACTAAATATAGCTCCATAGCAAAATATGATAATGCAAAAATAAAAGAGACAAACGTTGGTCTTTATATTGGTCTTTATATGGGATATACATATAAATTTTAATCACTCGCAAGCTCAAATTTAAGAGTAAATCTGAGCTTTTTATTTAAAAAAGAACTATAAATTTAAAAGTTTTTCTAAATTTTCACCGTCCAAGCGGTAGTTTCTCCACTCATGAGATTGATTTTTAGCACCCAAGCTTTCATAAAATTTAATGCTTGGCTCATTCCAGTTTAGGCAGCACCACTCAAGCCTTTTTAAATTTTCATCCTTACAAATTTGAGCTAGAAATTTAAAAAATGCCTTGCCTATACCTTGATTTCTAAACTCTTTTTTGACGTAAATGTCCTCAAGATAAATCCCACCAAGCCCCAAAAATGTAGAAAATGTATAAAAATAGATAGCATAGCCAATCACCTTACCCTCACTCTCGCAGACAATGGCTTTTGCGTGATTTTTATTAAAGATAGAGTCTGCAAAAATTTCATTTGTAAAAGTGACTTGATCGCTCAAATTCTCATAGCTAGCAAGCTCTCTTACAAGCTCGCATATCACGTCTATATCGTCAATAGTCGCTTTTCTTATTTGAAATTTCATTAGTTATCACCAAAAAGCGCTTTTAAATCTTTGATTGGCTCATTATTTTCTGCATTGCTACTAGTTTTTGAGCCAAGCTCATTTAGCTCGATCTCATAGCCAGTTAGCATGCTTGCTAGGCGGATATTTATGCCGTTTTTGCCGATCGCCTTGCTCTTTTGTTCGCTTGCAAGCGTTACAATTGCCTTATTTTCTTCGATCTTTACAGATGTGATGATCGCAGGTGCCATAGCGCGAGCTACCAAGATCGCTGGCTCGGTAGTGTATTCGATCGCGTCGATGCTCTCACCATGAAGCTCTTTGCTTACGGCATTTATCCTAACGCCCTTTGTGCCGACCGTTGCACCAACTGGATCGATGTTTGGAGTAGTTGAGATGAGTGCTACTTTAGCTCTTTCGCCAGGAATTCTCGCACTTCCTTGGATGATAATACCGCCATCTTTTATCTCAGGCACCTCTGAAGTTAGCAGCGCTTCAAGAAATTTAGGTGAAGTCCTTGAAAGCTCGACCTTTATACCTAAATTTTTATCTGTAAAAACTTTTCTAATGACTGCTTTTACCACGTCGCCCACTTTAAATTTCTCGCCTTTTATGCGGTTTTTACGTGGCAATATAGCACGAAGCTCGTCTATCTCGATAAAAGTGTTTTCGTCATTATCGACTCTAACAACTGGTCCAAAGACCATGTGACCGCTCATTTCATTATATTTTTGTAAAATTTTCTCTTCTACTAGGCGCTGAATGTGATACTCAAGCTCCTTATGAAGCGTTTGAGCTGCGGTTCTGCCAAGGTTATCAAGGCTTAGCTCGTAAGTGAGCTCATCTCCGATCTCTACGCCACTGTCTATCTTTTTAGCCTCTTTTAAGCTTAAAAAGTGCTCATTATCCTCTTCAAGCCTCTCATCGTCGTTTGCTACGATTGAAATTTTTTGATAAAGCTTTAAATTTTTATTAGCATCGATACTCACATCATACTCATAATTTTCGCCATAAACTCTTTTTGCAGTGTTTATCAAAGCTCTTATAACGCGCTCTTTTACATCTTCTATCTCTAAATTTTTCTCATTTGCAATTGACTCGATGATATCTGAAATTCTTTCCATTTTTTCTCCATTGTAACGATAAATTTCGGGGATTTTTCGTGAAGTTTTGAAATTATACATAAGCCATACTTTTAATAACTTTAAGCTTATTATTAACTTTTATTTAATCCTTTTTTTATGATGTTTTGGATATATTGACCGATTAAAATTTAAGATTTTGAAAGGATTAAAAATGGAGCTAAAACTTGCAAGAGCCGAATTAGACGCAAAACCAAAAACGATTTCACTAGAAAAAATAGAGGCAGCTGTCGAAAAAGAGGGTCAGAAAATTTTCTATTTTGATAAAGAAAACACACACAAACAACTAATCGCCTTAGTCGAGCATTTTGAAGAAAAAGGGCTAAGCGTTTATCACAGAACCGTAAAATACGGACTTGATGATAGCGACTACATGTATGAAGTGCATATACTTTAATGAGTAAAAAACTCTTTATCCAAACTCTAGGCTGTGCTATGAATGTTCGTGACAGCGAGCATATCATAGCCGAGCTCTCACAAAAAGAAGACTACTCCTTAACACAAAACATCGAAGAAGCTGATTTAATCCTTATAAATACCTGCTCGGTTCGTGAAAAGCCAGTTCATAAGCTCTTTAGCGAAGTCGGAGCCTTTGAAAAAGCCAAAAAAAGAGGTGCAAAGATAGGCGTTTGCGGCTGCACTGCTAGCCATTTGGGTAGTGAAATTTTCAAGCGCGCGCCTTATGTTGATTTTGTCCTTGGCGCAAGAAATGTTAGCAAGATCACAAAGGCGGTAAATACGCCTAAATTTATCTCAACCGACATCAATCACGACGAGAGCGAATACGCATTTGGCGAATTTAGAGGCTCGCCATATAAAAGCCACATCAACATATCGATCGGCTGCGATAAAAAGTGCACCTACTGCATCGTCCCACACACCAGGGGCGATGAAATTTCTATCCCTTCAAGCCTCATCTTAAAAGAGGTAGAAAAGGCCGCAAAAAGCGGTGCAAAAGAGATATTTTTACTAGGGCAAAATGTCAATAACTACGGTAAAAGATTTTCAGGCATGCAAGAAAATATCGATTTTAGCGACCTTTTAGTAAAGATAAGCGAGATAGAGGGCGTTGAGAGGATAAGATTTACAAGCCCGCACCCACTTCATATGGATGATAAATTTCTTGAAATTTTCACAAATAACCCAAAAATTTGCAAATCTATGCACATGCCACTTCAAAGCGGAAACACCAAAGTTTTGCGCGAGATGAAGCGCGGATACACAAAAGAGTGGTTTTTAGACCGCGCGCTAAGACTTAGAAAAATGTGCCCAGATGTGAGCATCTCAACTGATATCATCGTCGCATTTCCAGGCGAGAGTGAAAGCGAATTTGAAGATACGATGGACGTGCTTGAGCAAGTTAGATTTGAGCAAATTTTTAGCTTTAAGTATTCGCCTCGTCCGCTTACAAAGGCAGCTACTTTCACAAATCAAATAGATGATAAAACCGCTTCAGCAAGGCTTACTCGCCTACAAAATCGCCACAATGAAATTTTAGACGAGATCGTGGCGGCACAAAAAGATAAAATTTTTGATGTATATTTTGAAGAGCTAAGAGCAAACGGCGGCGTTGCTGGGCGAAGCTTTAACAACTTTTTAGTTCAAGTTGATGGCAGCGAAGAACTTCTTGGCACTACACAAAAAATCAAGATCACAAACCCAAAACGAATGGTTTTGTATGGCGAGCTGCAAATTTAAAAACGCCCTTGAAAAGCTCGCCATGAGTGTTGGCGTCTTTTTCATCTACATTTTGATGTGGCTCATTTTTCTAACCTGCAAAAAGAGCTACACTCCAAATTTCTTACCACAAAATGGCTGCGTCGTCGTCTTTTGGCATGGCAGACTTAGCTTTATGAGCTTTGCTTACAGACGCTGGTGGAGCAGTCAAAACAGAAAACAAGGCAAGGTGATAATAAGCGACCACAAAGATGGCGAGTTCATCACCAGAATAATCAAATTTTTTGGCATCGGCACCATTAGAGGCAGCAGCTCAAAAGGCGGTGCAAGGGCACTCATAGAAGCCCTAAGAGAGATAAAACAAGGCCATGATGTCATCATCACACCAGATGGCCCACGCGGACCAAGACACAGCGTAGCAGACGGAGCTACGGTGATCGCGCAAAAGTCATCTTGCGAAATTTATGCTCTAAATTTCGAAGCAAACTCATTTTGGGAGTTTAAAAGCTGGGATAAGATGATACTTCCAAAGCCATTTTCAACTATAAATTTTAGCCTCTCAGCCCCTTTTAGCGTGGCAAATTTAGAGCAAAAAGAGGCAAAAGAAAAGATACAAAACGAGCTTTGGCAAGCATCACAAAATGACGGTGGCAAGAGTGTGCTACAAAACAAAGAGGACTTTAGGTCAAATTTAAAAATTTGGTGGAAAAAATATGCTCATAAAAATCCGCAAATAAGCGATGAGATAAGAGAAATTTTGGACGAAATTTATGAAAAATAAACTATCTATTTTTATAGCCATCTTTCTAATTGTTTTATTCGGACTATTTTTTTATAGCGACAACTCCTACAAGCTCGCCCTTGAAGCGAAATTTTTATACGAAAACAAAGAATACGAAAAGGCCTTAAATTTAAGCCAAAAAGCACTTGATATAGATATTTATAACAAAATGGCAAATACTGTGCTAAACCAAAGTAAGGCTGCTATCAAATTTAGCTCATACATAAAAAATGGCAAAGAGTATCTTGAGCGTATCAAAAAAATGAGTCAAAGTAGCGTAAGCAAGGCTGATAGTGAGCGCATTAAGATGATGTGTGATGTGATGATAGAGGATTTTGACGACCTTAAAAACTCGGCCCTACTTGATAATGAGCTAAAAAATGAAGCTTTAAATACAAAAGAGATTTTCGTTAAGCTTAAAAACGAGCTGTTTTAAACTTATTTAATCCCTTTTTAGCTACCATAACGAAAATTATGCACTAAATTTAGGAGATTTATGTCTTTTAGCGTCAAAAAGCTTTTTTCTAACCTTTTTTTAAGCGTCGTGTTGGAGGGCAATGAGTGCATATTCTTCGGTCAAGTCTTTAGAAATGGCAAACTTTTAAAAACCATAAATGCTAAATTTACAGATATAAATATCGATAATATCGATGAAAAAATCATAAAATACATAGAAGAGCAAGAAAAAGCATATTTTGGCGTATATGTCTCAGTTTTTTTTAACGACGACTCGCAAGGCGCACTTCCTAGTGTTAGCTTTGACGAATACAAAAAATTTAATATAAATACTAAAAATCTTACAAGCCTTATCATGCAGGATAGCTGGAGTATTTATGCAAATTTAAATGCTATAAAAAAATATAAAAATTTATTTGGACAAGATAGTGTAGATCTCATCTACTCACCTATCTCTCTACTCTTTCACGAGCTTTTAAAACGCGGAATTTCTCCAAAAACTACACTTTATCTTTATATCCATGCACATTCGTTTACGCTTGCGATATTTAAAGATAAACAAATGAAATTATCCACTTTTTTAAATATGTCTGGCGTTGAAGAAACCAACCAGGAAGCTGAAAGCCTAAAAGAAGAAGATATAACAGATATTGACAACTTAATCATTAAAGAAGAAAATGACGCAACATCACTTGATGATTTTAAAAGTTTAGACGATTTTTTAAGTGATGATAAACCAAAAGAATTTGAAGACCTAAATTATGAACTAAACATGCCGGCTTCTACAAATGTAGAAAAATCGGTTGCTATTTTTGGGTATGACATGAAGATGTTTGATTACATCGTAAAGGCTGTAAAAGAATTTTACGAAAATCCTCTCTACGGCGGTGATTTTATTGAACAAATAATTGTTTTTGAAAACACAAAAACAAGTGCAACTTTTTTACAATATCTGCAATCTGAGCTTCTAGTGGAGACTTCTGTGTATCCAGTGAATACAAATCATATTATGAATGAAATCATGCAAGAAGAGATAGTATTATGAGATTTAGCTTTATTGCTCCAGAACCAAGACCACTTATATCTATCTTTAGTAAAATTTGGCTAAGTCTTATAAGTTTTGTGTTTGTAGCTCTTTTGGCAACAAATTTCTTTATACTCTATAAAAATTATTCAATTGAAAAAAATATAAATTTTTTATCAAATGAGCAAAAAGAACTTAGTCAAAAAATAGTCACAACAGATGAAATTTCAGCTAAACTCGCCGTACAAATAGAATCTGCAAATGATATCTTCACATCAAATTCTATTCTCAAGCAAAGCTTGCACAATCTTTTTGATCTAGTGCCTGACAGTATAACGCTTGAAGAGGTTTTTATGGATAAAAACTCACTCATCATTCGTGGTATAACGCCGACAAAAGATGTATTTAATCAGCTTCTAGCTTCACCTTTAAGATCTATTTTTACGACTTCTAATACTAGCTTTTATCAAAGTAAAAACGGCTGGTATGGCTTTATAAGTACAAATAAAATTGATAATTCTGAGGGATATAATGAGTAAAAAAGATACGAGCTTAGAAAAAATAGATCCTGTTAAGCTTTTACTTTTTATATTTGCTTTTATTGTAGTTTGCTTCATTATGATATTTGGTTTTATCGTGCCAAATATAAAAGAATTTAAAAGCTTAACTAGACAAAATTATTCACAGACCTCATCTTATACAAAAGTAAAAAATGAATTTGAAGCCAAATTTAAAAACCTTGAAGCAACTAAACAAAAAGATGGAGCTATCATTTCAGCTTTTGAGAATAAATTTGATAAAGATAAATTTATAGAATTTGCCTCCAAATTTTTCAGTGAAGTGAGCCTTAGTAAAATAGAAGAAAGTGATAATAACGCTAGTGAGAAATTTTTTAGATTTCGCCTAAATGTAACTAGCTCTCTAAGGACACCACAAAAATTTTATGACTTTTTAGATGCGCTTAGCAGCTATGACAGTATCGTAAAGACCGAATTTCCTATCGTCATGAAAGGCGAAAAGGATAAAATCCATACTACTTTTAATATAAAAGTCTTTGGGTTGAAGTAAGAAATTAAAGTCCACCGTTAAGATAAAGTTCAACCAAAAACTCACTATATCTTTTTCTGCCAAGATAGTTTAAATGTTCCCAATCAGATAATTCTTCATCGCCAAATTTTAAATTTGTAAGATCAACAATTTTGGCATTTTTGATGGCTGATATTATTTCATTTATACTATATTGAAGTCTCATTCCATCAAACATTGGTTCAAGTAAAATAATTACTTTCATGCCGTTTTTAACCAGTGGATCTATTATATAATTTTGCATGTATTTTAATGTGTTTAAATTCAGCTCTTTTAATTCAATAACCTTGCCATAATTCTCTCTCGGTATTGTATTTGCAAAAAGTATATTATCACCATTGCTACATTTTGCAACAATAATCTTTTTGTCTTTTGTAAAATTTGAATTTACTTCACTTGTGTTAATTAGCTCGCAATCACTATTTGCTTCAATATTAAAGAAATTTTCTACACTAAAATTATTTACATTGGTTGCAGTCTTTGGTGTAAATTTACCATAAGTCATAATTACTCTATTATAGATAGCTTCAGAGTATCTTAAAAACAAATGCAAACCTGCTAAATAATCTGGCAGTGTTTTTAAAAACGTTATCTTATTTGTGCCAAATTTGCCATTAGTTCATCAGTGGTATAAATTTTGACATCTCTCTCAATATAATCTTTAAAAAGATCGCTAACTCTTATACTAATAACAATCTCTTTTGTACCAACTTTTTTAATAGCATTTACAATAAAAGGATAGTCACCTATAAAATTTCCAGAAACGCCAAAATTATAAATACCAATATTATTTTCTTTAAAAATGTTTGTTAAAATATGATTAAACGTCCTACTGCTTCCAACAAAAACGATATCCTTTTGCTTTTCGCTATTTAGCTTAAAGTGCTCCGCTTTTGAAATTTTATTATCAACGAAATTTTTCTTACTTGTTCTACTTTCTACAAAAACATAAAGTACAACATCAAGCCCAACCATAGCAAATACTACCAAAGACAGGCATAGAAATATTTTTTTTAAAATCTAAAGTATAAAAATTCACTCGCATTATTAAGCCTAATTACTAAGATTGATATAAACAAAAAAGAAAGATGTTGCAAAAATTTGCCAGATAGTAAATTTAAATTTCTTATCAAATGCCATTTGCATAGAGTTTTTAAAAAAGCAAAATAACCAAAAAAGCCAAAACGATAAAAAATATCTCAAGATAGTTAACGTCTATTTTAAGCTCACCAAAAAACATCCCTCGGATCACTTTCATGGCATCTTCAAAGCTTTTTGCCCTAAAAAATATCCATGTAAAATTTACAAAGTTAAAGGTGATGATCCAAGCAATAATTTTATTTAATTTAAAATTTAACTTTTGCCAACATCTGTGAATAACAATAGCAACACCATGTAAAGCACCCCAAACAACAAATGTCCAAGCAGCCCCATGCCAAAGACCGCCTATCAAAAATACCAAAAACAAATTTAGATAGGTACGGCTCTGCCCACCCCTATTTCCTCCAAGTGGGATATATATGTAGTCTCTTAAAAAACGTGATAGTGTAATGTGCTACCTATGCCAAAAATTCTGAAAATTTAAAGCCTTATACGGGGAGTTAAAATTTATGGGAAGCCTTATGTTAAAAAGCAGCGCGAGACCTATCGCCATATCACAATAACCACCAAAATCAAAATAAAGTTGAAAGGTATACGAAAGTGACGTCGCCCATGCTTGCAGAAAAGTCAAATTTCCTTCCACATCAAATCCAGCATTTGCAAAAATCGAAAAAGTATCAGCAACCACACTCTTCTTAAATAGCCCTATGCTAAAAATAAAAAGCCCAAGAGCTATAAATTTATAGTTTTTTATAAGATTAAATTTATTCGCAAACTGAGGCATCATTTCTTTGTAATGCACTATCGGACCAGCAATAAGCTGTGGAAAAAATGTTATAAAAAGGTAGTAGTTTAAAAAACTATTCTCTTTTGTTTGCTTATTGCAACTATCGACTAAATATGCTATTTGCTGAAATGTGACAAAACTAAGTGCAAGCGGCAAAGCGATATGAAGTAGACCCAAATTTGTATTTGCTATAGCGTTTAAATTTGAAATTAAAAAATCAGCATATTTAAAATACCCAAGCAAAGTGAGGTTGCAAACTACAAAAAACTAAAATTGCTTTACTTTGATGTTTTGCTAGAAATTTTGAAATAAAGAAGTTAAAGATAATGCTTCCTAGTAAAATCGGTAGATAATAAACACTCTAATAAGCATAAAAAAAATAAACTAGCACTTGCCAAAAAAGCTTTTGCAAGATTACTTAGTCTCTTTTTATTTAGAAAAAAAATATACAAAAAATACAAGTGGTAAAAATACAAATATAAAGACATATGAGTTAAAAGCAAATTAATCCCTTACTTTCTATCCACACACTTACCAAGTTGGCAGGCTCTTTTGTAAAGTGCGTCTGCCTTTGCTTCATTGCCGCTTAGCTTTGCAAGCAAAAAGCACGACTGAGCATACTCAAGCTCGCAACTCTTTGCCAAAAGCCTTAATACCCTAGCCTCGGCTTTGCTCTTATCTATCTTGTGGGTTTTTAAATTTTCATTTTCAATGTAAGATTTTAGCCCCATAGCCTCGTGATAGCAGCCAACGCCATCGCCGCTATCACAAGCTAGTTTATAAAGTTTTAGAGCCTTTTCCATATCTTTTTGTTCATCAACAAGCCCTTGCTCATAGATTTGACCCAAATTTGAGCAAGCCGTAGCAAGCCCAGCATTGCAAGCTTTTTCGTAGTAGCCTTTTGCCTTTACAAAGTCTTTTTCGTTGCTAAAATTTACGGCTAAATTGTTGCAGTCAATATTATTTCCACTCTCGCAGTTTTGCACCATTTTCTCTTTTTCAAGCTCAAGACGCTCTGCCCTCGCCTCTTCATCACTTTGCCAAAAACCAAAGCTCACCATCTTTTGCCAAGACCAGCAACCACTAAGCATAAAACCCATGGCCAAAACAAGACTAAAATTTAAGACCTTTTTCACTTACATTCCTAGCTTTGTGCCTAGTCTTTTCATCTGCGGGCATGCCTTGCTTAGCCCACGAAAGCAAGCAACTTTATAAATTCCATAAGCCCTTTTTTCGTCTTTATTGACACCAAGACCAAGCTCATACATCGCTCCGATATTGGCACAACTTGGCAAATCGCCAGCATTGCATGCATTTGTATAAGCTTGCATTGCTAAGTAATAATCTCTCTTAACGATTTCGCCTTTTCTGTAAGCATTGCCTAAGTGATAGCAAGCTTGCATACCTCCGCCATTGCAACTTTCTTTATAAATTGAAATTGCTTTTTTTGGATTTTTTTTAACTCCGAGTCCAAGCTCATAAAGAGTGCCCAAATTTGCACAACCAACTTGTACTTTAGCATCGCAAGCTTTTTGATAATTTGTTAAAGCATTTTCATATTCTTTTAAAAGCTCGTAATTTACACCCAAATCGTTGCAAGCTTCCGCATCGCCTTCTTCGCATTTTGGTATTAAAATTTCGATCGCATTTCTTGAAATTTGCTCTTTATTTTGCACTATTTTTTCATCCTTTGGTTGCTGCCACGAATCATCTTGTTTTTGTCCTACACCAATCACGTTTAAGCAGCCAGTGAAAAATAAAGCCGATAAAAGCAATAAATATTTTTTCATTCTTTTCCTTTTAAAATTGTCCAAATAAGTCATTTAGTGCTTCACTGATGCTTGGATGAGTAAAAATTTGATTTTTAAAGAAATTTGCGTTTGCTTTTAAATTCATAGCAATTGCGATTTCATTTATCAGCTCATTTGCATAGATACAGTGAAAGCTAGCACCTAAAATTTCGCCACTTTGCGCATCAACGATAGCTTTTAGCATGCCTACATCGTGATTTAATACTTTTGCGCCTGGTACTGTTGCCATGCTAAGCTTTAGCTCTTTAAAATTTAGCCCGAATTTACTTGCTTCTTTGGCGCTCATTCCAACTCTTGCTAGCGGAGTGTCGGTAAATAGCACATTTGCGTGAATGCTTCTATTTTTAGTATTTCTCTTTTTATCACCAAAAATTTGTGAATAAACTATCCTAAAATCATCTAAACTAGTGTAAGTAAAAAGCTCTCCGCCGCGCACGTCGCCTACCGCATAGATGTTTGGCACATTTGTTTGAAGGTTTTCATTTGTCTTTATAAAGCCTTTTTCATTTAGCTCAACTCCAGCAGCTTTTAAATTTAAATCATCCACATTTGCCACTCTGCCAAGCGCGATCAAAAATGCATCAGCCCTAAGGCATCTTTGCTCGCCATTTTGCTTGAAACTTAATACATTTTCTTTAATGCACTCTATCTCGCAACCCTCTAAAATTTCAACGCCTTGGACTCTAAGAGCTTCTTTTACGCTATTAGCTATATCATCATCTTCGTTTTTAAGTAGTTTTGAACGTCCTATGATAGTTACTTTTGAGCCAAAATTTGCAAACATTGATGCAAACTCTATACCGATAAAACCACTACCGATAATGACAAAATGCTTTGGTAAATTTTTTAGATCAAGTAGGGTTTGACTTGAAAATACATTTGAGCTTACAACCTCAAAAGGAGCATCTGCCTCTTTTGAACCGCTATTTATGATAATAAAATCGCCCTCTATTATCTTTTTCTCGCCGCTTGGCGTTGTTACAAGGACACTATTTTCACTAGCAAATGAGCCAACACCATCGATCACATCGATATTTTCTTTATCATTTAGCATTGCGTAGTTTTTAGCATTCAAAGCTGAGATTAGTTTATTTTTATTTTCCACACTAAGCGTGTAATATTCGCTTTCAACGCTATTATTTACAAATTTTGCCTCTTTAGCGGCTGTTATTAGACGTTTGGTTGGTATGCAGCCAACATTTATACAAGTGCCTCCATACATCTTTGGCGATCTCTCTACAAGAGCCACTTTTTTGCCAAGTGCGGCAGCTTTAACCGCTAGCGTTTTGCCAGCTTTTCCAAAACCAATAATTACAATATCATATTTCATTTTCAGTCCCTTATCTTTCCCATTAAATAATAAGTTGTTTCATTTATCTTTTTTAGCTCCATTTTATATTTATTAGCCCAGTTTTTTATAATCTCATCAACTCGCTCTTTTATTTCATTAATGGTAGCTACATTTTTTATCTTTAGTCTATCTTCACTTCCACTCATCGCCACAAAACAAAGATGCGGCTTTAAATGATCGTTTAGTTCAATTATGCTCTTTGGCAAAAGACCATCAGTATTGTTTAAAATTCTACACATTTGAGCAGTGGTCGTTTCATTGACGTTATAGCCAAGCTGGATTAAAAGTGCATTATGATCCATATCGTTCCTTTTGCTTAAAATTTGCGGGCATTATAAGATAAAATTGGATAAAATCGCCTAAATTTTCAAGGACAAATATGAAAAAATTTATCATTTTTGTGTTTAGTGTTTTACTATTTTGGGGATGTTCGTTAGATCAAATTTCACAAAATTTTGGCCTTAGTGAGCCACCACTTGATCCAGAGGTCGAGCAAATAGCAGACGCCATCTATCTATACAATGAAGGCAACTATCCAAAGGCTTGTAAGAGATTTTACAACTACGCAAAAGATGGCAACGTCCTAGCCATGCAGCAAACTGGAATTTGTTTTCGTGACGGCAAAGGCTTTAGCAAAGATATCTTAAGAGCACTCTTTTGGTTTGAAACAGCTGGCAGATATGGCAACATAGACGGACTAAGAAGTGCCGGATATATCTACGAGTACGGCCTTGGTGTAAACAAAAATTTAGAAAAAGCGATATATTTTTATGAAAAAGCTACAAGCCTTGGCTCAAGCGAGGCTAGCTACGATCTGGGGCTTATCTATCTAGGCAAAAATGACTATAAAAAAGCGAGAATTTATCTTGATGAAGCTTGCTTTAAAGGCAAAGAAGAAGCTTGCACAAAGCTAAAAGAGATGAAATTTTAGTTTCCATCTCTTTTTGTAAACTTATTACGCGTCAGCCTTTTGAGCGATCAAAACACCCTCTATCATCTTTTTGATGTCGCCATCAAGTATCGCATCAGTTTGTGAGTATGCCTCGCCACTGCGGTTGTCTTTTACTTGCTGATATGGGAAAAGCACATATGATCTTATCTGGTGCCCCCAGCCGATCTCGCTTTTTTCTACGCTATTGCTAGCTTCTTGCTGTTTCATTAGCTCAAGCTCGTAAAGGCGTGATTTTAGCATTTTCATCGCTGTGGCTCTGTTTTTATGTTGACTACGATCGTTTTGACACTGTACGACGATACCAGTTGGTAAATGTGTGATACGAATGGCTGATTCTGTTTTATTTACATGCTGACCGCCTGCACCGCTTGCTCTATAAGTATCTATCTTTAAGTCTTTTTCTTCGATCTCGATCTCTATGTCATCATCTATCTCAGGGCTCACCATAACACTTGAAAAGCTAGTATGTCGGCGCCCTGCACTATCAAATGGGCTTGTGCGAACTAGTCTGTGGATGCCATTTTCTGCTTTGAAGTAACCATAAGCATTTTCACCTTTTACGATAAAACTCACATCCTTTAGTCCGGCTTCATCACCTTCTTGAAAGTCAAGAGTCTCGACCTTAAAGCCCTCGCGCTCACAAAATCTAAGATACATCCTATAAAGTATGCTAGCCCAGTCGTTACTCTCAGTGCCACCAGCTCCAGGATGGATCGATACGATCGCATTTTTGCCGTCATCTTCGCCGCTTAAAAGCATAGAAATTTCAAGATTTACTATCTTTTCATCTAAATTTTTAGCATCTTCAAAAAGAGAATTTATAGTCTCTTCGTCATTTTCGGAATTTGCTAGCTCAAAAAGCTCTTTTGCATCACTTACCGCCTGATTAGCGTCATTAAATTTTGCAAGCATATTTGAAATCTTAGTTTTTTCCTTATTTAGAGCACCAGCCTTAGCGATATCCTGCCAAAAATCAGGGTCTTGCTCAGTGGCCTCTATCTCTTTAAGTCTAGCCTTGATCTCATCAGGCTTTACAATAGAGCCTATATTTTCAACTTTTGTTTGTAGCTTCTTTAAAAGCTCGTTGTATTCGTAATTATCCAAGTTATTCTCCATAAATTTTTGCCGATTTTAGCCAAAAGTTGCTTACATTTTTAAATTTACGCCCTTTTAATCCTTTTTTGTTACAATGCCAAGTTAAAATTTCAAATAAAAAGAGTCAAATATGCAAATCATAAGAACTATAAAAGAACTTGAGGAATTTGTCTCAAATGCAAGCGGCAAGATCGGTTTTGTCCCAACAATGGGCGCACTTCATAACGGACACGTTAGCCTTATAAAAAAATGCGTGAGCGAAAATGAGATAAGCATCGTCTCAACTTTTGTAAATCCAACACAATTTTTACCAGGCGAAGATCTAGATAAATACCCAAGAAACGAGCAAAATGACATTAAAATTTGTGAGCAAAATGGCGTTAGTGCTATTTTTATTCCAGATGCTAGTGAGCTTTACTTTGAAGATGAACCTCTAATCGTCGCTCCAAAGAAATTTTCAGCCATCTTAGAAGGCAAAACTAGACCTGGACACTTTGATGGCGTCTTAAGGGTACTAAACAAGCTATTTCGCCTAACTCGTGCAAATAGCGTTTACATGGGCAAAAAAGACACACAACAACTAATCATAGTACAAAACATGATAAAGACATTTTTTATAAATGCCAGCCTAGTGGCTTGTGATATCGTTAGAGAGCCAGATGGACTTGCACTTTCAAGTAGAAACGTCTATATCTGCGACGAAGATAAATGTAATGCTCTAAGGCTTTCAAGATCGCTAAATAAAGCACAAAATTTGATCCAAAATGGCGAGGAAGACGCAAGTGAGATCAAAACAAAGATGCTTGAGGTGCTAGAGCCGTTAAAGGTTGATTATGTCGCTATTACAGATAGAAATTTAAACGAGATTTCAAAAATAGAAAAAGAAAATACCATTATTTTAGTAGCGGCTTATGTCGGCAAAACTAGACTAATAGACAACATCTGGATCTAAAAATGCCAAAACTTCACTTAATTTCACTTGGTTGTAATAAAAATTTAGTTGATTCAGAAATAATGCTAGGACGCTTGCAAAACTACGATATAACTGGCGATATCAGCGATGCCGACGTCATCATCGTAAATACCTGTGGCTTTATAAAATCTGCCAAAGAAGAGAGCATACAAACTATACTTGAGATGCACGAAGCTCGTAAAAATGGCTCATTACTCGTTGTGACTGGCTGTCTTATGCAACGCTACAAAGATGAGCTTATGAAAGAGCTGCCTGAAGTTGATTTATTTACCGGTGTGGCCGACTATGACAAGATCGATGAGATCATCTTAAAAAAGCAAAATTTATTTAGCCCGCAAACTTATCTGCAAGCAAATGAAGAGCGTGTGATAACTGGCTCAAACTACCACGCCTACATCAAAATTTCAGAGGGCTGTAACCAAAAATGTAGTTTTTGTGCCATTCCAACTTTTAAAGGAAAACTAAAATCGCGCTCGCTTGAAAACATCGTAAATGAGGTTAAAAATCTGGTCAAAAAAGGCTACTACGACTTTAGCTTTTTATCTCAAGACTCAAGCTCATATATGCGCGATCAAGGCGTTAGCGACGGGCTTATAAATTTAATAGACGAGATAGAAAAGATAAAGGGCGTAAGGAGTGCCAGGATACTTTATCTCTATCCAAGCACGACTAGTAAGGAGCTAATTGAGCGCATCATCGCCTCGCCTGTCTTTCACAACTACTTTGACATGCCGATCCAACACATCAGCGAAGACATGCTAAAGATAATGAAGCGTGGAAGTGGCGCTAAAAAGATTAAAGAGCTTTTAAATTTAATGAGAAATGCCGAGAATTCATTCTTACGAACTGGTGTCATCGTGGGACACCCTGGTGAGAGCGAGGAGGATTTTGAGGAGCTTTGCAAATTTTTAGAAGAGTTTAAATTTGATAGAATTTCAGCCTTTGCCTACTCAAAAGAGGAAGATACTGCCTCTTTTGAAATGGAGCAAATCCCAGCCAAAATCATTTCAAAAAGACTAAATAAGATAGAAAAGATCACTAAAAAATTGATAAATGAGAGCTTGCAAAAAGAGATTGGCAAGCAAATTTATGCTTCTCTTGAGGGCGAAAGCAGCGAGGGCGAGATGTTTTACGCAGCCAAAAAAGACATCTGGGATAAAGATATAGACGGCGAAATTTTAATAAACGAGAGCGATGTAAAAGAGCTTGAGATCGGCTCGCTCTACCTCTGCGAGGTCACTGACGTGGTCGATCAAAAGCTGATCGCTAAAATCATCAAAAAAGCAAAATGATAAGCCAAAATGTACGAGAAAAGCTAAGCTCAGGTGCAAACCTGCTTGCATTCTCGCACGGCATAGACAGCACCGCACTTTTTTACATTTTAGAAGAGGCTGGGATCAAATTTGATCTAGCAATGGTTGATTACAATGTTCGAGAGCAAAGTAAAAGCGAGATAAAAAGCGCAAAAGAACTCGCGGATAAATTTGGTAAAAAAATTTATACAAAAAGCGTTTTTTTAGATAAGTCAAATTTTGAAAAACTCGCACGTGATGCAAGATATGAGTTTTTTAGCGAAATTTGTCAAAAATTTGGCTACGAAAATTTGATCCTAGCGCATCAGTTTGACGATAAATTTGAGTGGTTTTTGATGCAGCTTAGTAAGGGTGCTGGGCTAAAAGAGCTCTTTGGTATGAGCGAGCTTAAAAAGAGAAAGCACTTTTGGCTAGTTAGGCCGCTTTTAAATTTACGCAAAAAAGAGCTTCAAAACTATCTTGATGAGAGAAATTTACGCTATTTTATCGATGATACAAATTTAAAAGGCGAGTTTAAAAGAAGCTTCATGAGGCTAAATTTTAGTGAGCCATTTTTGGATAGATATTTTAGTGGCGTGCAAAAGAGCTTTGAGTTTTTAGAAGCTGATAGACAAATTTTAATGCCAAGTATCACAAAAATAAGCGATGAAATTTTTATCATAAAAAATGATAGTAATGTGATACGAGGCGTTGATATGGCAGCAAAAGAGTTAAACGTGCTTCTAAGCAAAGCTCAAAAAGATGAGCTAAGCACAAATTTAGCAAAGCAAACAAGCGTGGTGCTAAGTGGCAAGATCGCTGTCGGATACGCAGACACTTACCTTTTAGTAACTCCATTTTGCAAAGCCATAATGCCAAAAATTTTTAAAGAGAAGGCTAGAATTTTAAAAATTCCAGCTATAAATAGAGGCTATCTTTTTGCTATAAATTTTGATTTATCAAAATTAAATTCTAATAAATATTGAAAGATTTGGCTTTTGCCTGAAACACTCAAAACAAAAGCCAAGATTAATTAAAATAAGCTATTTACGCTTTCATTGTGATATACACGGCGTATCACTTCGCCAAATAAAGAAGCCGCACTTAGCACTTTTATACAAGGAAGCTCCTCAGCTAGAGGGATTGTATCTGTTACCACTAACTCATCCAAAAAGCCCAGTCTTAGCCTATCGTAAGCCGGTCCGCTAAGGACTGGATGCGTGCAAAACGCCATAACGCTAGTTGCGCCACGCTCTTTAAAAATTTCAGCTGCTTTTACGATCGTGCCAGCCGTATCGATCATATCATCAACCAAGATCACGTCTTTGCCGTTTACGTCGCCGATTATATTCATTACTTCGCTTTCATTTGCTTTTTCGCGGCGCTTATCTACGATAACCATATCAAGATTTAGATTTTTAGCCAAGGCTCTAGCACGAGCCACGCCGCCTACATCAGGACTTGCAACGATTGGATTTGGTAAATTTTTAGCTCTTACGTAGTCATTAAAAATGATACTTCCATAAAGGTTATCAACCGGAATATCAAAAAATCCTTGAATTTGTCCTGCGTGAAGATCCATAGTGACGACTCTATCGATACCTGCTGTTTGCATCATGTTTGCCACTAGTTTTGCAGTGATTGGCACTCTAGGAGCTGCTTTTCTATCTTGTCTAGCATAGCCAAAGTAAGGCACGATCGCTGTTATAGAGCTTGCACTACTACGTCTTAAAGCGTCAGTTAAGATAAGTAGCTCCATTAAATTTGTATTTGTTGGTGCACATGTTGGCTGAATGACAAAAACATCTTTTCCGCGCACGCTCTCGCCGATTTGCACACTAATCTCTCCATCGCTAAATCTTTTTATACTTGCCTCGCTAAGAGGAAGTGAAAGATATTGCGAAATTTTCTTTGAAAGCTCAATATTAGCCGTTCCTGAGAAAATTTTATAGCCTCTCATAATGATAACCTTTTTGGTGATTTTTATGTTGGGATTTTATCGAAACGAGCTTTAATTTAAATTTATTCTTTTTAGGACTATTTGCTAGCCCTAGTTTAATTCTTATCGCCGCAATCAAAAATTTGAGCTTTAATTTTACAAACCTTAAAATTTAAACAAGTATAAAAAATATAAGATAACTAAGAATATTTTTTTATTTATAAACATTATAGGATTACAATCACAACATGTTTAAAGCTTATAGAATTTATGATTTTATCAAAGATGATAGTTTGGATATGAAGGCGGCTTTTGTTGATAGACTCTATCCAAGAGGCATAAGAAAAGAGATATTTTCAAATTTCCTTTGGTTAAAAGATATCACGCCAAGCACTACTTTAAGAGAGTGGTTTCATGAAGATAGAGAAGCTAGGTTTGATGAGTTTTGTGAGAAATTTGAGCTTGAGCTTGATAATGAAACAGCGCGATCTTGCTTTAAAATGCTAAAAAAACTAGAAAAAGAGCATGGCGATATAGCACTTCTAACAGCTAGCAAAGATATAAATCTTTGCCATATCGTTGTGTTATTAAAAATTTTAAATAAGTAGTTTGCCAGCCTATTTTGAAAGAGTGCCAAGTATCTTTTCAAACTGCACACCATACCATGTGCGGCTCTTATCTTTTAGCGTGATTTTAATGCTGCTAAGCACAAAGTTTGCTGCCTTTTTGATGGCATTTTGCATGCTTTCGCCATTTACTAGCGAGCCAAAAAGCACAGAAGCAAATATATCTCCAGTTCCACTCGTGTGAAATGGCAAAAATTCGTGAAAATACTCTACCTTCTCTTTTGTCTTTGTGTCGTAAGCTATGATGCCACATTCATTTTGCTTGTATCTAATGCCCTTTAGCACAATCTTTCTAACTCCAAAGCTAGCTAAGCCTTCAAGCAACTCTAAAATATAATCTTGCTTATAGTCACTGCCTAAAAACGGCATCCCGCACATAAAGCTTGCTTCAGTTATATTTGGCGTGATGACGTGAGCCTTTGTGCAAAGCTCACGCATTTTCATAACAAATTTTTCATCAAATCCATGGTAGAGCTTGCCATTGTCGCCCATGCAAGGATCTACAAGTATTAGTGAAGTAGAGTCATTAAACTCATTAAAAATTTTCTCTATCAGCTCAAGCTGACTAAAGCTACCTAAAAATCCGGTATAAATTCCATCAAATGCGATATTTTCTTTGTGCCATACTCGTGTTATTGCGTCAAATTCATCAGTCAGATCACGAAATGTGAAATTTTTAAAGCCAGTATGAGTCGAAAGTAGCGCAGTAGGCAATATGCACGCCTCAATGCCTTGAGCGCTAATTATTGGAAGTGCAACGGTAAGGGAACATTTACCAACGCACGAGATATCTTGTATTGTAAGGATTCTTTTCATTTATGCTCTTAGTTTGTAAAATTTTACCCCAGCAACATCGGCTAGATAAACCACATCTTGTTGCAAGAGCTTGTTTAAAATTTGCTTTGAGTGCTCTGAGAAATTTTCTTCAACATTTGCGATAGTTTGCGGACGACGCCTTAGCATTTCTAAAATTTCTTCCTCACTAAAGTTATACTTTTGCTCTATTTTGTGAGCTTTAGCTATATTAACCGGTACACCACTTATCTGCTTGGCTAGCTCCTCTAGTTTTTTGGCATCTACACTCTTTACATTATAAGCTGGTGGACGATCTATCGTGCCAATATCCACTCGGTGCGGAGCTATCTCATTTATCGCCACATTAAGTGCTTCAAACTCACTTTTTTTGTCGTTAAATCCAGCCACGACTAAAATTTCAAGCACAAGCTCGCCAGTAAATTCCTTGCGAAATTTAGCCATTGCTTTTATAAGTTCATTTACTTCTATACCACTTTTATTGCGGTCTATCTTTTTAAAAGTGCTTTGCACCGCGCTATCAAGGCTAAATTTCACTATATCAAGCCCATGTAGTGCTTCACAAATTTTTGGGTCACGCACGCCTGAGCCATTACTCAAAATAAGTGTTTTTGTGCTACCTTTTAGCTCATTTACTTTTGCTATCAGCTCTTTTAAGTGTGGGTAAAGAGTTGGTTCGCCATTTGCCGTAAGTGTGATGACATCGATGTTTTGATGAGTTTTTAATGCTTCTTTTAAATCGCTTATGATCTCATCAACGCTTGGAGGATTTTCTATCTCTTCAACTGGCTTTGCGCCACTTAGCTCACAATAAACGCAGTCAAAATTACATGATTTTTGATTTGGGCTTAGATCGATGCCTAGGCTTATGCCAAAACGGCGAGAATTTATCGGTCCAAAGACGATGCAAGGCTTGCTACCTTGCACTTTTTGTCTGTACCTGTTTTATAAAATATTTTGCATTCTCAACTGGCACATCAGGCAAAATTCCATGCCCAAGATTGAAAATATGAGGCACACCTTTCATCGTGCTTAAAATTTTATCCACGCCTTCATCTATCGCCTTTTTGCTATAAAGCCTTGTTGGCTCCATATTGCCTTGAAGGACGTATCTTGGGCTAAGTTTTTCTTTTGCTAGTTCGATCGGCGTGCTCCAATCAACGCCAAAAACGTCAAATTTTCCTGAAATTTTATCCAGATAGCCGCTTATTCCTTTTGGGAAAACGATGACTGGAATTTCTGGAAATTCAGCCTTAACGCTATCAACTATTTTGTTTATATAGCTAAATCCAAACTCAAAATAAGCCTGCTCTTCAAGTGCAGCTGCCCAGCTATCAAAAATTTGTACCGCATTTACGCCTGCTCTTATCTGCTCTTTGACGTAAAGGATGAGAGCTTGCGTCACTTTTTCTAAAATTTGATGTAAAAATTCTGGATTTTGATAGAGCATTTTTTTACAGACCGCATAAGTTTTACTGCCACCACCTTCTATCATATATGTAGCTATCGTCCATGGGGCACCGCAAAAGCCAATGAGAGCCTTGTCTTTGGCTAAATTTTCTCTTGTGAGCTTTATCGTATCATAGACGTATGCTAAATTTTTAGTCGATTTTTCGATACTTAGCGCGTCAAGTGCGGCTTTATCACGTAAAGGCTCACTAAAAACTGGTCCCTCGCCCTTTTCAAAACGTAGATCCATGCCCATTTCAAGAGGCACAACGAGAATGTCGCTAAATAAAATCGCCGCATCAACGCCTAGAATTTCAACTGGCTGAAGCGTGACCTCGCTAGCCTTTTTGTAGTCTTTACAAAGCGATAAAAAATCCCCTGCTTGCGCGCGTACTCGCATATACTCTGGCAGATATCTACCAGCTTGGCGCATCATCCAAACAGGCGTATAAGGGGTAGGTTTTTTAAGACAAGCGTCTATAAAAATCATTAAATTTCCTTTAAATTTTTAAATGGATATTACCTAAAAATAGCTAAAGAAAAGATGTAGGAGAAATTTTAAGCGTAAAAACGCTTAAAATTTTAGTGATCTCCCTTGTGAAGGAAGTAAAGTCCAAGGCAAAGTGCTAGGATAGAAGCCGCAAGATAGGCCATCTCAAGCGGTGTTGTAAAGTTTGCGTGAAGCACCCTTTGGAAGAAATTTACGATTAAAACCATGACGATCACTTTGCCAAGCTTGTCTTTTAGCTCATCAAGCGAATGAACTTCAAGCACCTTGCTCTGCTTTGACTGCTTCAGCTGTGTGATCTCTGAGATGAAAAGCTCGTAAATTCCGAAGCTAAATATATAAAGAACAAGCGCCATCAAGTATAGATCGATCGCTCCAACAATCTCGCCAACGACTTCTGAGTGGAAATTTTCAACGTGAAAATCTGCAGCAAAGAAATATTTATAAACCTCTAAAAGTACTTTGCCAACGTCGTAACTTGCGATGATAAAAAGTACGATCGCGCCTAAAAGTCCAAAAACTACTGGAAAAAGTGTAAAGCTGTTGCTTGCAAGCAAAATTTTTTCAAATATCTTACGCAATAAAAATCCTTTTTATTTACTCTTGCATCGCGATCCACTTTTGTGCGATCCTGACAGCATTTGTAGCAGCCCCTACGCGGATCTGATCGGCACTGCACCAAAGGTGAAGCACATTAGGTCTGTAATTATCGACTCTGATCCTACCGACATAAGTCTCATTTGTATCGCTTGAAATGATAGGCATCGGATACTCTTTATTTGCTGGATTATCGACTACAACGACGCTTGGAGCCTTGCTTAAAATTTCTCTTGCTGCATCCGCACTTACATCTTTATCAAAGTGGATAGTGATCGCCTCTGAGTGGCTTCTAAGCACTGGCACACGCACACAGGTAGCGCTAACTTCTATATCTTTGTGAAGAATTTTTTGCGTCTCATTGACCATTTTCATCTCTTCTTTTGTGTAGTCATTGTCCAAAAAGACATCGATGTGTGGGATCACGTTTAGCGCTAGGCGGTGTGCAAATACCTTTGGCTCACACTCATCAAGTTTAAACTCAAAGAATTTTTGCATTTGAACGACAAGCTCTTCCATGCCCTCTTTGCCAGCACCGCTTGCTGCTTGGTATGTAGAAACATCGACTCTATTGATACTAAAAGCGTCGTTTAACGGTTTTAAAATTTGCACCATTTGGATAGTCGAGCAGTTTGGATTTGCGATGATACCGCGGTTTTTCCACATAGCAATGTCGCTTGGATTGCACTCTGGCACAACAAGAGGGATATCTTTATCCATCCTAAAATGGCTGGTGTTATCGATGACTACTGCGCCACTATCAGCTGCAAATTTGGCAAATTTCTCTGAGACTGAACCGCCCGCACTAAAAAAAGCAATATCTATCTCGTGCTCGCTAAAAACCTTTTCGGTTAGCTCTTTTACCTTGTAATATTTGCCATTAAATTCAATCTCACTACCAGCACTTTTTGCACTAGCAAGCGGCAAAAGCTCTCCAACTGGGAAATCAACCTCTTCCATAACTCTAAAAAGCTCTTCGCCGACCGCTCCAGTAGCACCAACGACAGCTACGTTAAATTTTCTCATCTGCTCTCCTTATTTTTTTAATTTTCGTAATTTTACTTAAATTTATGGCTATTTTTTGCTTCTGGCTTGTAAAAATAGATCTTTTAGCAAAATTTCATCACCCTCACTTAGTATCGCTGCACGCTGCACGACTGAGATGAGCTCTCTTATGTTGCCTGGATAGTCATAGCTCAAAAGTTCCTCTTTTGCCGCTTTTGAGAAATTTTTAGCCTCAAAGCCATACTCTTTACAGCACTTCTCTAAAGTATCCTGCGCGATAGGTAAAATTTCATCTTTTCGCTCACGAAGTGGGGGGATGAAAAGCGGGATCGTATTTAGGCGGTAGAAAAGATCCTCTCTAAACCTGCCCTCTTTCATTGCAAGCTCTAAATTTGCGTTTGTAGCGCAGATGATGCGAACATCTATCTTTTCGCTCTTTGTAGCGCCAAGTCTTGTTATCTCGCGCTCCTGCAAGGCACGAAGCAGCTTTGGTTGTAAATTTATGGGCATCTCGCCGATCTCATCTAAAAATAGCGTTCCTCCATTTGCCAGCTCAAACTGCCCTTTTTTGGTAGTCGCAGCATCAGTAAATGCGCCCTTTTCAAAACCAAAAAGCTCGCTTTCTATCAAATTTTCAGGGATGGCAGCCATATTTAGAGCGATAAATGCCGCATCTTTTCTTGGTGAGTTTGCGTGGATAAATTTAGCAAAGACCTCCTTGCCAACGCCACTTTCTCCACTAAGCATTATTGAGGCGTCTGTTCTTGCAGCTTTTAGCGCGATATTTAGCGTGGTTTCAAGTGCCTTTGAAGTAGCTAAAAAGCCGTTATTTTCGCTTTTTTCTTCAGCTTTTTTTGAAATTTTTGGAGTTTTTTGCTTTAGCGCCTCCACCCTTTTTATCGCCTCATAAAGCGTTGAGACGTCAAATGGCTTTGTTAAAAAGTCCTTCACGCCAAGCCTAACACTTTCGATTGCCTTGTTAAGTGTGGCGTTTCCAGTCATTATGATGACGTCAAATTTGCCGTTTAGCTCCTTAATGAACTCGAGTCCGTCCATCTTAGGCATGTTTATGTCGGTGATGATTAGATCAGTGTCGTCGCTTAGCTTTTTTAAAGCTTCAACTGCGCTCTTGTAACTCTTGATGTTTAGCTCTTCATACTCGCCAAGTGCGATCTCAAGCGACTTTCGCATATTGATGTCATCTTCTACTATGACGATATTCATTTGATCTCTTTTTTATTGAAGTGTGCCGATGATAGCGGATTTTGGCTTAAATTCCACCATAAATCTAACTGGCAAAATTTTCAAATTTGAAGCATTTGTGACCTGTGCATTTTTGACATTTAGCTCATTTTTTATCATCACTTTTTTTAAGACAAAACAGTCAAAAATCTCATCTTTGTGTAAATTTAAAAAGCCAAGAGTTGTGGTATTTTCATCTTTAAAAGCATCTATCTGGCAAAGAAATTTTGGTTTTGGATTTGGCGAGAGGGTCATCGCCTTTGAAAAAGAAATTTCCTCATGCGCAATGATATGATTTGTCGTATCGACCTTCGCCCAGAAGATAAACTCCTCCAGGCAAAAGGCAAAATTTAAAAGTATCGTTAGTAAGAAAAGACTTCTCGCCACTTATCTTCGTCTATCTTAAGCTCCATATTTACCTTATAAAGCCCGTCTTTGAAATTTTCATTCACGATCCTTGCATTTTTGACAAGACCTTGAACCTTTGAAGTGATAGATGAATCATTTAGCATCGCATCTCTTACGGTGTCTTCAGCGTTGATCTTTACGCCATAAAGCTTGCCTGCAAGCTGCGAATAAGCATCAGCCATCGCCGCTCTTTTCGCAAGTGTAACAGACTGAGCGTATGAGAGCGAATTTAGCGGGGCTATGCCCTCGCCTGTGGCTCTAAAAGTGGTCTCTCTTGGAGCGCTATCATATATCATCTTCTCTTTTTTCATCACCTCTCTAAGATCGTCTTTATCGACCTTTTGGATGACTACGTTGCGGTTTGATGTGCTAGTTGGCTCGCCCATAAAGCCATTAAATGAGCAACCGCCAAAAATAGCGATCATCAAAGCAAAAGATAAAATTTTAACTTTCATAAACAACCTTTTTTATGCTTTTATTTAAAATTTAATAGCAAAATTTATTCCAAAAGCCCCATATCTTCGCCTGGTGCTTCATCCTCATCTTCGCCATCATCTGCCTTAGGGCATCTTGCGATACTTACAACATCATCGCCATCGACGTTTACGACGATAACGCCACTTGTGTTACGTCCTGCTTTGCGGATGCTTTGCATATCGACTCTTATCATCTTGCCGCTTGATGTTAGAGCCATAAGATCTTGCTCTTCATCAACCATCACAACGCCCACTAGATCGCCTGTTCTGCTCGTTAGCTTCATGCAGATGACACCTTTGCCGCCACGATTTGTCAAGCGATACTCATCAGCAGTTGTGCGCTTGCCGATACCTTTTTGAGATATGCTTAAAATTTCTTGGTCATTGCTTTCGATGACTGCTGCGCCTACGACCTCATCGCCTGGTTCTTTAAATTTGATGCCAGTTACGCCACGTGCAGTTCTGCCCATTTGGCGAACTTTGCTGATCTTAAATTTAAGGCACATACCCTTTTTAGTAACGACAAATAGCATTGTCTCATCGCTTGAGTTTGCGTCCTCTTCAGCATTTACACTATCTTCATCGATCTCGTTTTGAAGCTCTTCAACTTCAAGCACCTCTGTCTCAACGCTTAGCTCATTTTCTGGGTCAGTAACTGGCATATCATCATATGTTTGAGCAATGAGCGCAGTTACTAGCTCGTCGTTCTCATCGAGGCTTATAGCTCTTACACCAACTGAGCGGATATTTTTAAATTCGCTTAAATTTGTGCGTTTTACGATGCCATTTTTAGTAAAGAACGCTAGCGATTTGCTCTCGTCAAAGTCAGTCGTTGGGATGATCGCTTTGATCTTCTCATCAGGCTGCAACTGGATCAAATTTACAACTGCTTTGCCCTTTGCTGTGCGGCTTCCCTCTGGGATCTTATAGACTTTTAGCCAGTATAGCTGTCCGCGGTCAGTCACAAACATAAGCGTATCGTGGGTATTTGAAGTAAAGAAGCTTTCTATAAAATCATCATCGTATGTAGTGACCGCTACTTTGCCCTTACCACCGCGTTTTTGCTTCTCGTACTGCTTACTTGGCACACGCTTAATGTAGCCGCGGTGAGTTATGGTTACGACCATATTTTCATTTGGTATGAGATCTTCGATATCGATATCATCGTAGTCATCAACGATCTCAGTAACTCTTGGTACTTTAAATTTATTTTTGATCTCAAGAAGCTCTTCTTTGATCAAATTTTCAAGCAATGTCTCACTCTTTAAAATTTCATCAAGTCTTGCGATCTCTGCCATAAGCTCAGCTAGCTCGGCCTCTAGTTTTTCTCTCTCTAGGCCTGTGAGCTTGCTTAGACGCATATCAAGGATAGCGTTTGCTTGAAGCTCTGAGAGGTTAAATTTGCTCATCAAGCCTTCTCTAGCAACCGCTGTATCGGCACTATTTCTAATAAGTTCGATCACCTCATCTATGTTATCAAGTGCGATCTTTAGACCCTCTAAGATATGGGCTCTTGCACGCGCTTTTTCAAGCTCAAATATCGTTCTTCTAATGATGACCGTTTTTCTGTGATTTAAAAATAGCTTAAGCAGCTCAATAAGGTTAAATACCTTTGGCTCTTTGTTATTAATAGCAAGCATAATAACGCCAAAAGTACTCTCCATCGTGGTTGATTTAAAAAGGTTATTTAGCACGATGTCACTCATAGCGTCACGTTTTAGCTCGATTACGACGCGGATGCCATCTTTGTCAGACTCATCTCTAACCTCGCTGATGCCATCTATCTGCTTATCTTTTACAAGCTCGGCGATCTGCTCAATGAGCCTAGCTTTGTTTGTTTGATATGGTAGCTCATCAATGACGATGACATCTTTGTTTGGCTTTTTCTCTATGTGAGTTTTTGCCCTTAGTTTGACTCTGCCACGACCTGTGCGGTAGGCCTCTATGATGCCCTTTTTACCAAAGATGATACCGCCAGTTGGGAAGTCTGGGCCTTTTATAAATTCCATCACCTCTTCAAGTGTTGCCTCTTTGTTTTCAAGAAGTAGCAAAAGACTGTCTATTAGCTCATCAAGGCTGTGTGGTGGGATATTTGTCGCCATACCAACCGCGATACCGCTTGAGCCGTTTAATAATAAATTTGGCACACGGCTTGGAAGTACATCTGGTTCAACCTCTCTATCATCGTAGTTTGGCACAAAATCAACCGTGTCTTTGTCGATATCTTTTAAAAGCTCTTCAGTAAGCATTGTCATTCTAGCTTCAGTATAACGCATCGCAGCTGCGCTGTCACCGTCAATAGAGCCGAAGTTTCCTTGTCCGTCAACGACCGGATAACGCATAGAAAATTTCTGAGCCATACGAACGAGTGCGTCATAAACTGCTGTGTCACCGTGTGGATGGTACTTACCGATGACTTCACCAACGATACGAGCTGACTTCATGTAGGCACTTCTGCTACCAACGCCAAGATTGTCCATAGCATATAAAATTCTTCTGTGAACTGGCTTTAGTCCGTCTCTAGCATCAGGCAAAGCACGTCCCACAATGACACTCATGGAGTAGTCAAGATAGCTAGTTTTTATAGACTCTTCGATATCAACTGATGCGATATCTTGGGTTAATTCAAGTAGATTATCTTTCATTTTTTTCCTTAAATTTAGCTTGGCTGATTTTAGCTTAAAATTAATAAAAACTTGCTAAATAGCAAATCAGCGACTTTGGCAATAGTGCGATGAAAATTTTAGTCTAAAATTCTTGCTATCTGCTCTTTTTTAAGAATAAAATCATAACTAAAAGCATCCACCACGACACCAGCATAACTGCTCTCTTTTAGCATCGCAAGATACTCTTTTAGCCCTATCTCAATGCTTTCTTGTTCGCTGTCGTTTCGCCAAAGTTTCATCGCCTCTTTGCTTGTAAATGCCGGAAAATAGCTACGCTTCTCGTTCTCATCTTCAAGCAGGATAAATTTGATATTTGAGCCCTCTTCCTCATAAACTACGCCACCATCAGGCTTTGCCAGCGCTTGGTTTAAAAGCACCGGAGCAAAAAAAGTAGCCTTTTTTAAAGCCGATATCAAATTTATCTCATTTTGCTGGCTGGGATCATTTAAAAATTTATCCATCGCTTCTTGCATTTTAGCTCCTAAAAGCCTCATCTACGGCTTGACATATCGTGTGGATAAAAAAGATATGCGACTCTTGAATTCTTGCTGTATCGTTTGAGCTAACGACTAAATTTAGATCACACCCTTCATTCATCGCACCGCCGCCTTTGCCGCTAAGTCCAAGCACTGATGCGCCCATTTTCTTGGCACTTTTTATAGCTTCAAGGACGTTTTTGCTATTGCCACTTGTTGAGATCGCCACGAGCAAGTCACCAGACTGCGCTAAGGCCTCAAACTGACGTGAAAAGACATAGTCAAAGCCGTAGTCATTGCCAATGGCCGTAAGTGCCGAAGTATCAGTGGTTAGCGCGATACCAGGTAGTGGCTGGCGCTCGCTTTTATATCTGCCAGTTAGCTCGGCTGCAAAGTGCTGAGCATCCGCCGCAGAGCCACCGTTGCCGCATATTAGCACCTTTTTGCCATTTTTTAGCGTATCAGCTACCATCTGGCAAGCGCGCTCTAGGCTATCAAGTAAATTTACATGCTCGCTAAAGGTCTTTTGGTGAGTCTCGAGCTCATTTTTTATCATTGTTTTTAGCATCTTTTATCCTTTTTATTATCCCTGTTGTGCTTTTGCCCTCGACAAAGTCAATTAGCCTGACCTCTTTTACGATCTCGCTGCCAACGACCTCTTTGTCTTTATAATCAGCCCCTTTTACAAGCACGTCAGGCTTTATCTTTGTTATCAAATTTAATGGCGTATCCTCGTCAAATATCACGACATAATCGACAAACCCAAGCCCACTTAGCACGCAGGCTCTATCATCTTGTGAGTTTATAGGTCTTGCCTCACCTTTTAGCCTCTTAACTGAAGCGTCAGAATTTAGCCCGACAACCAAAAGATCGCCAAGCTCTCTTGCACGGGCTAGGTATTTTACGTGCCCAGCGTGCAAGATATCAAAGCAGCCATTTGTGAAAACGACCTTTTTCTTACCCTTTTGGCTCAAAATTTCTTCTAGCTCCTCAACGCTTTTAAGCTTGTGCTCGAAATTTGCCCCAAATGAGCTATTTAGCAGCTGCTCGATCTCGCTAAAACTAGCTGTTGCGCTGCCTATCTTTGCCACGACGACGGCTGCTGCAAGGTTTGCTATCTTTATCGCCTCTTTTATGTCAGCCCCATTTGCTAGCATGTAGCCAAGTGTAGCAAGCACCGTATCTCCAGCGCCAGTGACATCAAAGACCTCTTTTGCTTTAGCAGCAAAAATGTGTAGCTTGTCATCATATAGCGCGATGCCCTCTTCTGAGATCGTGATGATCGAATAGGTCAAATTTAGCTCGTCTTTTAGCTTTCTTATCGCCTTTTCAAGCTCAACTTTGTCTTTTATCTTTAAATTTGTAGCCTCGCTCGCCTCTTTTTTATTTGGCGTTAGAAGGGTCGCGTTTTTATACTTTGAGTAGTCGCTACCCTTTGGATCGATAAGCACTGGGATCTTTAGCTTTACGCACTCGTTTATGATCTCTTGGCAGACCTTTTCGCTAAGCACGCCTTTGCCGTAGTCACTTAGCAAGACAGCCTTAAAATTTACAAGATTTTCTTTGACCTTTAAGACGAGCTCATCTTCTAAATTTATCTTGATAACGCTCTCTTTATCGATCCTGACAACTTGCTGATGAGATGCCATTATGCGGCTTTTTATCGAGCTTTTGCGCCCCTTTTCAGTAAGGATGAGTTCATCTTTTACATTTAGCTCACCAAGCTTCTCTCTTATCTTTTTACCAGCCTCATCATCTCCTAAAACGCTAGCTACGCTCACATTTGCGCCAAGAGAGAGTAAATTTCTCACCACGTTACCAGCGCCACCAAGCGTGTAGGTTTCGTTATTTATCTTTACAACCTGCACTGGCGCTTCAGGAGAGATGCGGTCGCAGCTGCCCCAGATATAGTGATCTAGCATGAGATCGCCGACGACTAAAATTTTAACTCTATTAGCCATTTAGCTCTTCCTTATAAATTCTCTTTATCTCTGGTAAGTAGTCTTTGATCGCCTCTTCTAGGCTCCAAGTCGCACTAAAGCCAAATGCCTCTCGAGCTGGGGCTACGTCGGCCTCTGTGTGAAACTGATATGAGCCGATAAATGGGTTTTTGATATATTCGTTGCCTAAATTTACACCGATCTCTCGCTGCAAGATATCAGCGATATCTTGAAAGCTTCTAGCCTTACCAGTAGCTGCGTTATAGACGCCACTTGGCGCGTCAAGCGCTTTTATGTTTGCATCAATGATATCTTTTATATAGACAAAATCTCTTTTGATCTGGTCGCTGCCTTCAAAGAGTCTTGGAGTCTTGCCAGCTAAAATTTGTAAGCCAAACTGAAGCACCATCGAGGCGGTTTTGTTTTTGAAAAACTCGCCCTTGCCAAAGACATTAAAATACCTCAGCCCAACCACACTCACGCCACGCTTTGCATAAATTTTATTGATATTATCCATGCTTAGTTTGCTAAAGCCATAGGCGTTATTTGGTGCTTCGCACTCGCCAACGGTTTGTGGGCTCTTTGCGTTGCCATAAGTCGCCCCTGAGCTAGCGTAGATCATCTTTGCGCCCAAACTCTCGCAGATATCAAGCAAATTTACAAAGGCGTTTACATTTGTTTTGATAAGCTCGTCTTGCTCTTTTACAGTCGTATCTGAGATCGCTGCCTCGTGGTAGATGACGTCTGGACGAAAGTTTTTTATCTTATCAAGCGTGCTAGGATCGTTGATGTCGCCAGCGTAAATTTCACCCTTAAAGCCAAGTAAATTTTTAAAATGACCAAAGCTTTTTAGGTTGCCGTTGCTAAATGTCTCGTCGTTTCTAAATTTATCCACTACAAGCACGTGAGCGTCTTTATAGTTTTCATCAAAATAATGCGCCAAGGCTGAGCCGATAAAGCCAGCGCCTCCAGTTATAACTATCTTTTTTCCATTTAAATTCATAGTGATTTTTCCTTTTTTAGCTTATTTAAAACATCTCTTACATCTTTAAAATTTATGCTATCAAGCAAGAAATTTCTACCAACACCTGCCCTTTTGCCAGCCTCGATGTCACTTGGCTTATCGCCTATCATGAGCGAGTTTTCAAGGTCTATGTTAAACTCTTTGCAAGCATCAAGTATCATTTTTGGATTTGGTTTTCTACAAGCGCAATTCGCCTCTGGAGCGTGTGGACAAAAGTAGACTTTGGTGATAAAAATTTGCTCTTTTTTGAAAATTTCTAGCATAAATTTAGTTAGAGCGTCAAACTGTTCCTGTGTATAGTAGCCTCTACCGATGCCTGATTGGTTTGTCACGACAAAGAGCTTGTAGCCAGCCCCAGCAAATTCTCTTAATGCATCAAAAATGCCATCGATAAATTTAAAATCTTTTATCTCGTAAACATATCCAGCATCTTCGTTTATTACGCCGTCTCTATCTAGAAAAAGTGCTTTAATAGGCTCATTTTTATTCATTTGGTGATTATAGCCAAAATATTTTAACTAGCTTCTTGCGAATTTACCTTTTTGTACTATAATGCACAAACTTTTTTACAAAGGATGAAAAATGAAAAAATTACTAATTGTTTCTAGCGTTGCGGCTCTACTTTCAACTGCTGCCTTTGCTGCAGATGGTGCTGCTATCTACAAAAAATGCATCGCCTGTCATGGTGCAAAAGCTGAAAAAATGTTTAATAATAAAGTTCCAGCTTTAACATCTCTTGATGCAGCAGCTATCGAAGAGGCACTAAAGGGTTATAAAACAGGAGCAAATAAATTTGGTCTTGGCGCTATGATGAAACCGATCGCCACTCCAATGAGTGACGAAGATGTAAAAGCAGTAGCTGAATACATCCAAACTTTAAAATAATAATTAGGGGCATTCGCCCCTCCTGCATTTTTAAATTTATACTAATAATCCATAAAACATATAGTAGATGGGAATTTCTCTTTTTATATTTAAAAGTTATGAAACCTATTTTTACTAATCTTTCTTTTTGCATATTAAAACAAAACTATTCTAGTCTTCAAAGCCATAAAACAACGCTTAGAAATAGCTAAGAGCGTAAGTAAAATAGAGGCACGCAAACTCTTTACTGAAACAAGAGACGACCAAGTGCTTCGTATGGCTTACTACTGGGTATCTCAAGGGGCTTATGATAACTGCAAAGACCTACCCTTAAACAAGTACCCCATAACTCATCTAAACCACGATACAGCAAATCGTATGTGGTGGGCTGTAAGAAACCATTTAGGATATAAGGGAGAAAACAATACTCACGGACTATACGTATTACGCCATACAGTGGCTTCTAGGTTAGTGAGTTTGAAAGGATTTAATGCTCATAAATTGATGGCTTTTATGGGTCATACGGATATTAAGAGCAGCTTACACTACGTTCATCTCAATGTAGATGATATACGTGATGGTGTGGGGGTTGGTGCTTAATTAAAAGATGATAAAAAGTAATGGGCATTTGGTTGCGGAGGACGGATTTGAACCGCCGACCTTCGGGTTATGAGCCCGACGAGCTACCACTGCTCTACTCCGCGATAAGTATTATTTTGGATTTAAAAAGTGGATGGGGTAAGAGGATTCGAACCTCTGAATGACTGGACCAAAACCAGTTGCCTTACCGCTTGGCGATACCCCAATGTTTTTAAGAGTTGTAATTATATAGATTTTAATGCGCTTTGTCAAGACTTTTTAGAATTTTAATAAAAATTAAAATTCTAAAATTAAAGCAATTTATGACTTTAGCTATAAAATTTCTCTTTGTCCTTTTGCATTCACTGGGCTTAAAACACCCATTTTCTCCATTTGTTCGATTATATTTGCAGCTTTGTTATAACCTATCTTTAGGCGTCTTTGCAGATAGCTTATTGACGTTTTTTGCTCACTTAAAATGATCTCTTTAGCCTCTTCATAAAGCTCATCAAGTTCATCTTCTCCTAGAGTACCAGCAGCCACGCTTCCGCTTGTACCTTCTTCTATTAAAAATTTCTCATCATAAACCACATCTTGTTGCTCTTTTAAGAAATTTACAACCATTTCTATCTCTTTTTCGCTAGCAAATGGTGCATGAAGTCTGATCACACCAGGACTTCCTGGAGGTGTAAATAACATATCTCCTCGTCCAAGCAAGCTCTCAGCTCCCATTTGATCAAGAATGACCTTACTATCGATCCTCTGCCCTACCCTGTAACTTATCCTACTTGGCAAATTTGCTTTTATAAGGCCAGTCACAACATCGACACTTGGACGCTGGGTTGCCACTATCAAGTGTATGCCACTAGCCCTTGCCATCTGTGCTAGGCGGCCGATATAAAGCTCAACATCCTTGCCACTAGTCATCATGAGATCGGCAAGCTCGTCGATGATCACAACGATATACGGGAACTGCTCACCACCCTCCTCTTTCATCTTTTCATTGTAGCTCTCTATATTTTTTGTGCGAGTTTGGCTCATTATCTTATATCTTCGCTCCATCTCAGCGACCATATTGGCAAGTGCAGTGATTGCCTTTTTAGCCTCTGTGATAACAGGCGTCAAAAGATGTGGGATATCGTTATATATGCTAAATTCAAGCATCTTTGGATCGATCATCATTAAGCGCAAAGTTTGTGGGCTGTTTCTATAAAGCAAGCTTAAAAGCATCGCATTTATACCCACACTCTTGCCTGATCCTGTAGTTCCAGCGATTAGTAAATGAGGGAGCTTTTTAAGGTCTGTTACAAAAGGGGCGCCGACGATATCTTTACCAAGTGCCATAGTTAGCGGGCTACTTGCATTTTTAAAGACTTCGCTCTCTAAAATTTCTTTTAGATAGATTGTTTCTAAATTTTGATTTGGCACCTCGATGCCTACCACATCTTTACCAGGGATCGGCGCTTGGATACGGATAGTTTGAGCTTTTAGTGCCATCGCTAGGTCATCTTGAAGCGTTAAAATTTTACTTACCTTGATATGTGGGGCTGGACGAAACTCAAATGTCGTGACGATAGGCCCAGTATAAGTTCTAACCACATCGCCGTCTATTTTAAACTTACGGAGTTTATCAAGCAAATTAGAAATTTGCTGATCGATTTCAGTTTCATTGACACTGTGCGAGCGTTTTGGCGGATCGTTTAAAAATTTAAGTGGTGGCAAGACAAAATTCTTTGGCTTTTCCACATTTCCTCGCTCTATTTGATCAAGCAACTTCTTGTTTTCAGCCACTTCGTTTAAAATTTCAACTCCGTTTATAGTTGAGGCCCTGCTCTCTATTTCTGGCTCAGGCTCTAGCTCTTCATCTAAATTTTGCTCATCTTCATTTACCACCTGAGCTTCGATAAGCTCTTCTTCTTTTACATCATTATTCTTTTGTCTTTTGCGTTCGATTTTTGGAAGTTGTTTTTGTTTTATCTCTTTTAAATTTCTCTCTTCATGGACTTTTATCTCTTTATCCACAAATGCCTTTCTTAAAACAATTATAAAATTTTCCCTAAAAGCAAGCCCAAGTGAGATAATAAACATCATAAGTATAGCAACCGCAGTGCCGATAGAGCCGATCACCTCTTTTAAAGCACTAACTATAAAATTCCCAATTATACCGCCATTTATGCTCGAAGCACTCAAGGCTTGAAACATCAAAAAAGCTATAAAAAAGAGAAAAATTCCTACCAAAAACTGAGCAAAATCAAAGTCAAATTTCTTAAAATTTTTATAGACAAAATAGCCCAAAATGATCAATAAAAATGGATAAACATACGCGATAAGTCCAAAATATTTGATATTTAAAATACCAAGGCTTTGTCCAAGCGAGCCAACAAAATCAGCAGTTGGAGCAGCTGTAGCGATACCAAAATATATAAAAATGCAAACAAAAATTGTAAATAAGATATGTCGTAAAATTTTAGATCCTTTATAAAAAAGGCTTATTATAGCACGCTTGAGTTTAATTTTAAAAAATCAGCAAGCTAGGTGGCCTGCTGATTTATAATTTTAATTTAAGTAGTTAAGCAAACTTAGTTGATTGATCTTTGCACTTGCTTGAAGTGTAGCTTGGTATGAAAGCGAAAGTTGCGTAAATCTCAAATACGACTCCGCATAGTCTGCATCAATTACATCATTTTTAACAGTTTGCACATTCACTTTCATTACTTCGGCTCGCTCTTTTGTAGCTGTTAAAAGTTTTGATTGAGAGCCGATCTTTGTAAGCTCTTTATTTGCATGATCTATTAAATGATCAAGCCTTTGTAATGCACCTTGCATGCCGGTATTTCGTGGGTCACTACTATTTGCATCAGCTCTATAATATCCCTTTCTAACAGCTTCGATCATATTATCAAGGTCTTGAAAAACGCTCGTACTTGGCTCATCAATAGTTAAAGCATTATTTTCATTAAAGCTAAAGACAGAACCCTTTCCTTGAGGGTGGCCAGCATTACCAGCTGTATCTCTACCAGTGCTATCGCCATCAAATTTATCGCTATTTTTTGCATCATGCATAGTTACTTCTATGTTTGTTACTGATTTTGTCTTATCGGTTAAAACCATTCTGCCTTTATCATCTAAAGTTGTCTCTACCGCACCCTTAGTTTTTGATAAAGCCTCTTTATAGGCATTATAGTTTTGATCTCTTTTTACCTTTTCTATATCTGTATCAAAATTTGCGTTTTCTGCATGTGGAGGGTTTGGGATATTATCGCTTGCTGCCATAGCAACGATATCCATGAGCTGCCTATAAGTAAAATCACTAGCATAAGTTCTGTAACTTCCAAACTCATCTGAGTTATAAACTGTTAAAGTTCTAGGTGCAGAAGGTGTGCCGCCTGGTGGTGTAGATGTTATTTCAAATTGTACTGGAGTATTTGTACCCCCTGCTGTGCCCATTTTTACCTTTATGTCATATTTTGTGCCAGTGATTGACTTTACTTGTAAATTTATCTCTTGGTTGTCTATATTAAAAAGCTCTCTCTTTCTAGCATCAACATCTTTTGGATATAAATTTCTATCATAGCTCTCTTTTGTACCAGAGACTTCGCTTAGCTTTGTCTGATCTGTTGCATATTCGCCCGTTCTTCTAGCTACTTGAGGTAAATTCGCGATTAGTTCATTATCCTTTCTTTCAAATCTAACCTTATCATAGTCAAATGCATTTGTCGCATTTCCATCTTTATCGGTATATTTGCTCTTTACAAACTCAGTGATATGAACCGTTTTTGGAACGTTATTTGCCATTGTTTCAAGATCTTCAAGAGAATTTACAGCATCAAGCGCGTTGTTTTGAGCGATTGCACCGCGATTTGGTGCTACTGATGTGGCTGCAACCATATGAAAGTCAATAGTTTGATTACCTTTAGTAAGATCTTTTATATTAAATTGTCCATCGTTATTTATGCTTACATCAACAACTTTTGTTGTTTTTGTATTGCCAAATTCCATGCCGATTTTTTCCATAAGTCCAGCCATTGTTGTATTTGCACTCATCTTAAATTTACTAGTAAATGTCGTGCCATCTGGCTTTTTGCCTTGCATGAAAAAATATGTATCCGGAAAATTTACATTTGAATTATCTAAAAAATCATAATCCGGATTTATTGTGCCATTGTAAGAGCCATCACTTCTAACCACTGAATCGCTAGCGTAGTTTAGCCCGATCATATTTTTTATCTTGCTGTTATCGTTTAGAAATTTTGGCGCATAAGAGATGTCGGTTCTAGTTTGATCAGCCAAACGAACATTTGTAGTCAAAATTTTACTGTAATCGCTATCTTTTCCTAAAAATAGATCATATCCTGGGATATTGTAAGGAAGCTCAACCTGAGCACCGGCTGATGTCTTCATATAATCACGGTTGCCTTGATACTTTCCTGCACCATCTATTGGCTTTGTATCAACAGCACTTCCAGAAAACAAAAACTGCCCATTAACCGAAGTGTTTGCAATATTCACAAGATGATTTTTTATACCTTGAAGATCATTTGCTAAAGCCTCTAGCGATGTCTTACTATGCACGCTGCTAGCTGCCTGGACTACTTTTGTCTTAAAATTTTCAAGCTGTTTTTCAAACTCTTGCAACGCATTATCTGTATTTTTTGAGAAATTTACAGATTTACCAGTGGCGTCAACTACTTGAGTGAGAGTAGTTGCTTCATAATCAAGCCTCATCGCATCATTATAAGTCGCAGCACCATCGTATGGATCTTGAATTTTCAAACCATTTGAGAGCTGCTTGTAGCTTTTATTTACACCAGTCATATTTTTTTGGTAGTCATGTAAAGTCTGACTAAAACGTAGTTGGTTTGTTATTCTCATAATTTTTTCCTAAATTTTTATTCACTCTAAGCAAAAATGATTCCGCTTGTTTTTATATCGGTAAAAATTTGATTTTTTTTAGCATAAAAAGTTTATTGTATAATCCAACAAATTTTATATATAAAAAATAGGTAAGAACAATGGCATTAAAAATTCTCTTTTCTCCAAGCGAAAGTAAAATTTCTCTAAATACGAATAATAAATTTAATGGTAAGGATTTGATATTTCCAGAACTTTTTGACAAAAGAGTTGAAATTTTAAATAAATACGATGAGTTTTTAAAAAACGCAAATTTAGACGATATAAAAAAGCTTTTTGGACTAAAAGAGCTTAAAGAGAGTAAGCAGCTGCGAGAAAGCCTATCTCAAAAAGGCAGCATAAAAGCCATCTTAAGGTATGATGGAGTGGCTTATAAACATCTAAACTATCGTGGTTTAGACAATGAGGCACAAAAATATATAGATAATAATGTTTTAATATTTTCAAATTTATTTGGACCTATCTTGGCAAAAGATGAGATACCAGAGTACAAACTAAAGCAAGGTGAAAAGATGGATGGCTTTGAAATTTCAAAATTTTATGAAAAAAATTTTAGTAAAGCGGTTGATGATTTTTTACAAAATGATGAAATTTTAGACCTTAGAGCTAAGTTTTATGAAAAATTTTACACTATAAAAAAAGAATACATAACTTTTTGTTTTGTAAAAAATAAAAAAATAGTGAGTCATCACGCAAAAGCATATAGAGGCGAAGTCTTGCGCCATATAGTAAATAAGCTTGTAAAAAATAAAGATGAACTAATGAGCTTAAATTTTAAAAATTTAAAGCTTATTGATATGAAAAAGTTTGGTCTAAAGACCGAGCTTATGTTTGAAATTTGCGAGTAAATTTTTAAAAAAATTGCATTTTTTGTTAAAAAAACGTAAAAAAGAGCTAAATTTAGGGAAAAAGTATTGTATTTTTTTTTAAAAGAGTGTAATATAGCCACATAACTTCTTAAAAGGATGGTTCATGAAAAAAGCTGAATTTATTCAAGCTGTTGCCGATAAGGCTGGTCTTTCAAAAAAAGATACTCTAAAAGTTGTTGATGCTACTTTGGAGACAATCCAAGCAGTTCTTGAAAAAGGCGATACAATTAGCTTTATAGGCTTTGGTACTTTCGGTACTGCTGACAGAGCTGCAAGAAAAGCTAGAGTTCCTGGAACTAAAAAAGTTATCGACGTTCCTGCTAGCAAAGCAGTTAAATTCAAAGTTGGCAAAAAACTTAAAGAAGCAGTTGCTGCTGGTGCTGCTAAAAAAAGTAAAAAGAAATAATTTCTTTTTAGGGGAGCAAGTCTCCCCCTTTTTCTTTCTTCTCACAAATCTAAAATTTCAATCTTAACTTAGCCCGAGTGGTGAAACTGGTAGACGCGCCAGACTCAAAATCTGGTAAGGGCAACCTTGTGTCGGTTCGAGTCCGACCTCGGGCACCATTGATTATATCGATATTATAGAGCTTTTATAAAAATCCAAAAGACATAAAATCCTATTCAAGGGTACACGTTAGGGTACACATTTTTTAAAAAAGATTACTTTAGTAGTATAAAAATAAAGAAATAATGATACAATTGTTTTAAAAAATATGGAATAAAAATGTCGTTTGTTGGGTTATATTGTATAAAGGACTATAGGTGTATTTTTGCGGATCGAAAAATAGATTATACTTCAACACAAATATATTTTACATATTTCAATTACGATATGCTTTACCCCAATAATCCTCTCGATGATTATTATCTTATTATCAGAAACTTTTTTTTGGATTTAGCTGATAAAGGCCATCTATTTTGGATTGATCAGAGAGGAAATATTGTTCATTGCTATCAAAATACAAAAAAATACATTCCTTTACAAAATATAGACCTTCTCTTGAGTGGCCTATCCAAGAAAAGCGTAAAAACATTTAAAAATCAACTGGAGTTACAGCACTGGAAAATAAAGCAGCAAAAACTAGACAAGAAAAATCAGTCCTTTACGCCACTTCAGGCAAAGCCCACATTAATCTCCCTAGACACTTTGCCTATGATTTTGGGCGAAAAATTTTCCGTTAATGAAAAGCAATTTATAAAAGAAAACAATGAAATATATATAAATAAATTTTATCCCAATAGTTGCCTTCCAGACATTGTAAATTTTATATTTACTATAGACGGCATATATCCTCTACATAGCGGCAAATACAATACTGAAAAAGAGATATATAAAAGCAAATATTACCATGTAATGCAATATTTATACCATATATCCAGATATAGAACAGACGGCTTTAATTATATAATGTGCTGGCTATCTAATATGATTAGATATATTACAAATAATACAACAAATAGTGATCTGTTTCGTAGCGTATTAATTCTCAGGGGTGGAGAAAGGTCTGGCAAAGAAATATTTTTTAATCAGATTATTCAACCTATTTTTGGAAGCGAATATTGTTTAAGAATAGACGACAAAACGTTATCGAAAAAAAGCATAAAAAAAGAAAAATCTAATAAAATATTCTATAATTTCGACAATATATCAAGCAGCTCGCTAAAAGACACAGAAAAGAAAGAGTTTATTCGAGATATTCTTATAAAACAAGATAAAAACATAGTTGGTATAGTTATAACTACGGATAAAAAATATATACCTTATGACTTGTCCGGTGTCGAGTATGTAGTTTTAGATTTACCCGATGACATAAAAACAATGTATATACCGGATAAATTTCATAGCCAGTTTAGCTTAAAATACAATTTATCTGTTGATTTGGGTATTTTTTCTAGTATTTTAAAATGCTATAATTCTAATAAAGAAATATTATATATAAAAGATATAGATATAACAAAAAAACCAACATTCGAAAACTGTATCGTAGAGTTTGCAAGTGAGCTTACTAATAGCAAAAATATACCAATCTTTATCGAAAAAGCAAAAGGAAATAACACAGATGAAACTTTTGAGAATATAAAAAAACTATATGATAAACATAAAAAAGTAGAACGAAAATACATATACGAAGTCTTTAAACAAAAATACGACTATGATATTAGCGCTACTACTTTATATAAAAAACTAAAAGAGCTTGATGGAAATTTATTCAAAACAGTACTAGCTCCAGGCGGAGCAAAATGCTTCTATTTCCCAGACAAAAATTAGATAAATATTTTTAAAATATTAATATTATACTTAATTAATATTATGTTTTTTTAGTGTTTCTATTATATTTCTAGATATAGATAAAAACAAATTTAATGTTTCTATTCTAAAGTTAGAAATATTAAAAGATAATATAGAAATACTTATAAAATACCTAAAAAAGTGTATTTTATAGCACCTTTGTTTCTATACTATTAAAATACTATATTTTAAAATTAATACATAAATTCCAAAAATACAATAATTTTTACTTATATACATATATAATTATATAGAAACTATTTCTACAATATACAATGATAAAAGTAAATATATACTATCTAAAAAATAGTTGCATAAATTTTAGATTTCGTATGCGCTTTTAGTACTTTCTTTTTTCAGCAGCTCAATCCATTGACAAAATACAACCCAAGGATTTTGAAAATGGAAATTTATGCAAATTATAATTCGCTCCTTCCAAAAGGATTGCTGTTTAGCATAAAGGATATAGAGGACATGAGCTTGATAAAATCTGATATGCTAAAGAAGTTGATTTACAATAGAGAAATAGAGGTGGTGAAGATCGGCACCAAGAATTTTATTAGTAGGCAAGTCTTGATTTTATTCTTAGAAAGCAACACTCTGCCCGCCCTAAACTAACAAAAACTGCTACAAATTAAGTAATATCACCCTTTTTATTTTACGCACTTACAAAACACCCCCCCTACTTCCAACAAGGCACAAAAATCTCCACCTATGGCTAATCTGCCATAGGTGGAGATGGGATCAAAATGAAAAAATTTCAATTATATATTATTTATATAAGCATATAGAAATATATCGCTACTTCACTTTTCAAGGAGCTAATATGGTAAATCGTTGCTTTTTACCAAATAAGAGGCTGTCTCGGATCAAAAGACTAGTCCATAAACTATTACGTCTAAAACGCAAAAGGAATAGATATGAGTTCTAGCGTAGTCAGTACAGGCGATAGTTCACCGACGGCAGAAACAGGTTTTGGATATTTTCCAATCAACTGCGTAATTTTTAAATTATACTTTTAGGAGGCATAAAATGGGAGTTTTTTTAGAGATAGTGATGGCTGTCGCTAAAATAATTAAGGATAGTATAGACGAATAACCTTGCTATTCATAACCGAAATAATAGTCGAAAGGAGAATCAAAAAATGACTATATCAAACGAACCGCTCACCAATGAGCAATTAGAGCAACTAGCTCCGTCTTTGTTTGCGGACGAACCGTATTTTGAAGCAAGCGACAAGTATCACTTTATATCTACGATCGACGTAATAAACGAGATCAGGGATTACGCTTGGTATCCCGTAGGCGTAAGCGAAGCAAACGTGAGAGACGAAAAGAAAGAGGGATTTCAAAAGCATTACGTAAGGTTTCGTCATCTAGACGATTTTTTAAACCCGGGAGAGAATGTAGTAGAGCTTTTACTGTTTAATTCGCACGATAGAAGCAAATGCTTTAGTATAAGCGCGGGCGTATTTAGATTCGTTTGTGCTAACGGCCTAGTGGTATCAGACGAAGTATTCGAGTCTTACCAAATAAAACACTTGGGCGATAAAGAAAACGACGTATCTATTGCTATAAACAAAATAGCCAAAGCCAAATACGATATTTTGGACAAAATAAAGCTATTTAGCAAAATACCACTAACCCAAGACGATAAAGCAAGCTTTGCCAAGGCTGCGATCCAGTTAAGATTTGAAAAGCATTTGGAGGTGGATTATAGAGATTTATTGGTTCCGCACAGAATAGAAGACGAGAAGGACGACCTATATACTACCTTTAACACTATCCAGGAGCATTTAATTAGGGGCAACATTAGCGGAATTAACGCCGAAACGAATAGACGATTTACTAGCAGGATTATAAAATCGATTTCTACCGATACAGACATAAACAAGAAGCTTTGGAATATGGCAGAAAGCATCGCCAAGATTAAAGCTACTCAAAGCAAATTGATAGCATAAGGCAGAAAAATGAAACTTATAAACTACAAGCTACAATCCGAGATAGAACGCTTAAACGAAAATAAGCCTACACAAAATTTTAAAGAGTATCTTAAAGGCATCCTAGAAAACAATAGTACGAGCTACTTTCAAAAATGCGACTACTTAGGGTTATCTCTAGACGAGATTAAAAATAAGATAGACGTTTTATCTCAAGACATACAAGAGCTTCAAACTCTAAAACGAAACTTAACACAAGCGCTAGAGATCGCAAAAGAGATAGCGGCGGAAATTTTCTTAGAAAACGGTATCGACAGAATAGACGGTAACGTAATCTCATCTTTAACTCTGATTAAAGAAAACGTAAAGACAAAAGACGAAATCAAGATTAAAGACGAGGCTGCGTTAATGAGCCTAGGCTACGTAAAATTTAGCCTTGACATGGAGGCCATAGAAGAAGGACTAAAAGACGGTAGACGAGATGAAATAAAGGATTTTGCGGAAATTTCGATCGTTAGCACCGTTTGCCGAGCCAAAATCAAGGTTAATAAAAAAAGAGACGTAAAACCTAACAATATCAATATGCTCCCAGCAGACGGCGAGCTTCCAAGAGCTGTTTAAAAGGATATTAGATGTTTAACGAAAAACAAATTAAAATCCTGCAAGAAGAACTAGATAGCAGTAGAATAAAAACAAGAGAAAAGGCCAATATTAAATTATCCTACTTGGAAGGTTTTGACGTTATAGAAACCGCCAATAATATTTTTGGATTCGGGAGCTGGAGCTATAGCATCGTTTCATTAGGGCAAGTGTCACAAGAGACGAACAATAATCAAAATGCCGTCATTTGTTATAAAGCCGTAGTCAAGGTTGATGTCTTTAGCTTGGATCACTCCAAATGCATTACTCGTCAAGATGTAGGATTTGGCACAGGGGTAGCCAAAAGTCTAGCAGACGCTCACGAAAACGGCGCAAAAGAGGCCGTAACCGATGCACTAAAAAGGAGTTTGCGGACATTTGGAAATCAATTCGGCAATTCTCTATACGACAAAAGCCGCAACTGCGTCCAGCAAAATACGCAACCAAGCAATTTGCAAAAAGCGACTGCCGTCTTACAAAGACAAGAACAAAAACCAAATTTCCATGCTAGGCAAGATGGTTTTAATCAAGCCGACGAGCAAACGACCTTACAAAATTTAGGTTTAGATATCGTCCAACGAAATGGATTTTTGCTAGTTACTGGGAAAGACGTATTTTCAAAGAAGGATACGATTAAATCTCTTGGCTTTAGATGGGACAATGGCAGCAAGCAATGGTATAAAGCCATTAGCCCTAACGTTGCATAATAAATATACGCTCAAAGCCCATATCGGACTTCGAGCGTATATTAATATTTTACTTTTTTTGTTTTGCCATAAGTACGTATATTAACTGATAATTTAAGACGTATAGAATATTAAGCCCTTAGCCAATCCGCTATATTGATTTCTATAGGCTTTGATTTTAGCATAATAAGTATTATTAATTAAATTAAAATTATTAATAGATACAAAAATAGCTAAATATACGACCTGTAGTTATCTAAAATATCAAAGGAGTTAAATATGACAAAGAAACACTGTGGCAGAACAGAACAGAGAAGGCAAGAAAGTCTAAATAAATATGTAGATGGAATCATGAAAACTAACTCGAGGATAGACGTGATAAGGGTTGATTTGTATTATAGACAAGAAAATAGAGACGACGTTACATTGGAAAGCTTTGACAATGATATCAACCGCTTATACACCAATAAACGAAGCAATACGATATTTAAAAATTCAAAAGGCTATATTATCAAAATGGAGCAAGGAGATAGTGGATATAACCACTTGCACGCTCACGTCGTTATCTTTATGGATGGGCAAAGTAGTAGAGAGCAAACAGCACCAAAGACAGCCAAGCGTCTTTGCGACTATTGGAATGATAGTATTACAAAAGGTAAAGGGTGTTCTCATAATTGCAATTTAGGAAAATATAAGAATAATGGACTGGGTAGAATTTGCTACGATGACAAAGAAAAAATACAAATTCTGAAAGAGAAAGTGCTGCCCTATCTATGCAAGGGAGAGCAAAATATAGTCAATGCAAACGGAAAAGGCTTTAGGGCTTTAAGGAGAGGTGTCATGCCAAAGAAAAACAATAAAGGCAGACCCAGGAATAATTAATAATGGTAAATTAATATAGAAAAATGGTTTTTAAAAAATCTTAGTAAAAGTATTTTAGTTTAAACTATTAGATATTTTTTACTCATGATTACCCAAGCGATTGCTTGGGTAATCATGTTTTTACATATGAATATAATTAGGCACTTTGAAGAACCTCATCAACAATAACGGCCTCTATTACCTCTTCTTTAAAGGTCTGGCTTGGCAGTATAGGTCTTCTAGCGACCACTGAAACGACAATTGGTTTTAAAACAGAATTTGAATAAGGTTGCATTTCTTTTGCACTGAAGTTACCGCCAAAAAAATCTTTAGCAGACATAATAACTTGATCTACTTTATTTTTAAATTCTTTTGCTTCGTCGCCAGATAATTTAAATATTACAGCCAGATACAACATTTGTAAAAAGAAAATCCTCTGTTTTTTTACACAATCATCTTCTATAAATTTATCCATAAATTTCTTTACTAGGGCTCCACCACCAAAACCACCTATAACACCTCCGACTACACCGCCAACAATCGTTCCGACGCCAGGGATAAATGAACATGCTGCTGCTCCAGCCAAGGCACCTGCAGTTCCGCCAGCTATGCCACCAGCATTTTGTGCTATATTTTTTATGCATTGCATACCACTAATTTGTCCACGCATCATCTGAACGATTTCTATACTAGAAGTAATAGCCATTGTTACACCCGCAACGACCACAGTGCTTCTTAAAGCATTATTTGCGGCCGTGGTTGCAGATATATTTCCTGGTTTAGTCACGGTACCAGCAAAAGCTTTTCCTATTTGACTATCAAATTTAAAGTTTATTGCTGATTGCAAAAAAGAGTTAACTTGTGGAATTCTTTGTATCTGAGAAGAGGCAATATATGTTACGAATGCTTGCCCGCCAGCTCTCATACTAGCAACACTGGATTGTTGCAATGCTTTTTTTATATCCTTTTCTCTAAAAAAACAATCGAAGTATTTATAACAAATGATATGCCAAAGGCTCCAGCAGCGACAACCACACCATTTATTGCGTCAAATTTTAAACTTTCTTTAGAGCAGAATTTGGCATAATTTTTAGCTTCATCGAGGGTAACTTGACCTTTTCTTATAATGTTCCTTGCCTCATTTGGATCTGTAACCCCAGGCACCTTTCCTGCCTTAATCTTTTTTGCCATTATTTCCACAGCTTTATCATATTGGTCTTTTGGAACTTCTAGCTGCATTGGTTTGCCGTCATCGCGCATATAACGATAGTTTCCTTTGGAGCCATCAAAAGATGAATCAACGCTAGCTTGTGCAGATTTATAATATTTACTTTGTATTTCTATTCCGTCCACTATTCTGTCGGCTCCATTTTTAGCATTGTCGCCGCCTACCAACTTGGCATTTTTACCACTTATATTGTCTAGTTTTGTATTCATTATTTCTGCAGCATCACCATGTCCAGTAGAGTTAATGACATTTCCCTTTGCGTCCACAACCTGACCTTTTGCATTAGTACCTACCCCTTTAGTATATTCCAAATACTCTTTACTGGTTTGTATAGGCCTAAAATTTGTATTCCATGTATCCGAACTAGGAATTGTTACACTAGCTACTGGTACACTATTGTTTATTATTTTTTGTTCTTCTATAAATTTTGAGCTGTTGTGTATATTTTCTGCCAAGTTTAGACAATTCTCTTCTGTCTGCTCACATGTTTTGGAGCAAAACCATTCCCCTATATCATCTGACGTTGAATCTAGTAAAACAACTTTTCCGCACGACGAACAATATCTTACTTTGTCTATATTTTTAGGACTTATAAACACTTCTTTATCATTATATAATCTTCTATCTATGTCTTGCAGAATTATTAAATCCAACAGAGCTTCGTCTCCTAGAGGCGCTACCCTATCAAGTTCTGTTAATATTTTTTGCTTGTCGGTCAAAATTTCAATAGTTGTTATTTCGGTAATTTTATTAATCAATTCATTGTATTTGGAATTAAAAAAATAAATTTTAATGCTATTTAAATTAATCAAAACAACATCTTGATCGGTTATCAAATCATCCAGTATTTCTTCGCACAATGCTACTTTTTCTTTTAAAAATTCGTCGAATTTCTTTTGAGTTTGCTGTTTTTGCTCATAGAGCTGATAAAAAATATCATTAATAGTAAAAAATCCAACATTTTTTTTGTTTTCTATAAGCCTGAAAGCCGCCTTAACAACATTATTGTAATCGTTGGCTGTAGCAAAGGTGCCAATAGATCCAATGATAATAAGCCATAGCGATATACTAAAAAATATGCTATCTATATTTAGTTTATAGTAGTTAACTATAAAACAAATTAATACTACAGATAAGCACAATACTAAAGACCAAGTTGCGCTCTGTATTACCCTTTTTTCTATTTTTTTACTTTTAAAATTTATTTTTGATACTTGTTGTAATTCGCCTGTTGCAGAGATGGCGCACAGGGTTGCAAAACATGATAAAATCCAATAAAAATGACCATCCACATACATAAAAGTATACAATGTAGTTGCTATACCGAGCAAAATACATATCGTGCCACCAAGCACCTTTTTAAAAACAAAAAATACGATAGCGCACGACACCAATATGCTACTTATCAACAAGAGACAAATGCTTAAAAAATTCATGCTACACCTTAAAAGTAAAGTTATCTTGCGATTATATCGAAATTCTATGCTGATTTTTTATTCTTTTAAATAAAATCGCCTAGATTCTCACGAGAGGATTTCCTTTGAATTTGATGTTGAAAGTTATTAAGGTAGGTATTTGTATTCTAGATTTTGATCGACATCATGTATCAAACGCATCTTGGTTGCAGCAAAAAATATTTAAAACTATGTTTTTATAAAACCTCTGTTAAGTTAAAAAACGCTAGACTAAAACCAAAAGTATAAAAATAGCAATAGGAGGAAATAGTGATAAACTTAGGTAGCGACTCAGTTGTAAATTTGGGTGACACAAGCTTTCGGCGAAAGAATCTAATAGATGACTATAAAATGCTTTTGAGTCTTTTAATAAAAATAGAGGAAGAGTGGCAGCCTTGTAATTTTTCTCAAATTGATTTTTATGATCTAGTTGTTACAAGTGGTTTGGTTAAGGAATCAGAACAAGATTTTGAAGAAGGCGATAAGAAACGTAAAGCAAGGACTTATACAAATGCTATCGCAAAAATCGGTCTAAGTGATAAAAAACGTAGAATCACAGCTGTTGGTGAAGCTTTTTTGAAAAACAGTTTGCAACAGGATGAAATCGAGAAGCTTTTTAATATTAGTAACGATAATGTTCTGTTTTTGCGACAGCTTTTGAAGCTTAAAGTGACAGATGGGGTTTGTTCGGTATATATTTTTAGAGTTGCGATTTTATTTTTATCACGCTATAACAATGTCCCACAAAATCATTTCGCACAAATTTTATTTGCAATCAAGCCAAACTATTCAAGAGATAGAATTGCATCAATTATTAGCAGCTATCAGGACGTTGTAGATAGAAAGATTATTTTTTCGAAGTTTTTAGAACAGTATGTTATAGGCAGAACTGCTACTATTTTGAGCGAAGAACCTCTATCGGACGATATGTTTAAGGAAATATTTAAAAATAGAAAAACTCCGCAATCAGTAGAAAAATATAAAGAATTTTATGAGGCCTGCTTGTCGTTTAAAAATAGTCCTACGGAGGACAAATTTAAAAAGCTAAAGACTATATCAAGCGATCAATCCATTAAACGCGCCTTTGGCTTTGGAAAAATACCTTTCGAATTTAGTAGAAGATTTGATTTGGACGAGTTTTTATCTAATCCCAAAAATGAGCTTTTATCTGTGGCAAATTTTAACGAATCCTTTTATAATATTTTTCTTGAATCAAAGAGATATGATTTGCAAAAAGAGTATCAAGATGTGCTCATACGCACCTTTAAGCTCTCGGGGCTAATCAGTTTTGAAAATGCTTTGGTAAATTTGGGTAACCGAGAGCTTACTTCTTTTGTATTTAAAGATTTAGAAATCGTAGGCGATCTAAACGATGAAGCGTTTATTCAAAATTTGCCAACTATTAGAATTCTAGATTTTGATGCAGCAAAAGTAGACAAACTAAAAAATGAATTAACAACAAAATATAAAGTTCCGGAAGGAACGTCTTTAAATGACTATTTAAAGACTGTGTTTGATGATGAATTCGAGAAAAAAATAGCTACAAGATACGATTACGATAATAATGAGCTTTGCAATATTTTAGAAATGTTTGGCGACATCAAGCAGCATGAGACTATACAAGAAAAAGTAACACAAGATGCCAGCATTCCGACAATTTTTGAATACATAGTCGCTATTGCTTGGCATAGATTAAGTAAGCAAGCTTTTAATTTAAAAGATAGCATGAATTTAAGCCTTGACGCTGACGGCCTACCGCTATCTCACGCACCCGGAGGAGATGGAGATATTATCGCAAAACATGAAACTTTCGACGTTATGCTAGAAGCTACACTTATGGATAAAAATGCCCAAAAGAGAGGTGAATTAGAACCTGTAATTAGACATAGCGCAAATTTAAGCATTAGGAATAATGAGATCTCCAAAGATACGTATACATTTTTTATTGCGGATGAGCTTGATAAAAATGTAGTAAATATCTTCCGCTCTATGGCACATACGCGTCTTGAAAGTTCGCAAAATAGAGGTAATTTTGTAGATGGAATTAAAATTTTTTCAATTACGAGTTCAGAATTGGTTAAGCTTTTGAGAAATGAACCAGATTATAACAAAATGCTAAATGTCATATTTAAAGATTATGAATTTGCTAAGCCGCAAACGATAAATGAAACGTGGTATAATCAAATTTGGAGTGAGATTAGTTCTTTGTAATTGTTTTTATTTCCTAAATTTGCTACAATGTTGCATTGTTGCATAAAATGGAAATAATTACAAGGAATAAATTTTGGAAACTTTTTCTATTTCAAATCGTAGATATTTAGGAAGCAAACAACAACTTCTTGACTTTATCGATGAAATCATTACAAATAATACCAAGGAATGTTTAAGTTTTACTGATTTATTTGCTGGAACAGCAGTTGTATCAGATAGATTCAAAGATAGATTTGAATTAATAATAAATGACACACTATCTTGCAACTATCACGCTTATATCTGCTTCTTTTCGAATTTGCCATACAATAAGAAAAAAATAGACAGACTAATAAAAGATTACAACGCAGTCCGTGAATCAAAAACCTGCTACTATAGCCAAAATTTTAAAGATACGTATTTGAGTGAAGAAAGTTTAAAAAGTCTTGATTTTATTAGGAGCGATATTGAAAGCAAATTCGAAAATGGTAAAATAAATCAAAGAGAATATTCGATACTCATAACTTCACTAATTTATGCAATTGACAAGATAGCAAACACTGTCGGACATTATGATGCTTTTAGAAAAAACAGCGAGCAGCTAAAAAAAATAGAACTAAAAAAACCTTACATTAGCAAAGCAAAATTCAGAAATCAAATTTTTAACCTAGATGCAAATACATTAATTAGGCAAATAAAGACCGATATTTTGTATCTAGACCCACCGTACAATTCAAGACAATATTGCGATGCCTATCATTTCTTAGAAAATGTAGCTACGCACAAACAGCCAAAAGTGTATGGGGTTGCAAAAAAGATGGATAGAAGCAGACTAAAAAGTAAATACTGTCTAAGCAATGCAAGGGAGCATTTTAGTGATCTAATTAACAATGCTGACGCAAAATACATACTATTATCATACAATAACACGATTACCGCAGATCCTCGCTCAAACACAAAAATGAGCGATAATGATATTTTTGAGATTTTAAGCAAAAAGGGTAAGGTATCAATTTTTGAAAAAGACTTTATGCCTTTTAACGCAGGCAAATCAAATATTCAAGAGCACAAAGAGAGGATCTTTTTTTGCGAAGTCAATAGAAAGTCTACAACAGAAAAACAAGTAAATTTAAATATTACCTTTAAGAGAAAAATATCACAATCGCCGTTAAACTACACTGGCGGAAAATTTAAACTTTTGGAACAAATTTTTCCAAAAATACCCGAAAACATTGATACTTTTTACGATGTTTTTTGCGGTGGATTTAATGTGGGCGCTAACTTTTTCAATGCTAAAAAAGTCGTAGGCATAGATAACAACAAGCCACTTATTGAGCTTTTGAATTTTATAAAAAATAGCAGCAACCTTGAAAAAAAGCTTGACGAGCTAATACTTTATTATAACTTAAGCCAATCGTCTAAGTATGGTTATAAATTTTATAATACAACTTCTGATGTGGGTCTATGCAAATACAACAAAGAAGGTTTTGCTAAGCTAAAAGCTGACTATAATGCCACCAGAAAACCTATTCTATTTTTGTTGCTAATATTTTTTGCCTTTAATAACCAAGTAAGGTTTAACTCAAATGGAGATTTTAATCTGCCAGTAGGCAAGCGCGACTTCAACTCAAAGCTAAGGGATAAATTAAATAGCTTTGTGAAAAATATCCAAAATACTGAATTTTTAGCGCTTGATTTTAGAGATTTAATTCCAAGTAGCTTCAAGCAGAGTGATTTTGTCTATTTAGACCCACCGTATCTATTAGGTGTGGCAACATATAACGAAAACAATGGCTGGAGTGAAAAAGACGAAACTGAATTGCTCGATTTTCTATTAAAAATAAATTTGATGGGTGTGCGATTTGCTCTATCTAATGTCATAGAGCACAAAGGAAAAATAAACGATATACTACTAAAGTGGTGTTTGGAAAATAAATTTAATATTATCCATCTTAGCAAAAGTTATGCTAATTCGAGTTACCATGCAAAACATAAAGATGGCATTAGCAAGGAAGTATTGATTATGAATTTTTAAAATATGTATAAACAATTTTATATTCACTTGTTTGATCAAGCTGGACAAGTGGATTTTTTAAAAAATAAAAACGTATTGATTTGTACCTAATTTTTGCGCACTCTTTTTGCATCTGGCAATTTTTTTATAAATTTACAAAGCGATATAGAGCTAAGAGAAAGCAAAAATAGGTAAAAAGCCGAGCTGGAAGCCATAAAACCGATAAGCGTTATTAGCGCGTAAATATTTTATCAGTGGCAATAGTTTTTATTTTTTACTCTTTTAAAAAAATCATCTAGGCTTTCGGCAGCCACTTCTCTTCTGACCTTTGAATATCTTTTTGTAACATTTGTAGAAGTATGGCCTAGTATAGAAGCTATCTGCTCTAACGTTTTACCCTCCGAAACCAAAACTCCGCCTATCAAGTGCCTTAAATCGTGAATTCTAATTTTTATCCCAAGCTTTGCTAATATCTTTTCCCAATGAGGTCTGATCGTATTTTTATCTATTTTTTTACTCTTATCTGTTATGGCGTGAAATATATAGCCACTTTCTTGCCTATCTATATTTTTAAGGGTTTCTAAAAGCTCATTGCTTAATTTATAAGTCATAGGCTTTCTAACTTTATTATTTTCGTATCTAATATTATATATGCCATTTGGTATATTTATGTCTCTCCATTCTAAACTCAAAACCTCATTTAGTCTTCTGCCATGCGAAAGCCACACAAATATACTTCTAAACGGTTCTACCGGATAACCATATAGCGCATCGTATAGTTCCCTTATTTTTTCGTCATCTAGCTCAATATTTACCTGGTTGTCAAATTTAGGTATTTGAATCAAGCTAGCTGGATTAGTTTTAACCATACCCTCCAAAACATATAGGTTAAACATAGGCCTAAGAGCTTCTTTAACGGATTTTGAGGTTCTAGGGCTCATACCTAAATCTAGCATTTTATTTACTATGCTTTGCAGCATTTCGGTGGTAATGTGGGTTATAGGCGTTTTAGCTAGCTTAGAATCAGACAGTATCCATTTATTTGTAAATAGATTATAGGAAGCAAGCGTATTTGAGGATAGTTGATTTTTCTTCATATCCATATATCTGCCCCACGCCTGACTTAATGTCGGTATTTTTATTTTTATCTCTTTATGCTTACCCTCTTTGAGCTTGCTCAAAAGCCCTTCTCTTTTTGACGCCACCTCCTTAATTGCTTGCAAGAAAGTGATTTTTTTATTAAAGGAATACGTTTTCTTGGTTTGAGTTCTCATGCCGCTAATATTTACAATAGTAATTCTTAATATCAGTTTATAGTCTCTACTAATGTAAGTTGGAGCTTTTACGATCTCTTTTCCACCGAACAAATCGTCATTATTTACAAAATATATGTTTTTACAATCCGCATTATCAAGATTGACTTTAATCAGCTTATCCGCCACAGCAAAATCCTATATCTATATGATCAAATTTTTGTTAGGGTACACATTAGGGTACACATTTTTATAGCAAATTGTATAAAATTGTCGCTTATAAGGAAATTATAAATATACTAAAATAGCGTAAAATAGGGTATTTATAGAAAGTTATAATAATCTATAGTTTAGTAAATACCCAGACTCAAAATCTGGTAAGGGCAACCTTGTGTCGGTTCGAGTCCGACCTCGGGCACCATTATTTACCTAAATAATTTCTAAATTTATCCGATATTAACTGCAACATCTTTAAAAAGGATTTTAGATGAATATTACACCTTTAAAATATAACTTTATAAATTTAAAAGATTTAGAAAATCCTACGAATATTCTCCATACCTTTAAGGATAAACAAGGTTTAGAGATAAATAACGACCAAATTTTAAGTCTAAAAGAAAGTATAAAAACAGGCAAAGTTATAAATGTCACTGATGCTGAGATAAAAGAGCAAAATAGACACAAAATCCTACAAAAAGTAGAAGAAATTTTAAATAACTACTCAAAAAATCTCATCTACAACAATAATAAAATTCACTCCGATGAGCTTTCTAGAGGCTATAATTTTAGTGAAAATGCCTACTTTAAAAATATAAAAGCTTCAGATAGCAGCAGCATGCTATCTACACTAAAAAGTGGATACTTAGAAAATACAAAATTTAAAAATTTAAACGATTACGCTTATTCAAACACTCTAAAAACAAAATATGGCGAAGTAGAAGTATTTTTAGATATTTACGGCGATAACGATAAACTTGGCACTACAAAATTAGAAAATAATAGCTATCTTTTTAGCTTTGATAGCAACAATGACGGCGTGCTAGACCAAAAAGATATACTCTTTGATAAGCTAAAAGTAAGAGGTTATGACAAAGACGGAAATGAAAAAATAGCAAATTTAAGCGACGTGATGCCAAGGGTTGATCTTAGACAGTTTATCAGCACAAATGTCATAAATCACAACCAAATAGAAAGAGAAGAGCTAAATCGTAAAGCAACGATCACAAATAATCCCGATCTTTATGTGGATACAAAAGATATTGATTATAGGCACTCTTACTACGCCTCAGATCCAAATACTTTGTTCGCTGCAGAAAACAGATATGAAAAGATAGAGAAAAATGATATAAATAATTTCTTTAAAAAATATGCCCAAAATGACGGCTGGGTCGATCTAAGACACAATAATATCTTTGGCAAAGATAGCTCTTTTAAAAATTTTGCCTATCTTAAAGCAGGCTTTGATGATACCGCAAGATTAAGTGAATTTAATCCGATCATTGAGCCAAGTAAAGATTATAAAAAAGATGAAAATTTCTCATATACAAAATTTCAAAAAGATAGTTTTATGAAATTTTACAAAGATTATAACGCTGAGTTTGACGCATACAACAAAATGATAGAAAATCTTGGCAATAATTTAAAGAAATTTGAAGAAAATGCAGACGCTTATATATCAAAGCTTGAGAAGACAAAATCAGCCAAAATGATCGCGATGGAAAATGAATTTAAGCAAGCAACTGGGCTTGAGTTTAGTATCTCAAATTTAAAAAAGGTAAAAAAGGCTTTTATAACAAATGAAGCCACAGCTGCCGCATCTTTGCAAGATAGCGATAGCGTCATAGCTATGAAGCTAAACAAAGATGGCACCATAAGGCTAAAATTTGATAGTGGTAGAGAGATAGACGTAAAAGAGCTTTATAACGATACTGGCAAGCTAAATACATCAAGCGAGCTAAAAACTAGCATAAATTTAGAGGCAAAAGATATGAATAATGTGCAGCTAAATAGCTTGGATTTTAAGCATATTGGCTTCATGCAAGGTGATAAAATCGTAAGCCTAAAAGATGCTGGAGCGATCGCTATTGCCAATCTATCGAATAAATTTGAGAGTAAATTTTTAATCAGTCTAAATAATGGCAAAAGCATATCTACAAGAGAAATTTATAATATCAGCTATCTTGAGAATGATTTAAAGAGTAAAGAAAAGATAGATGAGAGAGATAAATTTTATAAAAAAGTTGATATTAAGGCATAAATTTTGAGAGCAAATTTTAAAAAAGGTTTATTGTAATTTAATCTTATGGGTCCTATAATCAATTTTCCGTAAAAATTTAGATTTAAAAGAGAATGCTATGAACTTCACTCCACTTTTTGCAATTTTTTTCATAATCGCAACTGGTTTTTTTGCTAAAAAAGTCGGCATTGTTGAGCAAAAGCACTCAATCCCATTTGTGGATTTTGTCCTTTGTTTTGCAATGCCTGCGCTAATCTTTGACAAAATTTATCACGTAAACGTCGATGTTTCGCTTATAAATACAATTTTAATTGGCTTTGGCTCAACAGCTATCAGCGCTGTTATAGCATTGGTACTTGGTAAGATCTTTAAATTTACTAAAGTAACAACTGTCAGCATGGTCATGCTAAGCCTTTTTGGTAATACCCTATTTGTCGGTATGCCTGTCATTCAAGGCTTCTTTGGTGATGCGATGGTAAATGAAGTCATCTTTTACGATCAAATAGCCACTGGTATCCCACTTTCGATCCTTGGGCCACTTATCCTCTCTTTTGCTGCACCAGAGAAGGTTTCACTATTTCAAAATACGATGAAAATTTTAAAATTTCCGCCATTTATCGCGCTTATTATGGCTCTTATTCTAAAAGAAGTTCCTTTGCCAGAATTTATCTTTGCGCCGCTTAGGATGTTTGAAGGTAGCGTCACTCCAGTGGCACTTTTTGCGATTGGTGTTGGTCTTAACTTTAGCAGTATCACAAGCTCCTATAAAGGCGTTAGCGTTGTGCTTTTGTGTAAGATGATCTTGCCAGCTATCGTATTTTTCATCATATTAAAATTTTCAGGTATCCAGATGAACAAAACTTGGGTCGTTGGTCTCTTTCAATGTGCGATGCCAACATCAGCCCTTGCAAGTGCGATGGTTATAAAAGCTGGACTTGATAGCTCACTAGCCATCTCATCAGTAGCCATAGGCGTGCTGTTTTCATTTATCACGCTTCCGGTTATCTATTTTGTATTTGCGTAAATTCACACTCACTTAACACTAAAGAGATAGTATTTCATCATATTTCATTTAAAGGAGACGTTATGAAGAAATTACTACTAGTTGCACTTGGTGCTATGTTTATGCTTGGTGGTCTTGCAAATGCTACTGAAATGATGAAAAAAGATGACATGGGCAAAGACGAGATGATGAAGAAAGAGCAGATGATGAAAGATGACATGGGCAAAAAACCCATGATAAAAAAAGATGAGATGAAAAAAGATGACATGGGCATGAAAGACGAAATGAAAAAAGACGACATGGGTATGAAAAAAGACGAAATGAAAAAAGGCATGTAAAGGTAGTAAATGGTTAGAATTTTGCTCGTTGAAGATGATGAAATTTTACTTGATCTCATCAGTGAGTATCTAGTCGAAAATGGCTATGATGTCACCACTTCAGACAACGCCAAAGAGGCGCTTGATCTCGCCTATGAGCAAAATTTCGACCTGCTTATACTTGACGTCAAACTCCCACAAGGAGATGGCTTTTCACTTCTTTCTTCCTTAAGAGAGCTAGGTGTTAGCGCACCTAGCATCTTTACCACCTCGCTAAACACGATCGACGATCTTGAAAAAGGCTACAAAAGTGGCTGCGACGACTATCTAAAAAAGCCATTTGAGCTAAAAGAGCTACTCATTCGTATACAAGCACTTCTAAAGAGAAATTTCTCACATCACAGTGGCGATGCGATCAAAATTTCAAGCGAATTTAGCTTTCATCCGCAGAGCAAGACACTAAGCAAAGATGGTAAAAATGTAAATATCTCGAGTAAAGAGAGCGATCTGCTCGCCCTATTTTTGCAAAACAAAGGCAAAATTTTAACCAAAGATGAGATTTTTAATAAAATTTGGAAATTTGACGAGGAGCCAAGCGAGCTTAGCCTTCGTGTCTATATCAAAAATTTACGTCAAATTTTAGGCAAAGATGCTATTTTAAATAGGCGTGGGGACGGCTATGTCTATGTCTGAAAAGACACAAATTTTATTTAAAATTTTATCCCTTTATCTTGTTAGCACTGTGCTATTTTTAGGATATTTTTTCATACATGACTATAAAAACAAAAAAGAAACGCTCATTTTAAACGAGGTAAAGTCTTTAAAAGAGATAAAAATGGGCATTTACATGAAAGCTAGAATGAATGGACTTGACTCAATTTCAAGTCTAACAAAAGAAAAAGGCGTGCATGCTTGCATCGTGTTAAAAAATGGTGAGAAAATTTATAAAGACTTTGACTGCCAAAAAATAGACAAAAGCAAAAATGTAAATTTGATCAGCGGCAAGGTCGCGATATTTGAAAAGATCCAGTACATGGACGACAACACTACAGACGAGCTCTCGTACGCAGATATTTTTCTAGTTGGCAAAGATATCAAGGCTGAAATTTTATCTTTACAAATTTCAACCATACTAAAGGCACTCTTTTTCTTTTTTGCCCTACTCTTTGTCGCCTTTTACCTCGCAAAACTGAGCCTAAGACCGCTTTATGAAAAGATAGATACGCTAAACCGCTTTATAAAAGACTCAACACACGAGATAAACACGCCTCTAAGCGTCATCTCGATGAGTATAGAAACAGCCGATCTTGACAACCTAAATGAGCGAAATTTAAAGCGTTTTAATAATATCAGCCTTGCCGCAAAGAGCCTAAATAACATTTATGACGCGCTCGTTCATCTAAGCTTTAACCTAGACAAGCCTAGCAAAAAAGAGCTCATAGATCTAAATTTGCTAACCACACAAAGACTGAACTATTTCTCGCCATTTTTTGCCAAACGCGGACTTGAGATAGATACTAGCCTAAAGCCAAGCTTTATAAATGCAGATCTTGGGGATGTGAGCAAAATTTTAGACAACCTTCTTAGCAACGCCTCCAAATATGCAGCGCCAAATTCAAAAGTACGCATCACTTTAGAGCCAAATTTCTTTAGCATAAGTAACACCGGTCGAGGCATCAGCAAAGAGCAGCAACTTCAAATTTTTGATCGTTACACGAGATTTAACGACGATCAAGGCGGCTTTGGCATAGGGCTAAATTTAGTCAAAAGCTGCTGCATAAAAAATGGCATAGATGTAAAATGTCAAAGCGAACTTGGTAAAGAAACTACTTTTTCACTTTCTTGGAAAGACTAAATCCAAAATTTCTCATATTAGATAATAAATTTTATTAAAAAATATAATTTATAGCAAAAATTTATTTTTGATAAATTTTATTAATATTATAATCCTTTTACAAAATCTTAATCGAGGAGAAAAGTATGAAGTTACTAGAAAAATATGGGCTTTTCATAAATGGTGAGTGGCGTGACGCAAAAGACGGCGCTACACTTGATGCAAAAAATCCAGCAAGCGGCGATCACCTTGCAAAGATCGCAGATGCGACTGAAGAAGATGTAAATGACGCTGTACGTGCTGCACGTGAGGCTTTTAAGAAATTTAAACACACTACAATTAGCGAGCGTGCAAAGCTGCTAAACAAGATCGCTGACATCATCGATGAAAACAAAGAGCACCTCGCAAAAGTTGAGAGCATGGATAACGGCAAGCCGATCCGCGAGACGCTAAATGTTGATATTCCTTTTGCAGCCGAGCACTTTAGGTACTTTGCTGGCGTTATCATGGGCGAAGAAGGCAGCGCGAATGTGCTTGACGAGAAGCAACTTTCTATCGTTTTACGCGAGCCACTAGGCGTCGTAGGTCAGATCGTGCCTTGGAATTTTCCATTTTTGATGGCAGCTTGGAAGCTAGCTCCAGTGATCGCAGCAGGCGATGCGAGCGTATTTAAGCCTTCAAGCGAGACAAGCCTAAGCGTGCTTGAGCTATTTAGACTGATAGATAAAATTTTGCCAAAAGGCCTTATCAACATAATAACTGGAAAAGGCAGCAAGAGTGGTGAGTGGATCAAAAACCATCCAGGCCTTGACAAGCTAGCATTTACTGGCTCAACCGAGATCGGCCGAGATATCGCTATCGCAGCGGCTCGCCGTATCATCCCAGCCACACTTGAGCTTGGTGGCAAGAGCGCAAACATCTTCTTTGGCGACGCAAATTTAGATAAAGCGCTTGATGGTCTTCAGCTTGGAATTTTGTTTAACCAAGGTCAAGTTTGCTGCGCAGGATCTAGAATTTTCGTAGAAGAGAGCTTTTATGACAAATTTATCGAGGCTGCGGTTAAGAAATTTAGTACTATAAAAGTTGGCGATCCGCTCGATCCTAGCACTCAAATGGGCTCTCAGATCAACAAAAAACAGGCCGAGCAGATCTTAGAGTACGTCGAGATCGGCAAAAAAGAAGGCGCAAAAGTGGCAGTCGGCGGCAAAGCCTACACTGCAAATGGTTGCGACAAGGGCGCATTTGTCGAGCCAACGCTCTTAGTTGATGTGACAAACGACATGAGAGTGGCTCAGGAAGAAATTTTTGGACCAGTTGGCGTTGTCATCAAATTTAAAGATGAAGCCGAGCTTATCAAAATGGTAAATGACAGCGAATATGGCCTAGGTGGTGGAATTTTCACACAAGACATCACAAAAGCACTTCGCGTGGCAAGGTCTATGGAGACTGGCAGGGTCTGGGTCAATACCTATAATCAAATCCCAGCAGGCAGCCCATTTGGCGGTTATAAAAACTCAGGTATCGGCCGAGAAACTCACAAGATCATCCTTGAGCACTACACTCAAATGAAAAACATCATGATTGACCTAACCGGTAAGGTTAGCGGCTTTTACGCACAATGATTTTAGGGAGCTTAGGCTCCCTTCTACTTTAAATTCCTTAAATTTTAAATATCTTTTACTAGGTTTTAACTTTATATATCGCTAGCATTACGCCAATATAGTACAGCTATACAAAAGTGTTTTCTTAACACTACATTTTTAAGCTTAATAGACTAAAATTTGACACAAAGGAGAAAAATTGAGCGAGCAAATTTATATCATAGGCGATGTGCACGGCTGTTTTAACACACTTTTAGAGCTTATCAAGCAGTTTCCAGACAAAGAAAAATCACAAATTTGCTTTGTCGGAGATGTGATAGATCGGGGGCTTTTTAGTTGCGATGTAGTCGAGCTTATCATACAAAATAACTATAAAATGGTAATGGGAAACCACGAAAGAAGGTTACTAAGCAATAAATATGAATTTTTAAACAACCAAGCACCATTTGATACGAGTTGGTTTTTCAACAATGGTGGTGTGGCGACATATGGATCATACCTAGCTCAAAGCCTAAATTTTAAACAAAGACACATAGAATTTTTAGAGAGTAGCCCAGTATATTTAGAGTTTAAAAACCACAAGAACCAAAATGGCGAGCATTTGGTCGTCTCTCACTCGGCTGTTGGCAAATTTTGGACTTTAAGAGATGATGATAGTTCAAGAGATGAGTTTAGAAGGCATGTACTATCAGGCAGAGGCGATATGATGCAAGTAGAAGGCATATTTAACGTCTACGGACACACGCCAGTGCGTGAGGCTAAGCTCTATACAAATAGCGCCAACATCGATACAGGATGTGTTTTTAACGAAGAAGGATATGATAAACTAAGTGCCTTAGAATTTCCATCGATGAAAATTTATACGCAAAAAAATGTTGAAAATTTTAATAAACAAGGATAAAAATGTGGTTTTCTAAAAAGAGCTCTAGCTTTGCAAGCAGAGTTGATAAATTTTGGAGCGAGTTTGGCAAAAATTTAGACGCCATCAAACAAAATTTAGAAGATAAAAATTTTGAAGCTGCAAGCAAAATGACCGAAGAGGCGCTAAATTTATGTTTGGTTGATCCAACTTTTATGATAGGCCTTATTGATGGAAAGATCGATCTAGTACTCACTCCAGAAGGACTCAAACATAGGCTTTTGTGGCTTAAATTTATCAAATCGCGCATGCCAAAAGAGTATGAAGCAAAGCTTACTTGTACACTTGGCAAACCACGTGCGCCACGAAACGTCGCTACTATACAAATGTATGGCGTAAGCGTTGATGCAAATGAGGTCATGGTCTATGCAAATTTTAACGACAAAAGCGTGGATATGTGCCTATATAACGAAACTCTAAGCAAGCTTAAAAGCGAAGATGAAAATAAGGCTTATACATTATCGCTCATACTTTGTGACAACGTAGTTGGCGAGATGATCATGATAAATATGCTTGGAGAGTTTGAGATAATAGACGAGCCAAGAGAAAAAGGCGTGCCACTGATCGACTTTGCCGATCTTATAGATGAAAAATTTGGTAAAGAAGCCTCAAACGAGCCGCTTAAGAATTTTATGGTCTATGAGCTAGAGCCTCGTTCAAATGAGTTACGTGACGACGTTTTCACAGGATTTACATCTCTTAGCGAGCTACTAAACGAATACTACGACGGTGCAAGCGATACTTATAACGAAGCTTTTGAGCTTGGCATAAATTTTTGCTTTTTAGCCATATCTCACGGTGGCGACATACAGTTTGGCGTTGATAGCAAAAACAAAATTTCAGATGCGCTAAAGGAGAGTGAAATTTGCGAGATCATAGGTGAAGCAAATGGCGAGATGCGATCTTACATAGATCTTATCTGCTTTGACAAAGACGAGCTAGAGAAAAAGACTAAAGAATTTAGCAAAGAACTTGGCGTAAAGATAGAAATTTGCGAGTTTAAACGCTGATTTTACATAAGATTTTACATAAAATAATACAAATCACGCTAGCTGGTAAATTTATAAAAATATATTACTAGCTGGTACTAACTATTAAATTTATCTTTTAAATTTTGAGCTATTTGAGAGATAAGCACAAAGCTTTAGCCCATACAAAAAGATGATCCACGAGATGTAGATCCAGACAAAGAAGAAAAGCACGGCTGAAAACGAGCCATAGACGCTTAGATAGGTTTTGTTATAAAGGACATAATAGACAAAGGCCGACTTGCCAATATACCAAACGAGCGAAGCGACAAACGAGCTAAAAAATGCGCTCTTAAATTTTATCTCATCATTTACTGAGATGAGATATGTGATGCAAAATATCGCCCAAATGATGAGATATGGGAATATGCTTAAAAAATTTATCGAGTTTGTGATCACATTTGAGTTTAGCATCTCCTGAATGAGGCTTGAGAGATAAAAACTGCCAGCAAGACCAAGTGGCGCAAGCGTGATAAGCGTCCAATATGAGCTAAGTGCTGACCAAAATCCTCTAGCCTTACTTGCACGTGTCACTTTCAAAACTACATATTCATAGTCGCTAAAAAACATGGCCGATGTAAATATCATCGCTACAAAGCCAACTATGCCTAAATTTCCGCTATTTTGTAAGAAATTTTGCAAGTAGTTTGAGATGATCTCTTGATTACTTGGCAAAAGAGCCGAAAATATAAAGTCCTGAATTTTGGCGTAATAATCCTCAAAACTAGGCAGTTTTGTAAAGATAGAAAACGATATAAGAAGTATCGGAATGATCGATAAAATCGTATGAAAACTAAGGCTTGAAGCGTAGTGAAAGAGCTCTTTGTCCTTAAGCGTTGGGAGTAAATTTAAAAACTCTTTTAAGCTTTGCTTACTTAAGGACAAACGGCTCATTTATCAGTTATCTTCTTCGAAAAGTTTTTCGTAGTGAGCGTCGTAGTTGTTGATATGCTCGCTATTTAGCTTCCAAAACACAGTGTCTATGTCGCTAACTCTTGTATAAAATGGAAGTTGATAGTACTCAACCTCGCCACTTTTAAATTCTTTTAGCACTTTAAAGCTTTGGCAATCAGCAAAAACGCTTCTGCCATCCATTGCTATAAAAATTAAACCAGCTGCACTTTGAGCGCACATTTTTCTAAAGTCATCTCTGCTTGGATTTGGCTTGTATTCGTAGCTTAAGTATGCTCCGATAAGGTCTGGGTGGATAAATATCATATTTGGAAACGCAGAAGTGATCTCTTCGTAAATTTCTTTATTTGGCACAATGATTAATGAGCGGTTATAAAGATAGTTTAGCACGACCATATCGCCATTTGCAGGTGCGATGCCTGGAAGTGGGAGCGCCTTTTGCTCAAGCAGATCAAACACCTCAAATCTAATCTTAGCAAAGCCAGAATTTTTTGAGATAACACTAACTCTTGCGATGATAGAGCTATCAGTATCAAATTTATGAAGCACAACGCCACTTGAGCCGATTAAAATTTCTGGACTATCAACTATCGTCGCTGTGCCATCACTATCGACGCTAATTATAGGAGTTCTATACTCATTTAAAGAAAAATCAGCCCCAAAAGCAAAGCCAAAAACTAGCGATAAAATCACAAATATACGTTTCAAAAATATCTCCTAAGTTTAAATTTTTAGAGCGATTATAGCCTAAAATGCTTTATCTTTTGCAAAATTAAAGCAAGTTTTAGTTAAAATCCCACCAGCTTTTTAAAAGGACATTAATGCCTCGTATTTTTATAATTTTTGCAATATTATCTATAAATTTATACGCTATAAAGCCAAGTGTCGAAGAGCTTAGCTGGCCAAATGGAAGTAACTTCTTAAATTTCTTAGAGACAAACAAAATCCCACTTTCACTTTACTATAACTTAGCAACCGAAGATCAAGAACTAACAGAAGAGATCATCGCTGGCACAAAGTATCAAATTTATAAAGACGACAACGGCAATACCAAACAAGTACTAATCCCTGTTAGTGACGAGCTTCAAATGCATATTTTTAGAGATGACAATGATAAATTTAAACTCGAGTTTCTTCCCATCTCTTATCAAAGCGAGGATAAATTTTTAGCCTTAAAGGTTGATAAGTCAGTTTCTGAAGACATTTTTGACTATACAGGCTCTGGCACACTAGCACTTGGCTTTAAAGAAATTTTTAAAGGAAGTGGCATTGATTTTAAAAAGATAAACAAAGGCGATACGATTGCTATCGTTTATAATCAAAAAATACGCATGGGCCGCTCTTTTGGCACTCCAGAAATTTATGCTGCGATGATAGAAACGAAAAACAAACGATACGTTATGTATAAATTTGAAGATAAATTTTATGATAAAAATGGCAAGAAAAATGATAAATTTTTACTAGTTCGCCCTCTTGCAAACGCCAGAATCACATCAGCTTTTACCCTAAAAAGATGGCACCCTATTTTACAAAGATATAGAGCACACCTTGGCGTTGACTACGGTGCTCCAAAAGGCACACCAATCAAAGCCGCAGGCGATGGCACGGTTAAATTTGTCGGACAAAAAAGCGGATATGGCAGAACCGTTATCATCTCTCACGCTGGTGGCTACGAGACGCTTTATGCTCACTTAAATGGCTTTGCTAAAGGCATAAAAGGCGGTTTAAAAGTCAAGCAAGGCACGCTTATAGCCTACGTTGGCACAAGCGGTATGAGCACAGGACCACACCTTCATTTTGGTCTTTATAGGGACAATAAACCTATCAATCCAGAAAGTGCAATAAAGGTCGTCAAAAGCCTAGAAGACAAGAAAGAATCAGCTAAATTTAAAGCAGTTGTTAGCAAAAATGACGAGCTAATAAAAAATGCTTTAAATAATGAAAAAGAGTATCACAAAGTGGAATTTTTCCCTAATGTAATAGAATTTTAAAGGTAAAACTTGAGCCAAGAACTAGAAGAAGCAAAAGAGCTGATAGATCAGCATTTAGATGAAAATTTAGAAGATAATGAACTCTCACCTTATGAGCTAGCCCAACACCTAAAAACACTTAAAAAGCACGACGAGGAGCTTTTTGCTCACTATCTTGAAAAGCTAGATCCTGAAATCTTAGGCGACGTTGCTATCGAGCTACCTGATCACATGCTAAAAGACGTGATCGACACACTCCCAGCTGAAAAGATAGTAGAGGCACTTGAAGAGCTAGAGAGTGATGATGCGACTGACTTGCTTCAATACATCGAGGACATTGACGAGGATAAGGCTAGAGAACTCTTTAATGAGCTTGATAGAGAAAACCAAAATGAAATTTTAAGACTTAGAAGTTACGAAGAAGATAGAGCCGGTGCTCACATGCAAACAGAGCTTTTTTCGGCTCACCTTGAAGAAAAGCTTGGCAATGCAGTAGCAAGACTTAGACGAGAAAAGCAAGAAGGCAAGCTAGAAAATATCTCGCAGCTTTTTATCATCGATAAAAACGGTGTTTTACAATACGCTATCCCGCTTGAAGATCTTATACTTTTTGATTTTACAAAGACGCTAAAGCAAAATATCGAGTCAGCACAGATCGATCACTACAAGCCACACGTTGCAAATGATATGGACCTTATGCAAAATGTCGCTGATATGTTTCAAGAGTACGATCTAAACGTTATTGCAGTTACTAGTAGCACTGGAATTTTACTTGGTCGTATCACGTCTGATGACATCCACGACTACATTCAAGAGAGTGCAACTGAGCAGATTTATAACCTAGCCGGCGTTGACGACGAGTCAGAAGAGGACGATACGCTTTTTAAGGCTGGTCGTGGTCGTGCGGTTTGGCTTGGCGTAAATTTACTAACAGCTCTTTTTAGCTCATCCATAATCGGACTTTTTGACGAGACAATCGCAGCCTATGTCGCTCTTGCTGTTTTAATGCCAATAGTTGCATCAATGGGCGGAAATACCGGTACACAAGCGCTTGCCGTTACGGTTCGCCGTCTAGCACTTGGCGAGATCGAGTTTAAAGATGCCAAAAATGTTCTAAAACGTGAGGTTAGTATTTCACTCATAAATGGACTAATCTTTGGTGTGGTAATGGGCATAATCGCCTCTATTTGGTTTGACAAAGGTATGCTTGGCGTTGTTATTGGGCTTAGTATGGTTACGAATTTATTCTTTGCTGGCTTTTTTGGCACGATCATACCTTTGACGCTAAGGCGCTTTAATATTGACCCTGCCGTTGGCTCGGCGGTCATTCTTACTACATTTACTGATGCGATAGGATTTTTTAGCTTTTTAGGACTTGCAAAATGGATACTACTATAACTAATTTAGAAATTCTGCCTCTTGGTGAGTCAAAATACCTAAAGCCATTTAAGATGAAATTTATGCAAAATGGTGTCCAAAGAGACTGGGACTGCGTCAAGGTGATGAATAGTGTTAGTATTTTTTTATATCACGAGCAAAAAGATGCCTTTTTATTTGTAAAGCAATTTCGTCCTGCAGTTTGGTACTCGCAAGAGAAAGAAGACATCAAAACAAATGAGCAAGGCTTTACTTACGAGCTTTGCGCAGGGCTTATGGATAAAGGACTTAGCGAAGAGCAAACAGCTAGAGAAGAAGCGATCGAAGAAGTGGGCTATGAGCTAAAAGAGATAGAGCGTATCACGATGACATACGGTGCTTTTGGCTTTGGAGGCAATATGCAAACGATGTTTTACGCAAAGATCAATGAGAGCATGAAGGTAAATTCTGGCGGTGGCGTCGATGGCGAAGATATCGAGCTAGTTTTTATAAAACGAGAAGATATGATGAAATTTGCCTTTGACGAGAGCAAGGTCAAGGGCTTTGGGCTCATCTTTGCCTACTTGTGGTGGGAGAAATTTAAAGGCTAAAAAGAGACCTTTTTGATAAGCGCAAAGACAACAACCGCCACAACAAAAATGCCAACCAATATAATGTAATCCGACATAAAAAACCTTTACGTTTAAAATTTGCACTATTGTAACTAAATTTTTAACAAAATAAGAACTTTATAACCGCACATATCATAAAATAATCAAAAATCATAAGGAGAAAATGATGAGCGAAAATGAAACTCTTTTTATCAACCGCGAATTAAGCTGGCTACGCTTTAACTCAAGGGTACTCGCTCAGTGTGAAAAGGATATACCTTTACTTGAAAAGCTAAAATTTATAGCCATTTATATGACAAATCTTGATGAATTTTATATGATAAGAGTGGCCGGTCTAAAGCAGCTTTTTGCAGCTGGCGTGACGACAAGTAGTAGCGACGGCATGAGTCCGCTTGATCAGCTACGTGAGATCAGAAAATATCTTCAAGATGAGCAAAATTTAGTTGAAAGCCACTACAAAAGCACCGTAGATGCGCTTAGCAAAGAGGGTCTTTTTATCAAAAACTACGACGAGCTTGATGATAGCTTAAAGCAAAAATGTGACGAATACTTTTTCTCAAACATCCTGCCAGTTATTGTGCCTATCGCTGTTGATGCGACCCATCCATTTCCGCACCTAAACAACCTTAGCTTCTCGCTTGCCGTTAAGCTTGCTGACATCGAGCATCCTGAAATTTTAAAATACGGCATGATAAGAATTTCAAGAGTTTTGCCAAGATTTACCCAGCCAAGCAGCAACGTCTTCGTGCCAATAGAGACGATCGTGCACCGCCACGCAGAAGAAATTTTCCCAGGATATAAGCTCATTAGCTCAGCTGCCTTTAGAGTGACAAGAAACGCTGATATCGTCATCGAAGAAGAAGAGGCGGATGATTTTATGATGATACTTGAGCAAGGGCTAAAGCTTCGTAGAAAAGGGGCTTTTGTGCGTATGCAGATAGACAAAGACGCTGACGCTGATATCTTAGAGTTTTTAAATTTTCATATGAAAATTTTTCACAAAGATATCTACTTTTCAAGCATCCCGCTCACACTTAGCTCTCTTTGGGAGATAGCTGGAAGCAAGAACTTCAGCCACCTAGCAAACCCACCCTACGCCCCAAAAACCCTGCCTCCATTTGGCAACGGTGTCTCGATCTTTGATGCCATAGACAAAGAGGACGTGCTGCTAGTTCATCCATTTGAGAGCTTTGATCCAGTCGTTAGCTTTATAAGAGAAGCGAGCAAAGATCCAAAGGTGATCTCTATACGCATGACGCTTTACAGAGTCGATAAAAACTCGCCGATCATTCAAAGCCTAATAGACGCTGCAAGCGACGGCAAACAAGTAACCGTGATGGTCGAGCTAAAAGCTAGGTTTGACGAAGAAAACAACCTTCACTGGGCAAAGGCACTTGAAGATGCTGGCGCGCACGTGATATATGGCATCACAGGCTTTAAAGTTCATGCAAAAGTTAGCCAAGTGATCCGCCAGATCGGCGATAAACTTAAATTTTACATGCACTTTGGCACTGGCAACTACAACGGCAGCTCAGCCAAAATTTACACTGACGTTAGTCTATTTACGAGCAAAGAGGAATTTAGCCAAGATACAACATCATTTTTTCACATCCTATCAGGATATAACAAAAACCGCCGTCTAAACGCCCTTAGCATGTCGCCCTTTCAGATAAAAGAGCGCATCATCGAAAAGATAAGAGTGGAGGCTAGCAAAGGTAGTGAGGGCAGGATCATCGCTAAGATGAATGCACTAATAGACGAAGACGTGATAAACGAGCTTAGCCGCGCCTCGAATGCAGGCGTAAAGATCGATCTCATCGTTCGCGGTGTATGCGGACTAAGGCCAGGCGTAAAAGGCAAAAGCGAAAACATCAGAGTTCGCTCGATCATCGGCAAGTACTTAGAGCACGCTAGAATTTTATATTTCAAACACGCTAATCCAAAAATTTACATCTCAAGCGCTGACTGGATGCCACGAAATTTAGAGCGCCGCTTGGAGCTCATGACACCTATCTTTGAGCCAAGACTTCAAGAGAGACTGCTTGAAATTTTAGAGCTTCAGCTAAGCGATAATGACCTAGCTTTTGAGCTACAAAATAGCGGTGAATACGTAAAAGTAGCAAGAAGTGAAAACGAAAAAGTAATATCTTGCCACGAAGTTTTGGAAAATTATATATCTAAAATTTATAAATCTGTAAAAAAAGATACAGATAAAGCAAAAGCCGATATGCTCGCAAGTAAACTCTTAAAAGAGAGCTAAAAACAAATTAAGCTTTTAGACCTAGTCTAAAAGCTATTTTTTAATCAGCATAAAAAACACTAGCATTTGATTAAGTAAATATTATTAAAAATTTTAAATCCACAACAAAAAGCAAAATTCATAAATTTACTTGAGCACCTCAAAGCTAGCCAAATATTTCAAATTTTTTAAATAACTCTGGCTCGTCTTTTACTATGCCGCGCTTAACTAGACCAGCAACCACTTCGCGGTCACAATCCGTTTGTAGCGGCCAGCCTCTAGTATATCCTTCGCGCCCATCTTTACTAGTAGCATCTACGCAGAAATTTTCACCATCTATGAAAATATCGCGCAAAGCATCGATATTATTTGTCACACGCCAAAGTAGCATATATGGGTTTTCAAGGTGATTTTGCATATCCACAACGATAAGGAGTTTGAAAAATTCTCTAAATGTCAAAAGCTTGTCAAAAAGCTCTTTTACCACACAATCTTTTTCAAATTTCACCACACAAATAGGCGTTTTGGTATCCGTTTTAAACTGCTTAAGCTCTTTTACATTTGGCGTAACGCTTTGAAATTTAGCCAAAAGCTCGCTGTCGCTTAAAACCACAGGGCTAAATTTACAAAAGTCTTGCGTCGCATCTACGCCGAGTTTGCCACCAAAACACGAATTTGGACTAGCATGATCAAGCTGATCGCACACGCCTTGGCTTATTAGCACACTCTGACTACCAAAACGATTTAGAACAAAGCTAGTAAATTCATCATAATCTTTAAGCTCAGGCGCATCGGCTCCAACAAAAATGGCATGTTTTACAAAACTCATCTGCCCAACGCCCCAAAATGCGTGCATAGCCTGCTTTGCATGAGCTGGATAGAGCGTATTTATCTTGGCTAAGATTAGGTTGTGAAAAACACCATTTTCAGGCATATTGTAGTCCAGTAGTTCAGGCACGGTCGTTCGCAAAAGCGGCAAAAAAACCCGCTCAGTCGCCCAGCCCATATATTTATCCTCAAGTGGCGGCTTTCCAACCACAGTTGCGTGAAATACTGGCTCATGCTTGCTAGTTATCGCCGTTACATCCATCACCGGAAAAGGTTCAATAGGCGTATAAAAGCCGGTATGATCGCCAAATGGCCCCTCAAGCTCGCACTTAGCCGTATCCACAAAGCCCTCTATTACGTAGTCTGCATCGTACGGGACGTAAATTTCATTAGTGAGCGACTTTACAAGCCTTGCTGGCTCTTTACGGATGAAGCCATAAAATAGCAGCTCAAAGACGCCCTTTGGCAGCGGCGCTTGGCCGCACCAGATGTAGAGTGGATCGCCGCCGATTGCCACAGAGACTGGCATCTTTTTACCAGCGCGCTTGTATTCATGAAAGAAATTTGCACCGTCTTTGTGGATCTGCCAGTGCATGCCAAGGCGGTTTTTGTCATAAATTTGCAGTCTATACATGCCTAAATTTTGCAAATTTCCATCCAAGCTTTGCGTATAAACCTGCCCCATTGTAATAAAAGCACCACCATCATATGGCCATGTCTTTAGCGCAGGTAGACTCAAAAGATCAGCCTCCTCACCTATAAATTTTACCTGCTGGCACTCGCCCTCACCTTTTAGCCTTTTAGTAAAAATTTTTCTCATATTAAAAAGATAGGCTAAAAAATCAAGCTTTTCTTTGAAATTTTTAGGTTTTTTGGGCTTTAAAAGCTTTTCTATCTCGGCTGCGATCTCATCAGGCTTTAGCCCAAAGATAAGCTCAAGCGCGCGTTTTGAGCCATAGATATTTGTAAGCACTGGGGTAAATTTACGCCCAGTTTTTTTGCAGACTGGGTTTGTAAAAAGTAGCGCTTGCGAGCTCTCACGCTTGACCTCGATATAGCTAGCGTGTGCGATCTCAAGATCAATATCTGTTGGCTCATCGATAACACGAAGTAGATTATTTTCTTTTAAAAGCTTGATGTAGTCCATTAAAACCTACTTCTACAAATTATATTTTCGTAAAAAAATTTCAAAATTTGAGACGTCTAAAGTCTTAATATTTTTGAAAATAAAATTATATCTTGATAACTTATTGCCAATATGAGTTTTAATTGCTTCTTTATAGTCACTTTTGGATTTGTATACATAAAAGAAGCTTTTAGATAAATCTACAAAATCATTACAGCAAAGACCATGTTGTCTAATCTCATACATTAAAATTAACAATGTCTCTGTAATCTTTAAACACAAATTATTATATTTTTCATTTATCCAATCTTTTGCATCACTTGAACTATTTGCAAAATTCATATCTTTAAATTCAACAAAAATAATATGCTCTTTGCTATACTCAAAAAGTATCGTATCACAAGAGCACACTGTGCTTCCATTGTATTTTAACGATTTTGCAAAGCTATCAAATTTTAAATATTGTTTGCCATTGTCGTTACATATACCATCACTAACATCATTTAATTCTTTAAAAAAACTATTATTAAATATTTGTTTTATATTAGCTACCATTTAAAATCTTTCAAAGAGTCTTCTTCTAGATTTAAAAAAGGTTCATGCAACTTTTCATATATAATATTCATATTATCTACCTTCTCAATATTATAGCTACCGTCTTCTTCATTTCTTATTGAGGTATAAAATTCCGTATTTTCTTTAGAATATGTTTCAAAAGCATCAATTATATAAGGGCTATGAGTGGTTATAATAACTTTGGAATCATAAATTTTACAAATTTCAACTATTACTTTCACATACTCGAGTTGCCATTTAGGGTGCAAATGCACTTCCGGCTCATCAATAATTAGCAAACTTCGACCATCCATAAAATTACCGTTGATAAGCATTTGTAAAATACCAAAAGCTTTTATTCCACTGGCAACGTTTAGAATTTGATAAATATCATTATTTTTTCTTGCAAATTCAAATTCGCGCTTCCTATGATTGTATAGCACTCTCCCATTAACAACATTGTCTATATCGGAACTAGTTTTATGTTTATTGCTATCCCTGCTACCATAAATAGACCCTCTTAATTTCATATCAAGGTCTTTTACATGTAATGGAATATTTGCTACGCCAAGACTTCTTAATATTTCATCTTTATCTCTGGGTTCAAAAAAGGCTCTTGCCTTATATATACTCTCTTGATAGTTTAACACCATAGGTGTCTCTATAATAGTCGCATCATTAAAAAGCAAATCGTCATATAAATGAACATCACAAGTATTATTATTTGATATTTTTATTTCAAGTATACTGTTTGCATTCTCAGTTATTACAACATTGGCCTCCTTGCTTTTTCTATTAATAATATCATCTGAAAATTCAGAATAAGATATTTTTTTGAAAGCATTCCTAATGCTATCTATCTCATTATCCTCTTGCACTAGGATTTTTTTTAATTTAACAAGTAAATCATGTATTGAGCTATCAATATTATTTTTTTCAATTTCTTCTATTCTATCATTTACTGCCTCAATACCTTTCAAATTTATATCATCAAGAAAATACATTGGATGAAACAATTTTCTTATTTCAATATTTTCATCAAAATTAGTTTTACGTCTTAGCCTAAAGTATATATTATCTACTATATTTCTAATATTGCTTTCTCTATCTTCTTCAAACTCTTCTTTATGTCTACTGAAGGCCTTTACTATTGAAAATAAAAGCTTTCCTATTGTACTTTTTCCACTATCATTTTCACCTGCTATAATAGTTAATCCATTAAGATTTATAGAAGCATTTTTTATTAATCCTATATTTTTTATATCTATTTGCATAAATTACTCCTTATTTTCAGAAATATACACTACGCCATCTCTTCAGCGCGTTTCAAAAGCTCTTTCGCCCCTTTTTCTATAAATTTATGCGCTAGCTCTTTGCCGATGCTTTGAAATTTATCTTTGCTAGTCTTTAAGCTATCTTTTATATACTCGCTTCCATCAGGTAGGCCAACGATCGCATCGATAGAAATTTCATCACCTTTTAGCCTTGCACTTATGCCTATTGGCACTTGGCAGCCACCCTCTAAAACGCTTACAAAGTCACGCTCTATGGTCGTTTCTATGACTGCATTTTCGTCGTTTAAAAAAGAGATCTCATCTAAAATTTTCTTCTCATCTCTAGCCTCTACCCCAAGAGCACCCTGCCCCATTGCAGGTATCATCTCGTCAAAACCAAATGTGTAGATATGTGCCACTTCAGCCTTGATATTTAAGCGATTTATGCCAGCCATCGCCAAAATGATCGCGTCAAATTCACCCTCTTTTAGCTTTCTAAGTCTAGTTTGCACATTTCCACGAAGCGAGATGATCTCAAGATCAGGCCTCATGATAAGTAGCTGCATCTTGCGGCGTAGGCTCGTTGTGCCGACTTTTGCGCCGTGCGGTAGGTCGCTAAATTTAGTAAATTTCTCACTTATCATCGCATCTCTTGTATCCTCGCGTGAGCAAATGGCCGCTAGTTTAAGCCCTTTTGGAAAGACTACTGGCACGTCCTTTAGGCTATGCACCGCGATGTCAGTCTCGCCTTTTAGCATGCTATCTTCAAGCTCTTTTGTAAAAAGCCCCTTACCACCGATCTTCGCAAGTGGCGTATCAAGAATCACGTCGCCCTTTGTCTTCATGCCAATAAGCTCAACTTTTATATCGTTATGTTTTGATTCTATTCTAGCTTTAATATGCTCGCTTTGCCAAAGAGCTAAGATACTCTTTCTAGTTGCTATTTTTATCTCTTTCATCATCACTCCTAATTTACTCTTTTTGGCTCTTCGATAACCTCAACGTCGATGATCTCGCCCTCATCTTTTTTACTACCCTGCTCGCTAAAATTTTGAAATTTAAACTCCTGATAGCTCTCATTTTTCGCTGCATTTTTCTTAAATACTAAAGAAAAAACGACCACGGCTATGCCAAAAATATCCGTTAAAATTCCTGGCAAAAAGAGCAGCGCTCCGCCAAAACTAAGTCCTAACTGGCTAAATAAATTTCCGTTAAGAAAGCTTTTAAACGCCACTTGAGGCGAATTTAAGCTAGAAAATCCAGCATTAAAAAGAAGTGCGATGCCCACAAATCCAGAGACCAGCACCTCAAGAAAGTAGTTTAAAAAGCCAAATTTATCAACAAAAAGATAGATAAATATCGCTTCTATCAAAAAAAATAAAAATGCGAAAAATCTCATAAGCTTTCTTTTATCTTTTTAAAGGCTTTGTTTGCGTCGATCGTTTCTTTGCTTAAACCATCTCTTGTTATAAACTCAACCTTACCATTTGCAAATTCTTTACCCACGAGCAGCGCATAAGGAAAGCCGATAAGCTCAAAATCATTCATCTTAACGCCAAATCTCTCGTTTCTATCGTCGATGATGACACTAACGCCAGCTTTTTTAAGGCTCTCATAAAGCTCAAATGCAAATTTTACACCCTCTTCATCTTTTAAATTTGAGATGATAATCTCCACGTCAAACGGTGCGCACTCTTTTTTCCAGATGCAGCCCTTCTCATCGTGGCTAGCCTCTATCATCACAGCGATCAGCCTACTAATGCCAATGCCGTAGCAACCCATCAAAAATGGCTTAGCCTTGCCGTTTTCATCAAGATATGTCGCATTCATCGCAGCTGAATATTTATCGCCCAGCTGAAAGATGTGACCGACTTCTATGCCCTTACTAAGTTTTAAATTTCCGCCACACTCTGGGCATTTATCGCCCTCTTTTACCTTTACAAGGTCTTTAAATCTCTCTTCGTTAAATCCGCTAACACTAACGCCAACAAAGTGGTAATCCTTTTCGTTGGCACCGCATATCATATTATTTGCGCCTTTTAGCTCGTTGTCTATGTAAAATTTTACATCCTTTAGCCCAACCGGTCCGCAAAATCCAGCCACAAGCCCAGCTTTTATAATCTCTTCTTCGCTAGCATCGACAAGTTCGAGCGCATTACAAGCATTTTGTGCCTTTGTCTCTTGAAGCTCGTCATCACCTCTTACAAAAAAGACCACAACTTCTTCTTTGTCTTCATAAATAGCTTTTTTAATAACAGCTTTTATACAGTAAAACTCGCTAACTTTAAAAAATTCTGCCACACCTTTTATAGTCTTTGTATCTGGCGTTTTAAATTTAGCCGCGTCAGCCTCTGGCGCTTCAGCATCGGTTGTTCTAGCTTTCCTTCTAGCAGCCTCTATATTTGCAGCGTATTTGCAAGCCTCACAGCAAAGGATGTCATCTTCGCCATTACTTGCAAGCACCATAAATTCTTTACTGCCGCTACCACCGATAGCTCCACTATCAGCCTCAACAGCTCTAAAATTTAGCCCTAAACGAGTGAAAATTTTACTATAAGTTGCCTCCATAAGGTCAAACTCACGCTTTAAATCCTCTTTGCTAGAGTGAAAGCTATAAGCATCTTTCATCGTAAATTCTCGCCCTCTTAGCAAGCCAAAGCGTGGTCTTGCTTCGTCACGAAATTTAGTATTTATCTGGTATAAATTTAGTGGTAGCTGCTTATAGCTAGTCACCTTGCCACGCACCAAAGCAACGGCTGCCTCTTCGTTTGTAGGGCTTATAACAAAGTCATTTTCTTTTCTATCTTTAAAGCGCAAAAGCTCCTTGCCAAAGACATTATAACGTCCACTTTGCTTCCAAAGCTCGCCTGAAGTAACCACGCTAAAGCTAACCTCTAGCGCACCAGCCTCATCCATCTCCTCTCGCGCGATGCGAGAAATTTTCTCATGCATGATCTTTCCAAGCGGTAGATAGTTATAAAGACCAGAGCCTATCTGCTCGACAAATCCACCTCTTATTAAAAATTTATGACTTGGCAAAGAGGCGTCTTTTGGTGCTTCTTTGGTCGTTGGTGCATAAAATTTACTAAATCTCATCTATATCTCCCACTTGAAAATTTTGCTCTTCTTTTATATCAAATAAAAATCTAACTCCATTTGAAAGCTCGCTAGATCTCTCCTCGTCAGCAAGGCTTTTTAGCTTCATCGTTGGCTGATGCAAGAAGGCTTTAAAAACTTGATGAATGAGCTTTTGTGCCTCCTCATAATCACTATGCTTTAAATATCCTTTTTTTATCGCTTTTTCTAGCTCGTTTTTAGCGCAAATTTCAGCTTGTTTGCGGATCGATTTTATGAGTGGCACACTCATATCTTCTTTTAAAATTTTTAAAAATTCGCTTGTGCCTTGACCTACGATCGAATAAGCTTTTTGTGCTTGCTCCTCTCTTAGGGCTAAATTTTTCCTTACTATCTCCTCTAAACTATCAACCGTATAGACGCTAATAAATTCTGTATTTATAAGATCAATATCCCTTGGCACAGCAATATCAAAAAAGTATCTATGAAATTCTCTTGGTTCGATTATGGCGTTTGTGATGATCGCGTGCGGGGCTGCGGTGCTTGAAAATATTAGATCATAATTATTTACATACTCTTTTAATTTTAAAATGCTATCCCAGCTAGCGTTGTCCCCAAGGCTATCAACTAGCTGCTCAACACGCTCGGAGCTTCTATTTATAATGATGACTTCTGCACCACTTGAGATTAGGTGTTTTGCTGCTAGCTCGCCCATCTCGCCAGCTCCTACGACTATAGCAGTTTTTCCTTCAAGCTTGCCAAAAATTTCTTTTGCTTTTGCCACAGCCACACTTGAAACAGAGATCGGATTTTTAGAAATTTGAGTTTCATTTCTAACTTTAGCAGCACATTTGCATGCATAATGGATGATTTTACTGATTTGTTCGCCGCAAGCTGAGCTATCGTAAGCAAATTTAAAGGCATTTTTTAACTGACCAACGATCTGCGTTTCGCCGACGACTAGGCTATCAAGCGAGCTTGCCACGGCAAAGAGGTGGTGCACGGCTCCGCTATCTTCATAAATATCAGCCCTCTCATAAAGCTCATCTTCAAAAACACCTGAAAATACAGACATACACCTAAACGCATGCGTCGTTGCACTTTCTAGATCACTAACGCTTGCAATTATCTCAACTCGGTTGCATGTGTTTAAAACCATGCATTCGTTTATACTTTTGTTTGATCTTAGTAGTTTTAAAATTTGCTCTTTTTTCTCATCGCTATCAAATGCAAGCTTTTCTCTAACTGAAATATCAGTATTTTTATACGTAAAACTTATATCTAAATAGTGCATTAAAATTCCCTATCTATCATGCTTTTTATGATCCCTTCAAGCTCGGCATTTTTATACTCTTTTATCGCTTCTATCGCTTCAGCTCCAAGCCTTTTTGCTTCATTTACTGCTTTTTGAAGCGAATTTGTCTTAATAAATTCCTCTTTTAGCCATGAAATTTCGCCCGCATTTAGCTTCTTTGACCAAAGCGAACTAAGCTTTGCCTTGCCAGCTTCGTCTAAGCTCTTATAAAGATAAATGTAAGGAAGTGTCGTTTTGCCCTCGACAAAGTCATTAAGCGCTGGTTTGCCAAGCGTTTTTTCATCTTGAGTGATGTCTAAGATGTCATCAACGATCTGAAACGCAAGACCTAAATTTTTGCCATAAATTCCAAATTTCTTGCTATCTTTGCCAGCTAGCTTTGCCCCGCAAATTGCCGTGGCTTCTATCAAAACAGCTGTTTTATAGTAGATCATTTTCAGGTATTCTTGCTCGTTTTCATTAAATTTTTCAGCCATTTTCAAGTCCATCATCTCGCCGATACTTAGCTTGCTGACTGCGTCTGAGATGATAGTTGCGATATTTGGATCAAATTTTGTAAGCTCAAAATAAGCCTTTGAGTAGAGGATGTCGCCCAACATAACCGAGTTTTTACTACCAAAAAGCGCGTTTATGCTTGGCTTGCCGCGTCTTATATTTGCCTCGTCTATGACGTCGTCGTGTAGTAAGCTTGCAAGGTGGATGAGCTCGATGATAGCGCAAAGCTTAAGAGAAATTTCACTCTCGCCCGCTATTTTTAAAAGAAGTTTTGAGCGCAGCTTCTTGCCTGAGCTTATCTTTAAAAACATCTCAAACGCCTCTTTGTAGCCAAGCTCGCTTATAAATTTACCCATTATTTCATCGATTTTATCCATTTTTATCCTTCTATTTAGCCTCATCTGGATCTCTAAAACCCACATCCATACGCTTGCTCTCATCTAGCAGAGCCACCCTAAAATGCGCCTTTTTATCCTTAAAATCAATAAATGATATATAAAGGCTTACGCTCTCATTTGGCGGCATCGTAAAATCAGGCAAAACTCGCTGCATATAGGTGTTTTGTCCTTGTCTTAGCGAAAAGACCATCTGCCTTGGATAGCGCCTAAAAAAGCTTTGCACAGTGATATTTGTACTATCAAATAGCGTCCAACGAAAGTCAAACGTTTCAACCCTTTGGGTTCGCTTTTCAGTTATAAAGACCCTAGCCCACTCATCTTTTTTAAGCTCAAATGTATGCACCGAACTTGGGTCAAAATTTGGCTCTTTTGCAAAAGCAATGGAGGCAAGCAAAGCAATGAGCGCGAAAATCTTACTCATTTTGGCTTAAAATTTCTCCGCTAAGCTCGATATATAGGTCATTTACTCCGTTATAAATTTTATCTTGCTCTGAGACTATAAAATTTCTGATCTCGCCCTCGCTAATGCCATGCTTTTCGCAAAGCTCGCTCATAGCCACAAATTTTTCAAAAATTTTATCTATCTCGTTTTTAACCAAAACGGCATTTGCGTTAAACAAAATGTCATAAAATTTATCCCTCGCACTGCCCTCAAATATATCTATCATCGCTGTTTCTTTGAAAATTTCTTAAGATTATAGCCAATTAAAACTAAGTTAAAAATTTAATATTATCTCCCAAGCCTCGCTAACGTTTTTGGCATTATACGTGGCAGTTTTGCTCTCCTCGCCAAATCCCCAGCTAACTTGCAAGAAAGGCATATTTGCATTTTTGGCTGCTAGCTCGTCTTTTAGGCTATCTCCAACAAAGATCGCCTTACTAGCTTTAGTTTTACTAACAGCTAGGTGAAGCATCGCAGGATCAGGCTTTTGTGGTATCTCCTTGCTAGCGCCTATGACCTCGTCAAATAGCTCGTAAATTTCATTTTTCTTTAAAATTTTCTCTAGCGTATCGTGCGGTGCATTGCTTGCCAAAACGACCTTGTAGTGAGCCTCTTTGCACTTTTGCAAAAGCTCTTTTACGCCCTCATAGGTAGTCGCACACTCATCGTAAAATTTCTTAAATTTCTCTTCAAAGCCCTCTTTTAAGCTCCTGCTTGGCGTGTCGATCCCGTAAAACTCAAGGGCTAAATTTCTACCTGGCTCGTTGATCGCTTTTATGATAAATTCTTTTTCAAGTGGCGCTAAGCTTAGCTCATCTCTTACTTCATTTACCGTTTTATATATCGCCTCGCCGCTATCGATTACAGTGCCATCCATATCAAAAATAACTGCTTTCAATCCTCATCCTTAAATTTATTTTTATGTTTTTCTTTTTTATATGTCTTTTGATTTTTGAGCTTATCAAGCAGGTTTGCCGCCTTTAAAAGCTCCTCTTTTGGGGCGTTTTTGATAAGCAAATTTATAAAATTTTCTAGCGCCTTTGAGTATGGCTGATCAAGATAGACGGCCTCTACTTTTTCGATGACTTTCGCGTTTTTCTCCACTCTTTGGCGAAATTCACTCTCGTCAAAATCATCTCTTTTTAGACCATTTATCGCTGATTTTGCAAATTTTTCTAGCGCACGAAGATACTTTACACGTTTAAATTTGTCCGTAACTTGGTTCAAATTTTTCCTTTTTTTTGGCAAATTATATCAAAAATTGATTTTATCCCCTAAATTTTGGCTTTGCTAATGTATAATTTACGCCAAAATTACCATAAAAGGAGCAAAAATGAGGCAAGAAACTGCTGCGATCCACGTAGGCTACGACACACATGAAGGCTTTGGCACGATGGCTGTGCCTATTTTTCAAAGCACAGCTTACGACTTTGGAAGCGCCGAGACCGCGGCTGCTAGGTTCGATCTAAAGGATAGCGGCCACATCTACACAAGACTTGGCAATCCAACGACAGACATCTTTGAAAAAAGGGTCGCCGCACTTGAGGGTGGAGCCGCCGCAATAGCGACTGCAAGCGGTCAGTCAGCTTTGTTTTACAGCATCATAAATTTAGCCAAAGCAGGCGATAACATTATCATTGCCAAAAAAATTTATGGCGGCACGACGGTGCTTTTTACGCACACGCTCAAAAGATTTGGCATAGAGGCCAGAGTCTTTGACAGCGACACGGCTGATGATTTGGAGGCTTTGATAGATGATAAAACGAGGGCTATATTTTTTGAAACGCTTTCAAATCCACAAATTTCTATCCCAAATATCGAAAAAATCGTAGAAATTTCAAATAAATATGGCATCATCAGCATCACTGATAACACCGTGCCAACGCCTATCATCTTTCAGCCACTTCGCCACGGTGTCGATGTTTGCGTACATAGTGCGAGCAAATATATGAGCGGTCAGGGCCTTAGCCTAGCAGGTGTCGTTGTTAGCGCAAATCACCTAAATGAGAAGCTAAAAGGAAACAAGAGATATGAGCATTTTAACGTGCCAGACGCGAGCTATCACGACATCGTTTATGCTGATATGACAGATAGTTTTGACATTTACACGCTAAGAATGAGGCTTGCTATCGTGCGCGATATCGGTGCTGTGATCTCTCCGTTTAACTCTTGGCAGCTTATACAAGGGCTTGAAACGCTTGCTGTTAGAGTTGAAAGACACTCGCAAAACGCGCTAAAAGTGGCTAAATTTCTAAACTCTCACAAGCATATAAAAAGTGTGGCTTATCCTGGACTTGCCGACAACGTAGATCACGCAAAGGCGCAAAAATACTTTAAAGATGGCATGGCAAATGGACTATTTTGCTTTGAAACTGATAGCTTTGAGCGTGCAAAAAAGATGCTAGAGCGCGTAAAACTCTTTAAGATCGTGGTAAATATTGGCGATACAAAGTCGCTCATCACACACCCAGCTTCAACTACGCACCAACAGCTAAGCAGTGAAGAGCTTATAAAAGCTGGCATCACAAAAGAGCTAATAAGAGTTAGCATAGGCCTTGAAAATGCCGAGGATCTGATCGCTGACCTAGCTCAAGCTTTAGAATAAAGAAATTTCTAGCTCATTTTGGGCTAGAAATTTAAATTTTACTCAAGCTTGCCATGTATCCTCTCGCACTCTTTTACTTGTCTTATAAATTTTATAACGATGTAGATGACAAGTAGCGGCATGCTTATATACCAAAAGGCAAAAAGGCAAGCAGAAAAAACATAAATAAGAATGTTGCAAAATATACCAAGACCGCAAGGATGATACTATCAAGCATTTTACCTCCCATTTTGCTAGTGTTTTAGTGATTTTAAAAAAGCAAAATAAAATGAGACTGAACGGATTTATTTTCGGCTCTAAAATTTGAGCTAAATGGTAAGTGAAGCCAAATTTTTAGTAGGTAATTTTACATATATGAAGCTCAGGCAAATTTTAAAATTTCATGAACGAGTAATTTCGACTCTGATTTTAGTGGCAAGCTTTGCAAAACCAAAATTTAGTAGTCAATTCTTGCGAGTGAATGGAATTTTAAAATTTGCAAAAATATTTTTTAGAGATTTAAAGTTTTGTTTCATCAAAATGGAGACAAGGGGGCTTGAATTTTACTTCGCAGGCTCGCAACTACGCGGCAGATACGAGAAGTCGTCTCCTTATCTCTCTTTTAAATCCACTAAAATCACTCGCACGTCAGAGGTAGCACGCAAAGGTGCTAACGCGCCGCATGCTATTAAAAACTCTGGCAAATTTTAAAATTTTATCACGGCTCTAAATTTAGTGCTAAACGAAGTGTAGCCTAAATTTAGTAGTCTGCTAAGGCGAGTGAGTAAAGTTTTAAAATTTACAAAGAGAAATAAAATGTGGCAATTTTTATCAAAAATTTTAATAAGTTAAATACTTAATAGTATCTTGATAAAGCACTTGATTTTCGCATTGTATCAGTAACAGGTCATTTTCTTCAAAGATTGTTGAGCCAGTTGGCTTTTGATACTCATTTTTGCGTTTTATTAGGATTATTAAAAATTCGCTTGGAAGCTCAAGCTGAGCCAAATCTTTGCCAATTAGTTTTGAGCCATAGTGGATGGTATGCTGGCGAAGTGTGTAGCTTAAGATCGGTGAGTTTTCTATCAGTTTAGTATCTTCTTGCTCACTCTCTTTGACCTTAAATTTATCAGCCGCAAAGCCAAGCGACATGCCCTGTATCAAAATAGAAATCAAAACCATAAAAAATATAATGTTAAAAATCATATCCGCATCACGTATGCCATCTACATAAACATAGGTAGCTAGCACCACTGGCACAACACCTCTTAATCCAACCCAAGAGATAAAAATTTGCTCATTTATCTTAAATTTTGAAAATGCAAGCGACGCAAAAACACCAAGCGGTCTTGCAAAAAACATAAGCCATAAGGCCAAAACAAGTGCCATTAGTGCCGTTGCTGGAAGCTGTGAAGGATTTACCAAAAGACCAAGTGTTAAAAAGGCAACTATTTGCATCGTCCAAGCGATACCATCGTGAAAACCGACTAAATTTTTCTTATGAGAAAACTCTTTTTTGTTTATAAAAATTCCAGCAATATAAACAGCCAGGTAACCGTTGCCGCCAACCTTAAAGCAAAGTGTGTATAAAAGCAATATCCAAGCGATAGAAAAAACTGGATAAAGACCCCAGCTTTTTAGGCGAAGTCTATTAAAGATAGCTGGCAAAGTTACGCCAAACAAATAGCCCATAGCGATACCTATACCAAACTGCTTAACTAGCGTAATAGCCCACTCAGATGCTGTCGGTGTGCTATTTAGCGAGATCATTTGAATGATGGTCATAGTTAAAAATATCGCCATTGGATCGTTTGAGCCAGACTCTAGCTCAAGAAGCGGTGCAATTCTATTTTTAAGTGAAATTTTCTTAGCTCTTAGTATGGCAAATACTGCTGCTGCATCTGTCGAAGAGATGATAGAACCTAGCAAAAATGCCTCTGCCCAAGTAAAATCAAGCAGATATTTTACTACTGGAGCGATAGCTAGTGCGGTTAAAAAAACACCAAGCGTAGCAAGAGCCAAACCTCTACCAAAAATCGGCTTTATCGCTGCAAAATCAGTATCTAGCCCACCAGCATAAAGTATAAATATGAGTGCTAGCATGCCAACATTTTGAGCGATTACTTGGTCGTCAAAATTTACACCCAGCAAGCCGTCTGAGCCTGCCAACATACCAACACCTAAAAATATTATTATGGAATTCCGAATTTATCAGAGATCTTGCTAAGAAGAATACTGGCTATAAGCAAAACCGCAAAAAATAGTAGTAAATTCTCCAATCCAACTCCATAATTTTATATTAAATCATGCTTTCAAAAGCCTCAAATTTTTCTTGATTTGAAAGCATTTCAAGCAGTACACCGTAGTTATCTTTTATCTCATCTTGAAGCTTAGTAGTGAGCTCTTTGGCATCTTTGCCATCTCTTGGGTAAGCAACGACTAGGTCAATTGGCTTAGCATTTAAAAACTCTTGAATGCCAGACAATAGCTCAATAGCACCTTTTTCATTTGTCCCATGGAGCACAACTATATAATGCTCATTTTCTCTTATAACAACATCTGTTTGTCTCAAAAATTTTTCAAAGAGTTCACTATACTCTTTGGTACTTGGCAAAGAAAAATATATCAAAGATAAATTTTTTGCATAATCTTTTACATTTTTATAACGATTTATAAAAGCTATCTCAAGATCTATTATTGATAAGATATCAACTGGTGAGAAAATTTTTGCTGCCATTTTTAGCCCTCTTTTGTTTATTATGTTTTATTTAAGTCACTATTATATCTTGTAAATTTTCAAAAACAAAGACATTCATTCCGTTTTTGTATTCATATCTAAATTTGAGCCCATGCGCATCAAGTATATTGCTAACTATATATAAACCTAGGCCAAAACTCTTTTGCGCATCCTCTCCTTTAATAAATGGTTGGATATAAAAATCTAGATCATTTTTTAGCTTCTCACCTTGGGTTATAAATTTCATATGATCCTTGCTAACAACGATATTTACGTGCTTATCAGTTGAATATTTTATACCATTATCTATCATGTTTTTTATAGCGACTGAAAATAGCTTGAAATCAACAAGCACCCTAACCTCATCAAGCTCACTGACGCCAACACACTCTTTTTCGACCATCGCTATATCGATAGCCTCATCGATGAGATCTCTCATAAAACATGGCGTTTTATTGCTAAGTCCTATTTTTGAAGTAATCTGCTCGATCGCTGCAAGTTCGTTTATTAAATTTTCAAGCTTGTGAAAGACAGAGATTAGCCTTTCTTGATTTTTACTTTTTTCTATCATTTGAGCGGCGATTAGCCCTTTTGTGATAGGGGTTTTTAACTCATGCATAATGTTTCTTAAGAAAAGATGCCTTGAGTCATTAAGTGCCTTTATCTGACAAACTGCCTCATAAAATGCTTCAGAAACTTCAGAAATTTCATCCTTGCCGTTGCCAACATTTTGCACGCCATCAAGCTCACCATTTGCAAATTTTACGATCTGACGCTTTAGCTTTCTAAGCGGCTTTATTTTATAGATAACAAAAATGTAAGCACCTAGCAAAATGACCGCAACCACCAAAAAAACAGCCTTTATCACCTCGTATCTGTAAGGCTGAAATTCCTTATCCATTAAAAGTTTCAGCTCATCTAAATGCTCAATCCTTAAGTAATGATGCTTGTCATAAAGCAAGATCGCACTTGAACCTAGATCGCTTGAAATTTCTTCTAAAACTGTTGCTTGTTTTAAAATTTCATCTTTTTTCTTCTCGTCTTTGATCTCTGGCATATCGATATTTGAAAGCTGGCGGTCGTACTGAGTTTTATTTATGATGCCACCCATATAAAACAAATTTGTCCTAGCGACGTTTGAGTATTTGTTGTTTAGCTCTCTTGTATAGTTTTGCTTATCAAAGCCCATTAGCCACAAAAAAGCTAGAAATATCGAAACAAGCGCAAGGGCAAAGATAAAAGTTATGGTTATAAAAATAGACGATCTTGGCATCAAAGAACCAATTTATAGCCAATACCGCGGATCGCGTGGATGTATTTTGGCTCTTTTGGATTTTCATTTAATTTTTGGCGAATCCTGCCGATGATGACATCAATACTTTTGTTTGAGCTATCTTCATTTATGCTCTCGCAGTTATAGATAAGCTCCTCTCTAGTAACCGCTCCGCCCTCTTTTAAAAGTAGATATTTTAAGATGTCGTATTCTGCGGCAGTTAAATTTAAGACGCTGCCTTTAAATAAAATTTCATGTTCAAATTCTTTTAAAACCAAGTCTTTATTTAAATTTCTCGCCTCATTTGCTGGGGTGATACTCTGCCTTCTTAGATGACTTTTGATACGAGCCAAAAGCTCTTGTGGGTCATATGGCTTTGGCAAGTAATCATCCGCTCCGTTATCAAGAGCATTTACCTTATCCGTTATATCATGCCTTGCACTTGATATGATAATAGGAATATTGTGATTTTTCCTGATCTCTTTACAAACTTCTAATCCATCCATACCAGGCAATGTAAGATCTAGTATAACTAGGTCAAATCTACTTGTATTTAGCGTAGATAGTCCGATATATGGCTCTTCAGCAGTTACTACTTCAATATCGTAGTTTTCTAGATATTCGGTTAAAATTTCAGCAAGCTCCATATCATCTTCTATCATTAAAATTCTAGTCATGATCTTTCCTGTTGTAAATTTAATTTTTAAGGATTATAGCAGATTAAGATTTTAAAAATTTAAAAGGGTTAAGAGCTGAAATTTCAGCTCTTGGATGATTATTTTATAACAAGGCCTTGTATGATACCGCCGCGATTTATCCACACTAGTGTCTTTTTGCCTTTTGTATTTTTGACAGTATTTGCAAATGTTTGAAGATCTTTTATACTCTCTTCGCCAACTTGCACGATCACATCACCTCTTTCAAAGCCAAAGTCTTCAGCTTTTGAGCCAGATTTCACATCAGTTACTAGCACGCCTTGAGTATCTGGGCTGATTTTGTATTTATATCTTATCTCATCGCTTAGATTACTAACGCTAAGTCCTTCGATTATAATGCTTTTTGCTATGTCTTTTGAATTGTGATCAGCGTTTGCAAGCTTAATTTTTGCATTCATTATTTTATTTGATCGCTCGTAAGTTATATCAACGCTGCTATTTGGAGTTAGTGAGCCGATGAAATTTTTAAGATCATTTGCATTTTTGATAGCTTTATCATTAGCTGATATGACCAAATCGCCTCTTTTTAGCCCAGACTCATCTGCTGGCATGCCTTGCTCTACGCCACTTATTAAAGCACCCTCTTTATTTGTATAAAGCTCTTTTTGCTCATCAGTTAAATTTGCAATCGTAACGCCTATAAAGCCACGCTCGATCTTGCCGTCAGTTATCAGCTTTTTAGCGATATCTTTTACCATATTTGATGGGATCGCAAAACCAATGCCGTTATTGCCTCCGCTTTTTGAAAGTATGGCTGAGTTTATTCCGACTAAATATCCCCTACTATCAACCAAAGCGCCACCTGAGTTACCAGGATTTATCGAGGCGTCTGTTTGGATAAAATTTTCATATTGATTAAGGCCGATATTATCTTTATTTAGACCTGAAATGATACCTTGAGTGATACTTTCACCAACGCCAAATGGATTACCTATTGCAAATACAACGTCTGCATCAAGCAGCTTTGATGAGTCTGCAAAAGTGACCGCATTTAGTCCGTTTGCTTCTATCTTTACGACGGCTAGATCGGTTTTTGGATCACTTCCTATTAGTTTGGCTTTAAATTCTTTGCCGCCATTTGCAAGAGTTACGACTATTTGATCGCTATCTTCTATAACGTGGTTGTTTGTAACGATGTAGCCATCATTTGAGATGATAACGCCAGAACCAAGTGAAGTAGTTTTTTCTTTTTCTTTTGGTTTTGCAAAATTAAATCCAAAAAATTCATTGAAGAAAGGGTCGTTAAACATCTGCTCAATGCCAGCGTTATTTACCGTTTTTGTAGTTGAGATATTTACAACTGAAAGCTTTGCCTGAGCGATCGAGTCATAATAAGAAAGTACGCTATTTTTATCGCTAAGTGGCGAGACTCTCGTGGTATTAGAGTTAGCTTCATTAAATTTAATATCAGCCCCCACTAAAAAAGAAGCTGCTACTAATGAAATTAGCACAATCTTTTTCATTTTTTTCCTTTAAACTAAAAATTTTTGCAAATTATAAATATAGTGAAAAAATAAAATCTTAACACTTTTTCTTGTTATTAAACAAAAATAAACTTGACTTGCATAGACTAAAGCTTTGTGATATAATCCGTATCAAAAAAATATAAGGAGAATATATGAGTGAAAGCTTATATGAGACTTTAGGAGTTTCAAAGGGTGCCTCAAGCGACGAGATAAAAAAAGCTTATAGAAAACTTGCCAGAAAATATCACCCAGATATAAACAAAGACCCTGGAGCAGAAGATAAATTTAAAGAGATAAATGCTGCTTATGAAATTTTAAGCGACGATAAAAAACGAGCTCAATATGACCAGTACGGCGATACTATGTTTGGCGGTCAAAATTTCCACGACTTTGCTAGTAGTTCAGCCGATATGGGCGACCTAAATGAAATTTTAAAGAATATCTTCTCAGGTGGTTTTGGCGGCGGTGGAGCTAAATTTAGCAGCGGATTTGGTAGTAATTTTGGTGGATTTGACGGATTTAGTAGTGGTGGATTTGGCTTTGGCGGAGCTGATTTAGACGTAAACGCAAAAATTTCTATACCCTTTGACGTAGCTGTAACTGGTGGCGAACATAAGATAAATTTTAATGGCGAAAGCATTAAGATAAAAATTCCAAGTGGCATAGAAGGCGGCGAGAAGCTTCGTGTAAAAGGCAAAGGTAAAAGCGCTGGTGGTCAGAAAGGCGACCTCATACTTGCTATTAGTGTTGAGCCAAGCGACGAATATGAAAGAGTCGGAGACGATCTTTATAAAGATATAGAAATTCCACTAAAAACTATGCTTTTTGGCGGAAAAGTTAATGTGCATACTTACAAAAAAGATGTCACGATCAAGATCGCTGAGAACTCAAAAACAGGCACAAAGATCCGTTTAAAAGGATATGGCGTGCAAAATAGAAAGAGCGGAATTTATGGCGATCTTTACTTAAAAGCCAGGGTAAAACTTCCAAATATCAGTGAGCTTGATGAAGGCTTAGTAAAAGAGTTAAAAGAGAAATTACCGGAGTAAAAAAATGCAAAATTATGAAGAACCACTTTTTTTAATAAGCGTTGTTGCAAAGGTTTTAAGCATACATCCACAAACTTTAAGACAATACGAAAGAGAGGGACTTATCGAGCCATCAAGAACAGATGGCAAGATGAGGCTCTACTCACAAAAAGACGTTGATCGCGTAAAAACTATACTAAATTTAACACGCGAACTAGGTGTAAATTTAGCCGGCGTTGATGTGATACTTCAGTTGAAAGAAAAAATTGACGATTTAGAATCAACTATTGATGAGCTAAATAAAAAATTGCACGAAGCTACCAGCCAAACTAGCACAAAAAGATCGCTCGTAAAGAGAAAAAATAGCTTTGATCTAGTCTTTTATGAAGGTAAAAAATAATTTATGGAACAAATTTTAGAAGGTTTCTTGCTTGTTGCAGCGATCTCAGTCGCATTAAACGTCATTTTTAAAAAATTTCAGATACCAACCATCATCGGCTACATCGTAACAGGTACGCTTATATCAGAATTTTTCAACCTAAAAAGCAATGATGAAATTTCCCATATCGCGGAATTTGGTATCGCATTTTTGATGTTTACCATTGGGCTTGAGTTTAGTTTTAAACACTTAATGGGTATGAAAAAAGAGGTCTTTTTAAATGGCGGCTTACAGGTTTGTTTAAGTGGCTTTATAATGGGTGTGATGCTTTATTATACCCTTCACTTAAAAGACGAAACAGCACTTATTGCAGGTCTTGCGCTTGCACTATCATCAACTGCGATCGTGCTAAAGACACTAAACGATAGTGGCGATGTGAGTAAAATTTACGGCAGAAAAGCACTTGGAATTTTACTATTTCAAGATATTGCAGTCATTCCTATTTTGCTTATGATAGATATGTTTAGCTCGCAAGATGCTTCAATAAATGAGCTTTTGCTAAAGACATTTACAAGTGCGATTATTCTTATTGTTGTGCTATTTTTACTTGGCAAATATGTCATCAACTGGATATTTTATAAAGTCATTCAAACAAATTCGCAAGAGGTTTTTATAGCTACGATTTTATTTATGGTCGTTGGCTCTAGCACTTTGGCTCACTTTTTTGGCTTCTCATACTCTTTGGGTGCATTTTTGGCCGGTATGATGATGGCTGAGACGCAATATAAACACCAAATCGAAGTTGATCTCATACCTTTTAGAGATTTGCTCTTAGGGCTATTTTTTATAACCGTTGGCATGCAGATAAATTTTGCTGTCGTCATCTCAAACATCTGGCTTGTCCTTGGCCTAGTATTTAGTGTCATGGTGATAAAAGCGGTTGTTGTTTTTGCTATCTTAAACATCTACTTAAAGCGAAGAGTTGCTGCAAAAACTGCACTTAGTGTTTGTCAAATAGGCGAATTTGCACTAGCTGTTTTTGGACTAATGACTACTAGAAATTTACTTGATATACAAACTGCTCAAATTTTTATCGCAGCCTCAGTTGTATCGATGTTTGCTACGCCTTTTATACTTAAAAAACTAGACGCGATAGCTGACCTCATAGAACGTGAAATCGTTGTTGAACCAAATGAAACTCTAAAGCCGCAAAAAATAAAAAATCATATCGTGGTTTTTGGCTATGAGAGGCTTGGTCAAGAGGTCGTTTTAAGACTAAAAGAGACAAAACTTTTATATCTTGTGCTTGATAATGATATTAGCCTAGTTGAGCTTGGTAGGAGTCGCGGGGAAAATGTATTTTTAGGTAACGTTCTTCAAAGTCATACACTTGAAAATGCCTGCCTAAGCGATGCAGCCGCTGTTATTATAACTGTTAATAATGAGCAAAGAGTTGAGCTCATCGCGCAAAAAATAAAAGACTACGGCGTAAATACCCAAACTATAATAAAAATAAATGGCGAGGGCAATAAAGATATCTTTGGTGAGCTGGGTAAAAATTTTCACCTAATAAATGAAGAGCGCGTCATGGCAAAAACACTCGTACACGAGGCTCTTCAATGCAAAATCGATCATGATATAAGAGCGTAAAAGTATAAATTTATCCTAGAATTTTACGAGTTTATGCTAGTTTTAAAATAATCTTTTAAAAATAACTTTTACAAGCAATGAGCAAGCCTAAATCTCTAGGCTCTACTCATTTCTTAAAGTTTGAAGTACATTTACTTCTGTGGCTTTTTTAGCTGGATAATAAGACGAGATAGCCACGATAAATACAGCTCCAACCACAATAAGCACAAGATCGATGGTTGAAAGCTCGAGTGGTAGTTTGCTTGAGCCATAAACGTCAGCTGGTAAGTCTATAATGTTGAAATTTCCAAGTAAAAATAGCCCTAAAAAGCCAAGTATCAAGCCAAATATAATGCCGCCACCGCCGATTACTAGCCCTTGATAGAAAAAGCTTCTTTTTATCTCACTTTTGCTAGCTCCAAGCGCTAAAAGCAAGGCGATCTCCTGCCTGCGGTTCATCACTGTCATTAGCAGCGAGCTTATGATATTTAGTGACGCCACAAGGATAATTAGCATCAAAACGATAAAAAGTGCTCTTTTTTCAAGTGCGAGCGCTGAGAAAAAGTTGCCATTTTGTTCCCACCAGCCAATGGCAACCGTGCCAGCCGGAAGTCCCTCACGCACTCTTTTTATATCATCAAATGGCTTACTTGAAAAGATATGAATTCCATCATAAATGCCTTTTGGATAGTCCAAAATTTTCCTCAAAGCCTCAACTGAAGTGTATGAAAACGCCTTATCGTATGCGATTAGCCCAGATGTAAATGAGCCACCGATATCAAATCGCTTCATCTTTGGCGTTAGCGAAAAGCCAGCTGGATCGGCCTTTGTAAAGATAAGCGTTAATTTCTCATCGTTTCTTAGTCTAAACTCGCTCATTATGCCACTTCCCACAAGTATCTCAAAACCATCTAGCTCTTTATCTTTTAAAGCTTCATTTACGACTGAGTTTATCTGTTTTTCATCTTTAAAATTTACGCCATAAACCAGTCCGCCCTCAAGTGCATTTGCCGAGCGGTAAATGACCTGCGTGCTGATATATGGACTAAATTTAAGATCACCAAATTTAGCCTTTAGCTCATCAACAAAGTCATCATCAATAGAGCCTTTAAAGGCACTTTGAACGGTTATTGGATAGTTCATCGTAAAAAGTTTGCGCTCAAATTCTTTGTCAAATCCATTCATAATCGCCATTGCAACGATCAAAACCATAAGTCCAATGCTAACACCAAGAAAGGCAAGCAAGGCACTTAGGGTGATAAATGGCTGAGTTTTATCAAATCTTAAATATTTAAAAAGTAGGTACTTTGGTAAGCTTGTCATCAAATAGCCTTTAAAAGATTAAGGCGCTTTTGGCGCCTTAAAAGTAGAAATTTTAAGCAAATATGCCTTTTTTAGGGCCACTTTTTCCGTGGCAATCTTTATATTTTTTACCGCTTCCACAAGGGCATGGAGCGTTTCTTGGTATCTTTTTTTCAGGTGTAAATTTATCATCCTCGCCTTGGTTGTTGTAGCTTAAATTTTCATTTTCAGCATTTTGGCTAGCTTCAAGCATCATTCTAGCTTGCTCTTCTTGCTCCTCACGGCTCTTAAATCTCACCACCTGAAGCGTCTTAACGCTCTCAGTTTTTAGCCTGCCAACTAGCTCCATAAAGAGGTTATAGCTCTCTTTTTTGTATTCGACAAGCGGATCTTTTTGATTATACCCTCTAAGGCCGATACCGGTTTTTAGGATATCCATTTGATAGAGGTGCTCTCTCCACGCATTATCAAGCACTTGAAGGTATAAAATTTTCTCTATCTCTTTTCTTTGATCTTCATTTAGCACGCTCATTTTTTCGTTATATCTTACTTCAAAAATTTGCGCAAGCTTTTCTATTAGCTCATCATACTCTAGACCTTTTAACTCACTCTCGTCTATCTCTTCGCCACAATCTGCAAGGATGATAGAGCATAAATTTTTAATATCAAAGTCATCTTTCAAGCCACCATGGAAAATTTCAGCCGTATCAAGTAAATTTGCAGCATACTCTTTTCTATTTTGAGCTATCTTTTCGCTCATATCATAGTTTTTATCAAGTAGTTCATCGCGGTATTTATAAATAGTCTTTCTTTGCTCGTTCGCCACGTCATCATACTCAAGTAAGTGCTTTCTAGCCTCAAAGTGCAAGCTCTCGACTTTCTTTTGAGCATTTTCAACAGCCCTTGTCACCATGCGGCTCTCGATACTCTCGCCCTCGTCGATACCAAGCCTATCCATGATCGCTTTTATACGGTCGCTACCAAAAATCCTTAAAAGATTGTCCTCTAAGCTTAGGTAAAATCTACTCATACCAGGGTCGCCCTGACGTCCAGCACGGCCACGAAGCTGATTATCTATCCTTCTACTCTCGTGCCTTTCAGTACCTATGATATAAAGTCCGCCAAGGTCTCTCACCTCGTCGTTTATCCTGATATCAACACCACGTCCAGCCATATTTGTAGCGATAGTTACAGCGCCTTTTACGCCAGCTTGTGCGATGATCTCGGCCTCTTTTTCGTGGTTTTTAGCATTTAGCACAGAGTGTGGGATACCTACTTTTTTAAGCATCTCGTGAAGTACCTCACTACGCTCGATACTTGCAGTTCCCACAAGCACTGGCTGGCCTTTTTCGTGAGCCTTTTTGATCTCGTCGATAACAGCTTTAAATTTCTCGTTTTGAGTTTTATAGATAAGGTCATTTGAGTCGATCCTGATAACTGGCAGGTTTGTAGGGATCGAGATAACTTCAAGATTATAAATTTGAGAAAACTCAGTAGCCTCTGTCTGGGCAGTACCAGTCATACCTGCAAGCTTTTTATACATCCTAAAGTAGTTTTGGTAGGTTGTATCGGCTAGCGTTTGGCTCTCTTCTTGAATTTTCACACCCTCTTTTGCTTCAAGTGCTTGGTGGAGTCCCTCGCTAAAGCGTCTGCCCTCACTTAAACGTCCTGTAAATTCATCAACAATGACCACCTCACCATCTTTTACGACATAATGAACATCTTTTTCAAAGAGATTGTGAGCTTTTAGAGCTTGATCTAGGTGGTGGCTTAGTATAGCATTTTCAAGATTATATAAATTTTCAACACCAAATAATTTCTCAGCCTTGCTTATGCCAGCTTCTGTGATCATTATCGTTCTATTTTTTTCATCTACTATGAAGTCCCCTGTTGGTTTTGAGCCTGGCACATTTGGATCAGCTGGAGTGCCTCTGGTAAGCTGTTTTGCGACCTGATCGGCTCTTATGTAGCCATCAAGTGTGCGGTTTGTTGGACCTGATATTATAAGTGGTGTTCTAGCCTCATCTATCAAAATACTATCGACCTCATCCACGATAACGAAGTTATGACCTCTTTGCACCTTTTGACCAGCTTCAAATTTCATATTATCACGTAAATAGTCAAAGCCAAATTCTGAGTTTGTGCCGTATGTTATGTCGGCGTTATACGCAGCTTGTCTTACCTCATCGTCGTATCCGCCGCTTAGTATCACATCAACGCTTAAGCCTAAAAAGTTATAAAGCTCGCCCATTTGCGTAGCGTCACGCTTTGCAAGGTAGTCGTTTACGGTTACTACATGCACACCTTTGCCACTCATCGCGTTTAATATAACTGGCAAAGTTGCCACCAAGGTCTTGCCCTCGCCTGTTTTCATTTCAGCGATCCTGCCCTCGTTTAGCACCATGCCGCCTATTAGCTGTACGTCAAAATGGCGCATCTTAAGCACCCTTTTGCTAGCCTCTCTAACTATCGCAAATACGTCATTTAAAATTTGATCTAAAGTGGCTTTTTCTTCTACTACTTGGGCTTTTAGCTCGTTAAATTTGATCTTAAGCTCATCGTCACTCATCTTCTCATAAGTAGGCTCTAGCGCGTTTATCTGCGCCACACGTTTTATATATTTTTTGACTTCTCTATCGTTTTTCGTGCCAAAAATCTTTCTAAATACCGATGAAATCATTATTTTACCTTCCTAAATTTTTAAACTTTGGATCTTAGCATAGTTTAACTATTTATTTAATTAAACTGGGCTAGAATACGCCAAAAAAGGATAAAAAATGAGAAAATTTTTAGTTGCATCTCTCGTTGCAGTTTGCTCATTTGGTGCTGGCTTAAATTTCAAAAGCCTGCAAAGTGACTTTACGCAAACTGTATTTAGCGAAGGCAAAAGCATAAATTACAAGGGTAGATTTTACGCAAAAAACGACAATACTGCACTTTGGATATATGAAAGTCCAACGCCAAAGAGAATTTATTTTAACAAAGAGCGTGTGATCGTGATTGAAGACGAGCTTGAGCAAGCCATCATTTCAAAGCTTGATGATACGCCAAATTTGACGCAGATTTTGGCTCATGCGGAGCAAATTCAACCAACACTTTACAAAGCAATATATGACGGAGTTGAGTATTTTATAACTATTAAAAACACACTTCCAACGACGATTGACTATAAAGACAAGCTTTCAAATAAAATAAAAATCACTCTAAGAAACCCTGTAAAAGACGCGCTAATTCCACAAGAGACGCTAACTCCTGTCATTCCTCAAGGTTACGACATTGTAAATCAATAAATTTGGCTAGCTTTAGCCAAATTTACTTACTTCTCTCCAAAATCTTTTCCAAATTCCTGCACGTTATTTAGATCAATAGGCTTTTGAACTACGTCATTTGGATCTGGCGAGATGATAATCTCATTGCCCTTTTTCTTCTTTTCTGGTTTTGTTACAATCTCTTCATTAACACTTGGATCGGAGCATAAATTTTGGCTTTTTATTGCTTTTATGATCTCGCTTAGTTCAAGATTATTTATCACTTTTATATTTAAGATAAGCACATCATCAATATCAAGAGAGTGCTTTTTGGCTGCGTATTTTATGAAAAGCTCTTTAAATTTCTCTTTTCCCATTGAGGTTAAAATATCTTCCACGTAAAAGCTACCAACTATTATGTTTAAAGCATCAAGCACATACGCTTCATTTTCTTCAACATCACGTCCAACGACTTCAAGGTTCATATTTATCTTTTTTGTTAAATTTTGTCCAGCTTTTGAATAAATATCTGTTTGAAAATCTCTTACTTTTAATACGTCTGCAAATGCAAAAATACAAAAAGTAAGGCTTAAAAATAGCTTTTTCATAAATTCTCCTTAATATGCAAAAATACGTTTTCTTGGTAAAATTTCTTAACTTCGTCGTCAATTTTAACCACTTTTCTTAAATGCTGCCTAAAATCACTTTTCTTATCATAAAAAAGTTTTAAATTTTTAGGATTTACCGCGCGAGAAAGTGCGACGTAGAGCTGCCCTTTGGCAAAGATGTGGTTGATGTTGCAAATGAGCGAGTTTATGCTCATTCCTTGGGACTTGTGGATAGTTAGAGCGTAAGCGAGCTTAAATGGAAACTGATAGAGTGACGCCTGTACATTTTCTTCGATCTCATCTTCGTTTAAATTTAACGAACTAAATATATAAGCGGCTTTTTCTATCTCACAAATTTCGCCGCTATCTTTTTTCACAATCACGCTTGAGATGATGCCATTTTCTTTTAAAATTTGCATGATCTTGCCTTGCTCGCCGTTATAGTACTCGCCCCACTTATTTGACGTAAAGATAATCTTAGCGCCTATCTTCATCTCCAAATCCCTTGAGATATTTAGTGTATTTGCCCATTTTTCAAACTCTTTTTTATCTAAATTTTCATCCAAAATGCTCACATCTGAGTTTGAAATTTCAAGTGGCGTGCCAAGTTCTGAAAGCCTTTTTTGATTTAGCATTTCAGCCTCGGCGTTTCTGCCAAAAAGCACACTTGTATCATCATCTGGCTCTATCTTGCTCACTCTTAAACTCTCTATATAGCTAATTATTTCATCATCTAACTCGCCTACTCTAAGACGAGAGAGAATCTCATAAAATTTAAGATCATTAGTGCGTTTTGAGACGAGCAGCTCGACATTTGTAAATTTCATATCCTCCCACGCACTGGAGTTAAAAGCGTATAAAAAATTAAAAAGCCTATTTTCGTTTTGCTCCTTTTGCACTGGTGGAAGCTGATAAAAATCGCCCACTATAAGCACCCTACCTTTAAATTTGGAAGTAAGTAGTCGGTATCTTATCATCTCCATTAAATCTGAGCTCACCATTGAAATTTCATCAATTACAAGCAGATCACATGCATCAAGCATATTTCTTAGCTTGCTTAGTTTGTCTTTTTGATGATAGTCAAAGCGTCTTAGCTCCTCATAATCCTTGCAGTAGCCAAATTTAAAAAAGCTATGCAAGCTAACTCCTCCAAGGCTAATGGCACTTATGCCAGTTGAGCCAAGGATTATGACGTTTTTAAAATTTTCTTTGTAGTGTCTAATGATGGAGGCGGTTAGATAGCTCTTGCCAACACCGCCACCGCCTGTTAAAAAGACGTTTGAGCGAGATAAAATTTCTAAAATTTGATCTTTCATCTACTCAAACATCTCTGGGCGATACTCAAAATGCATCGTATCAAAGTGCTTCCAGCGTCCGCCCCAGATAAATTTATGCTTTTCAAAAACACGCACTATCTTTTCAGGAATGAGATTTTGATAGCCCTTGCTCCACTGCCAGTAGTGGCTCTTTTTTACATTTATATCGATCGCGATGCCGTAGCTGTGAGCGCTTAGGCGGTTTGTGCCAGCGATGATGCGCCATTTAAATGTCCCGCCTGGATCTTTTAAATACTCAAGCAAGCTCGTATCACTTTTTACCATATCGTTTAGCTCATTGCTTACCTCTTGCAAGGCGGCTGCAGCTCCATTTTTAGAGTTAAATGGTAGTTTTAACACAAGGCTATCTTTTAGCCAAATGACATCTACTAAATTTGCCTTTACCGCGCTCTCGCTTGAGCCATAAATTTTGCCTAAAAACTCATAATTTCTACATCTGCCAGCATCACTTAGTGCAGTGCTAAGCGGTGAAAATGCAGCGTAATCAAGCGCATTCATATCCTCTATATCAGCACCGATACTACACTCATCATCTTTTTGTTTAAAGTCATCATAGACAAATATTGTTCCATCACCGAATTTGACCAAATTATCCTCAACCTTAACATCATAAGCCCTTTGTAAAGCTGAAATTTTTCTAGCTTTATCGCTTATTACATTTTCGGGCTTTATCACATTTATAGAATCGACCTTTGAAATAAGCAAATTTGCATTTTGTATATCGCTTCTGTTTTGTCCGATGTTTAATGTAGTTACTGCCGTAGCACCGATTAACGCTCTGCCGTTATTTTCGGTTTTTAGCCCCCAAGCATCATGCACCACATATATATCATCACCCTTGTATCCAGCATAAAGCATGATATGTCCTGGCAGATGCACGAGTGTAAGATATGGCACACCTTTTTCTTTTATCTCTTTTGTCTTAGCGGCGTTACTAAGTCCTTTTAGATCAAATTTTTGCCCCATATTTGCTTGAGCTTTTGAGTTTCTAGGTAGCCACACGCCAAAGCTAGCCAACAAATCTTTGGTAAAAAGCGAGCAATCCCTTAGCTTATCGACCCCACCCCAGCCATAAGGCTGAGTAAGAAGGGAGCTAATAAGTGTTTTTAGATTTGAGTCATTAAATTTAAGAGGAAAAAGAGCGCCAACAGACTTTGGCAACACAAATTCTCTCAAGAGATTTCTTACATAAATTTTGCCGTAGTAGTTTTTATTATCCTGTGCCAAAACAGGAAGTATCGCCCCAACCCTTGAGTAAAATAAGAAATTTCCAGCCTTATCATAAACTGGCATCTTGTCCGTTTTTATAGTTACAAAACTTGATTTTTGATAGGCATTTGCCTCATCATCGCTTATAAATTTTATATCCTCGACCTTTACCCAGCCCCAAACCGCATCATCACTAACAAACGCCCATGCCCTATCTTTAGAAAGATGTGAGACAAAAAGTGGGTGAGCGATGCTTAGGGTTGATTCTTGCAGATAATCAAACGGATAGCCCTCACCTGGAGTTTGCGGATTTAAAAATATCGGCTCATCGGTTGGAAAATTTCTTAAAGCTGTGTTTGCCGAAGTTAAAGCATATGCAGAGATGCTTGAAAGAGCTGAAAAATTTGCATTGTCCTTTTGTGCGTCAAACCAGCTTTGTGGGATCTCTCTAAAATTTGAGCCAAAATACTTTCTCTTTTCGCTTGGTTTATATATATTAAATGCCCAAAAAACATCGTTTGGATTAAATTTTATGCCCCTTAATGTAAAAACCTTAAACCTTCTTTTTAAAATTTCCTCTTGGTCAAAGCTTGCACTTTGCATATTTTGCGGTAGCGACGAGGCATCTTGCTTCATTTCAAAATCAAGCAAACTAATGCGTTCATTTGGCTTATATACATTTTCATCTGGTAAAGAATTTTGCACACTTGGCTTTGACTGGGTCTGTGAACATCCCAAAAACAAAGCAACACTAAATGCTAAAAATATGCCCTTTTTCAATTTTTTTCCTTATTCTTAAAAATAGCTTCTACAATCAAAACAAAAACATAAAACATCTTTTCATCGTTGTTTTTACAAATTTGTTTCATCGTCTCATTCTCGTTTTTTACTTTTATGTCATTTGACCTTAAAATTTCTACAATATCAGAGCCAAATTTCTTTGAAAGCTCGCCCACTTTTACATCATTTAGAGCGTTTAAAAACCTAGTTGTATTGCAGTCCATCTGCACTGGCTTGTGATTCAAGATATTTTTAAACTCAAGACTTAGCTTCTTTAACTTTTTCTTCTTAACATAACTATGGACAATCGTCAAAAAAACCAAACTAAAGCCAAAGAAAATATGTAAATTCAGAGAATTTTCACTCATCTCCCCATTTAAGAAAAGAACGCCACTCATAAAAAGACCGATCACACAGATAAAAAGTAGCAACAAGATGATATATTTAAAAATCACCTCAAGTATAATGTTGTCTTTTAGCCTATCAAACATCAAGCCCTACTATCTCATCTTCGCTGTAAACTAAAATTTCATTTTCTTTTAGCAGTTTTGCTGTGATGCCATCGCCTAAAATAAGCCTCTTACTAAAGCTTCCATCATAAATTTGCCCACTTCCACAACTTGGACTTTTTGATTTTAAAATAGCCTTTTTGCAACCATTTAGTTTGGCTATCCTTAGGCAAATTTCTGCTCCATTTTTGAAATTTTCACTCACATCTTTACCTGAAAATTTACAAACAACCGCACCATTTTTCATCTCAGCCGGTTCCCTTGGCGTGCTAAGTCCACCGTAAACTTCAGGACAAACAAAAAGCAGATGAAACCTCTTTGAAATTTCATCTAAAAGATCTTTATTTAAAAGATTATTTTCGCCGTTAAATTTACAATTTATGCCAACCAGGCAAGCACTTATTAGGATTTTTTCTCTCAAAGCCCGGCTTCTTTTAAAAGTTCACCAGCATAAATTTCACGAAGTTTGCTTGAAATTTCTCCTACTTTTGCACCATTTATCGCCTTGCCATCAGCATAAACGACTGGTAAGAGTATGAGCGTCGCAGCCGAAATAAAGACTTCATCAGCATTATAAACTTCATCCATGCTAAATTTTCGCTCCTCTATCTTAAGGCCGATATCTTTAGCGATCTTTAAAAGTCTCATACGGCGAATTCCTGGCAAAATTTCATTTGACAGTGGTTTTGTGATTAAAGTTTTATCCTTGATGATAAAAGCACTTGAGCTGCAGCCCTCTGTGACAAAGCCATTTTCCACCATAAAGCCCTCATCTGCACCTTTTTTATGAGCTTCATTTTTAGCGTAGCACTGAGCTAAAAGTGAGATCGATTTTATATCGCGCCTCTTCCACCTAATATCCTCGACGCTTACCACTTTTATGCCGGTTTTTGCAGCAGGATTGTTTAAAATTTCACTCTCGTAGCAAAAGATAAAGACGCTTGGTGTTAAATTTTCTATAAAATAGAAATTTCTAAACGCCACACCTCTTGTTACTTGCATATAAATTCCGCCCTCTTTTAAGGCATTTTTGGAGATTATCTCGTTTAAGATCGCTTCAAATTTTTCCTTTTCGTAGGGCAAGCTTATATCTATTTCATTTAAGCTTCTTTCAAATCTCGCCCAAAATCCATCTTTATCAACCATTTTTGAATTTATCACAGGCACAACCTCATAAACTCCATCACCAAATATAAATCCTCTATCAAAAGCACTAACTTTTGCTTCATCTTTTTGCAAAAATTCTCCGTTTAAAAAGACGGTTTGCAAAGCTTGATCTGCCATTTTTAGCTCCTTAAATTTTGGGCAAATTGTATCTAATTTTGTTTGAATTTATAGATTCTTAGATATAATAAGCCAAAATTTCAAAGGTAAAAAGTCTATAAAAAATGCAAGAAACTTTAAAAGATAGAATCATAAAAAACGTTTTTTTTGTTTCAAAACAGCCAGTTTTATTTAGGGATCTACTTGAAGCGAATGCCCTTTTTAACGAAGGTATGCTAATAGATGGAGCAAAGCTAAATTTTAGATTTAACCACATCAAGCTCTATCAGATTTATGCACTTATCTGTTTTGTTATTTTATTTCCATTGTTAATCATCACGCATCATTTTTTAGCAAAAACTGACGCGCATATATCGATAATAGCGACTGCTGTCGTCACTTCAGCCGTTTTTATCGGCTTTGATATGTTTAAAGTTTGGGCAAGAAGAGAGATAAGTCACGATCTTATCAGGAAAGCTTGGAGTGTGCATTTTCCTTATTTTAGCTATGAAAAATACTCAAGCAAGGTCGAAGAAATTTATAATACTGCTATAAAAAATGACATATCAAAAAAAGATTTAGAACAATATATATATGAAAAGCTAATCTCTCAAAAAGAAAGTAACTAGCAAATTAAAAATAAACTTTGTTTATTGAGCTAATTTTATTTTTATGCAGTTATATACAAAATGGCTATATTATTTGCCAATATAATCGAATCGCCAAAATTTAAAAACTTTAAATGTTTCGTTATTTCCATTGACGCTCTTGCATATTGTTTAAAATTTGATTTTTATAACGTAAATTTTCAAGCTTTATATTAAGAGCTCTATTTTCCTCTAAAAGCATATCTCGTTTACCGCTAATGTCCGCTATATCTCTACTTATATAATAAATTTGATTTGCTATGTAAATTTTTGGCAAAAATATAGCTAGAGCTATAAAAACAGCTAAATAGACCATCACTAATGTCTTAAAGCTTAAATTTACCTCACGTTTTTGCTCCTCGTCGTGAAGCGTTAGTAGCTCTTCTTTTTCTTGCATTTTTATCCCTTTATCTTAAAAACCCGCAGTTTTGCGCTCTTGCTTCGTGAGTTTACCTTTAGCTCACTACTACTTGCCGTTAGTGGCTTTTTGGTCAAAATTTCTCCTAATTCGTGGTTGTTTCCGCACTCACACCTATAGACACCTGGCGGGCAGATACAGCTATTTGCCCATTTTTTAAAGCGCTCCTTTACGATCCTATCTTCAAGTGAGTGAAATGTAATAATCGCCACAAGACAATCTTTAAACCCGCCTTTTTCTATACTATCAAGCAAATTTGTTAGCTCATCTAGCTCACCATTTACCTCTATCCTGATGGCTTGAAAGGCAAGTATTGCAGGGCTAACTCCGCGCCCTTTTATCTGGGCTGTACCTATTAAATTTGCAAGCTCTTTTGCACTCGTTATCTTGCCTAAATTTCTAGCATTTATAATTTTATTTGCAATCCCGGCAGCATTTTTTAGCTCACCATAATCTCTAAAAATTCTAACCAACTCATCAAAAGAGTATCCATTCACAACGTCAAACGCACTAAAATTTCGCTCTTTATCCATGCGCATATCAAGCGTGCTTGAGCTAAGACTAAAGCCCCTATCATCTTTATCTATCTGAAGCGAGCTAACACCGATGTCAGCCAAAATTCCTCTAACATTTAAAATTTCTTCTTGACTTAGCTTGCTAGTCAATTCAGAGAAGTTACTTTTATAAATTTTAACCCTACTACCAAATGGCTCAAGTTTTTTTAGTGAAAAATTTATAGCTTCGTTATCTCTATCACAGGCAATTAAATTTAAATTTTCATTTTGAGATAAAATGGCACTAGAATGTCCGGCATATCCAAGCGTGCAATCTATAAAATTTCCATTTAAATTTTTAAAAAAAGATAGAACTTCATCAAGTAAAACACTAATATGTGGACTTTGCAACACTGCCTCTTTATAGTAAATAGTGTGGAAAATTTATCGAAATTTTACTTAAAAAGCTATCATTACACAAAATTTTACATAAATTTTAAGATAGCTTAAATATAATCGCTTAAATGTAGGAGAAAAAATGGAGCTAGAACACTCAATAAATGAGATAAAAACGATATCACTTTCTATGTTTAGAAAGAATTTTTTTGGCGTTTTTCACGGCTCGATTTCGGCAAGAGTCGAAAAAAATCAATTTATAATCAATAAACAAAATGCCATTTTTGATAATTTAAAAGATGATGATTTGACACTTCTTTCATCAAAAAAAGACTATCGTTGGAATGAAGCTAGTCTTGATGCTGATATACACTTAAATATTTATAAAAATATAAATGAGGCAAGATTTGTTTGCTACGCGATGCCACCATACGCAACTGCCTACGCAATGAAACATGAAAAAATTGTACCGAAAGATTATTTTGGGTATATGAGATTTAATGAAATTTTAGTCTATGATCCAAAACAATATGATGACTGGTATGAACGTGCAGAAACTGAAATTTATAGATATATGCTAGAAAAAAATACAAATATTATTATCGTTAAAGGATATGGCATTTACGCATACAGTAGAAGCCCTCAGCTTCTTGCAAAAGAGATAGCTTTGCTAGAAAATAGCTGCAAATTGCTTCATTTAACTAGTGGTTATAGCGATTATAGTATTTAAAAATTTTGCTAACAATACTAAAAAATTGTTAGCAAAATTCTTCACAAAGGTATTTTTAAAGCCCCTATTTTAAGCTTATTTAAGGCAATTTTATATAATATATCATACAAATTTCGTTAGTCTTTTAAAGGAAAATTTAATGTTGTCTTGGATGCAAAAACATAAAAAATACCTAGTTGTTACCATTTGGGTAAGTACAATAGCCTTTGTTGGAGCAGGCTTTGTAGGCTGGGGAGCATATGATTTAAACAGCAATCGAGCCACTTCGGTAGCAAAAGTAGGACACAGAAATATAAGCATTCAAGAACTACAACAAAAATACGATAATTTGTATCAATACTACAATAATCTTTTTGATGGTAAATTAACACAAGAAAAGGCCAATGAGTTAGGCTTACAAAATGCTGCACTTCAGGCTACAATTCAAGAGAATTTACTATTAAATTTTGCAGACGATATAGGTCTTAGTGTTAGTAAAGATGATATTTTAAAATATATAATCGTTGATCCAACATTTCAAAAAGATGGTACTTTTGATAAAAATTTATACTACGATATTTTAAGAAGAGCTAGAATAAATCCAACTGATTTTGAAGAAAATTTAAAACTAACAATACTACTTGATAAGCTTAGAACTATTTTAAATTTACCAGCTAGCAAAGAAGACATTGCAATGATGGAAGCAAGCTTTTTTATGCAAGACAAATTAGCAATACAGATAATAAATGCTAATCAAAGTGATATAAAAATAGATGAAAAAGAGCTAAAGAATCTTTGGGAAACAAATAAAAACAACTATATGACAAAGACTATATATGGTCTAGAAACATACTTTATAGAGTCAAATAAAAATGATGTAAATCAAACTACTTTGAGTGACTACTATAACGAAAACAAGGAGAGATACAAAGGCTCTGATGATAAAATCAAATCATTTGACGAAGTAAAGACTGAAGTTGTCAAAGACTACAATATTGAGAAAAGTAAGACCGATGCTTTAAAAAAATATACCTCTATCAAAAAAGCTGAGCTTGCAACAAATGAATTTGTTAGTATAAATGAAGATAATGCGACATTCTCGCTCGATGAAATAAAAGGGGCAAAAGTTGGTGAGGTGATAAAACCGTTTACATATAAAGATGGATATTTGATAGTTAGAGTAAAAAGTATAACTCCTCCACAACCTATGAGTTTTGAACAAGCAAGAGCAATGGTGCTTGAAATTTACAAAGATAAAAAGAAAAAAGAAAACTTAATAACCATAGCAAAAGAGTCTTTACAAAATTTCAAAGGAACTGATATAGGCTTTATCAGTAGAGATATAAATGGCTCTATCTTAGGACTAAATGAAAGTGAAACTAGAACTTTTGTTTCTCAACTTTTTGAAACTAACAACAAAAAAGAAGATTATGTTATATTAGAAGATAAGGCCGTTATATACGACATTTTGGAACAAAGGTTGCTTGTAGATAATATAGATAATAACTATAAGCAAATAACACAGCAAAACGTTACAATGCTTAAAAATAATGAGTTAATAAAAGATTTAACAAACAAACTTAAAAAATACTATGAAATTAAAGAATATATCAAAAGGTAATTTATCTTGAGTACAAAAATTTTAGGTATAGATATCGGCTCTTTCCAGATTTGTGCAGTAATAGCACAACATGATGAAAATGGCATTAAGATAATTGGAATTGGAACTGAAAAAACACAAGGAATAAGAAAAGGTGTTATAACCAATATTGAGCAAGCTGCAAAGTCGATAAAAAATGCATTGATAGAAGCACAAAGAGTTGCAGGAACACGCTATGAAAAAGTCATAGTTTCTATTTCTGGTGCGTATACAAAAAGCGTTGACAGTAGTGGTGTAGTAAATATACCAAATCATGAAATAGGTATAAAAGAGATCGAGCGTGCTATGCAAATGGCCGATCATACTGCTGATATACCTCATGAGTATGAAAAATTACATGTTCTTCCTTATAATTTTAAAGTAGATGGACAAGAACACATTGAAGATCCAATAGGCATGAATGGTAGTAGACTGGAAGTGCAAACACATATTGTTACAGTACAAAAATCATCTATTAGCAACCTAAGAAAAGCCGTAAATTTAGCAGGCGTTCAACTAGATAACATAGTCCTTTCAGGATATGCTTCTGCGATAGCAACATTAACAAAAGATGAGAAAGAGCTTGGTGCCGCACTTGTTGATATGGGTGGTGCTACTTGTAATCTTGTAGTGCATTCTGGAAATTCTATAAGATACAATGAATTTTTACCTGTTGGCTCAGCAAACATTACAAATGATCTTTCTATGGCTCTGCATACACCACTTCCAAAGGCAGAAGAGATAAAATTAGGCTATGGCGCTTTAATAAATAAGTCAGTTGATCTAATAGAGCTCCCGATCCTTGGAGATGAAACAAAAAGCCACGAAGTTTCACTAGACATAATATCAAATGTTATATATGCCAGAGCAGAAGAAACCCTTATGGTACTTGCTAAAATGCTAGAAGATAGCGGCTATAAAGATAGCATTGGTGCTGGAATAATACTTACTGGTGGTATGACTAAGCTAGAAGGTATTAGAGATCTTGCATCTGCAATATTTGACAAAATGCCAGTTCGTATAGCAAAACCAAAGGAAATGGATGGATTATTTGAAATTTTAAGAGATCCAGCAAATTCTTGTGCTATAGGGCTTTGTTTGTATGGTGCTGGCAACTTTAGCCCATACGAGATTGATTCTGAGAAAAAAATGAGATACCAAGGGGAAATAGTCTCAAAACCAAAAGCAAATTTTAGAAATGTTTTTGTAGAAGAGGAAAATGTACAAAATTTTGGACAAGAGGTGCAGGATCCAAATGAAAAAGAGGATAGTTTTTCAGATAAAGATTTTGAATTAGAGGTAGCAAATAAATCAAAAAACAAAGAAGAGCTTGCCAATATTGCAGATATTAGCAAACAAGAAAAAAAGCCAAATGCTTTTGCAAAATTTTGGTATAGTATTACACAATTATTTTAAGGAGAATTTCAAAAATGAGTAGCTTCACAGTAGAAGAAAATAAAAGCATCTATGGTGCAAAGATAAAGGTCGTAGGTGTAGGTGGAGGTGGTGGCAATATGGTCAACCACATAATAAGAGTTAATCCAAATTTAAATATAGATCTTATTGTTGCCAATACAGATGCTAAGGCTCTTGAAAATTCTCTTGCACATACAAAAATACAGCTTGGAGAAAAGACAACAAAAGGCCTAGGTGCAGGCATGAGACCTGAAATAGGAAAAGCTGCTGCTGAAGAGAGCTACGATGAAGTAAAAAGTGCACTTGAGACATCAGATATAGTTTTCATTGGTACAGGACTCGGTGGCGGAACTGGTACTGGTGCTGCTCCAGTTGTTGCTCAAGCTGCAAAAGATATTGGTGCACTAACAGTTGCAGTTGTTACTATGCCTTTTATGTTTGAAGGAAAAAAACGTAGAAAATTGGCTGATTGTGGCCTTGAGGAACTTAGAAAAGAAAGCGATTCTATTGTTGTCATTCCAAACGATAAACTCCTAACATTAATTGATAAAAATGCTGGTATAAAAGAAAGCTTCGAAATGGTCGATGAAGTACTTGCAAGAGCCGTCAATGGCATGAGTACGATCGTACTTGATTCAGGAAAAAGCGATATAAATCTAGACTTTGCTGATGTTAGAACGATTATGAGCCATAGAGGACTAGCTTTAATGGGTGTTGGCGAAGCAAGTGGCGAAGATGCAGCACAAGAAGCTATAAAAAATGCTATACAATCACCACTTCTTGATAACATGACAATAAATGGTGCATTTGGTATTTTAGTTCATTTTAGAATAAGCCCTAGTTGCCCACTAGCTGATATCAATAATGCGATGAGTATTATTCATGAGGCAGCAGATGAAGATGCTGAAATTATATTTGGCACAACAACTGATGACAAAATAGAAGATAATAAAGTTGAAGTTACAATAATAGCCACAGGTTTTCAAAGCTCACAAAAAGAAGCTGAGAAAAAAGATGAAGTACAAACTTCTAATGCAAACGATATCATAAAAAAAGAGCGTATATTAAGACTTAAAAAAGTTAGTGGTGGATATGACGAAGACTATATGTCGCAACTTGATGTGCCATCATTTATGCGCCATCAAATGGACTAATAAAAAAACAAACTCCTTAAAATTTCTAGAGAGCTTTTGCTCTCTAGCTTATAAAAATTTACAAACTTTCAAATCTAAAAACTTAAAAATTAAACTCCAAGTTGTGCTTTTACAAAATCACTTGCCATTTGTATATTCCACTCAGGCTCCCAAACAAGGTCGATCTCGCACTCTTTGATACCTTCTATATCAAGCACGGCAGTTTCTACCCAGCCAAGTATCATTTCATGTAGTGGGCAAGATTTAGTTGAAAGCGTCATAGTAACTTTTGCTTTGCCATTTTCATCGCAGCTCGCATCGTATATAAGTCCAAGCGAAACGATATCAAAGCCAACTTCTGGATCAACGATATTTGACAGTGCGTTATAAATTTTTTCTTTCATTTTTTATCCTTTAAAACCAGTAAATCTAAAAATATTTATTATATTTATCGATAGCAAAACTATACTAATAGCTATAAAAATCATACCAGCTTGCACTAAAATTTCTAGTTCAAAGCAAGTTGAGAGAAGATAGCAAAGAAGCGAGATAGCATTAAAAGCTATACCAAAATAAGCTATCTTTTTTAGTATCATGGCATCAAGAAGTGGCACTTTTACCTTTCCAACAAAAGGTGCTACATAGTGATACCATATGAGAAATGGTGCAATCTTGTAAAGATGGGCTACGATAAAAGCAAATAAAAAGCCATATATTAAAAAATATGCAGCTAAATTTAATTTATCCAAAGCTATAAAAACAGCAGCACCAAGTAAAGCCACCAACGAAAGCACGATATTTACATTCCAGTAATCATACGCCTTTCTAACGCGTTTTTTTAAAATATAAAGTGCTTGAGCTATAAAAAGTAAAGCCGCTAAACATATTGACAAAATAGATAAATTTTCATTAAAAGCTAGCAAGATACCACCCAAAATATAGCATGCTAGTGAGGCCTTGCTAAGTGTAAATTTTAGATCGTGAGCTAGCGCAAACATAGGTAGGAGTACGCTAGCAGCTCCAAGTATCACAAGGAACACAAATCCCAGTACAAAATAAACGTGAAATTTTAGTGTCATCTCAAAATCAAGCATCAGCGTGCCACTAAGTATCATAAGCAAGCAAAAACCAAGCGTTATTCCAATTATCAAAAAGATAGCTGAAATAAAAAGTGCAAAGGCTGCAAAGCTCTTTTTTTCATTATCCATAAAGCTTAATGCGTACGTCGTAGCAAAAAAAGCGAGTGAGCAAAAAAGCAAAACTCCACTAATTTGTAAAATTTTAGCCTCAGCAAATAACATCCCGTAGCACATGCCCAGCAACGATAGACAAAAAATAGCCAAATTTAAAATAGCACCTTTTGCTGTAAAAAATGGCTTTTCTAAGATGACTGAAGTTAGCTGATAGAGCGCTCCGATGATAATGCTCATAACAAAGCCAACAAAAAATATATGCAAAAAACCAGCTGTATTTAGTGAGCTAATCGCATCAAAATCTGCATAAAAGAATGCCGGCACACTTAATGCCAAAAACAAAATTCCAGCAATAAAATATCCACCGACTAACTTAAATGGTGGTGCATAAGTATTTAAAAGCATCTTAGTGGCAAAGACTCGTATCTACGTCTTCTATATTTGCGCCGTCTTTTAGGCTAAAAACCATCTTTACAGCCCCACCATCTATATCTTCACGCTCTATATCAAAGCTCTTATCTATCTTTGGTATAAGACCAGCTGGAAATTTATGATTTAGCATCATAATTTTTGTATTTTTATCAGCAAATTTAATAGCGATTAATGCATTGACCATTGGCTCTGGCGGCACGCAAGGACGTGAATCAAAGCCAACAAAATTTACACCATTTTCATTAAATTTATAAAATGGCACAGTTGCACCATCGACATTAAACTGCTCTGCGTTTTTGAAAAAATCGCTCATTTTTTCTCCTTTTAATTTTGGAGAATTATACTCTGATTAAACTTTTCAAACTATTGATTTGCTTCAACAAAAGCTATTTTACGTAAGGTATAAATTCCTCATATCCCAGCCTAGCCATGTCTTCAAGCGGTATAAATTTAAGACTTGCACCATTTATGCAGTACCTTAGCCCACCCTTATCGCTTGGACCATCATCAAAAACATGCCCAAGGTGCGCATCGCTGTTTTGAGACCTAACTTCAACCCTTTTCATCATAAATGAGTTGTCCTCGCTATACGCAAGCGCCGTTGTCGTGATAGGCTTTGTAAAGCTTGGCCAGCCACATCCTGCATCAAATTTATCTGCGCTTGAGAAAAGTGGCTTTCCACTCGTTATATCTACATAAATGCCTTTTTGATTAAATTTATCATACTCGCTGCTAAATGGCCTCTCGGTCGCTGCTTCTTGCGTCACGGCATACTGCTCGCTACTTAATTTTTTCTTTAGCTCATCTTTACTAAGCGGCTTAAATTTCGCCTCATCGTAAAGTGGTTTATTGGCTAAACCTAGGTCGATGTGACAATATCCAAAAGGATTTTTATCAAGATAGTCTTGATGATACTCTTCGCCTAAGACGAAATTTTTAAGTGGCGCCACCTCAACCACGATCTTATCTTTAAATTTCTTTTGCTCTATTTTCATAAAGCTCTCTATCGTTGGCAGATCACTATCACTAACATAGTAAATTCCGCTTCTATACTGCCTACCTACGTCATTACCTTGTTTATTTAGAGAGGTCGGGTCGATCACTCTAAAAAAATGAGCCAAAATTTCAGCCAAAGCGACTCTATTTTCGTCGTATTTTACATAAAGCGTTTCAGCATGATCACTTTCATGAAGCTCGCGGTAGCTAGTATTTTCGCTCTTGCCATTCGCGTAGCCTACCTTTGTATCCACTACGCCAAATATCTTTTTAAAATATCCCTGCATACCCCAAAAGCAACCACCTGCTAGATAAATTTCTTTTAAATTTTGCCCTGCCATCGTCTGCTCCTTTATAAGCTCATCTTTTGCCATCAAATTTAGACCAAAAAACACTGTTGCCATTAAGATAAATTTTAAGATCTTTTTCATTCTATCTCCTTTTATTTTTGAAAGATTATACGAAAATTAAAGTTATAAAGTGTGAAGAAAGGGGCAAGCGCCCCTAAATTTTAGTGTAAAAAGTGTCTAACGCCAGTAAAGTATAGCGACATGCCATGCTCATTGGCAGCCTCTATCACCTCATCATCTCTGATGCTGCCACCTGGCTCGATGACACATTTTACGCCGACCTTACTAGCGATGTCAATGCTATCTCTAAATGGGAAGAACGCCTCACTTGCAAGTACGCAGCCGCTTAGATCGATCTTTAGCTCTTTTGCCTTTGCTACGGCTGCACGTGCAGCATCCACACGGCTTGTCATACCCATGCCAATAGCTACCATTGCGCCATCTTTTACATAAACTACGCAGTTGCTCTTCGTTAGCGCAGCCACTTTCCACGCGATCTGAGCATCTTTTAGCTCGCTACCAGTTGCAAATTTCTTGCTCATTTGCTTCATATTTTCAAGCTCTTCGTCCCTTACATAGTCTCTTTCTTGAAATACAAATCCACCATCAACGTGCTTAAAGTCAAATTTATCATTTGAGCGAACTAAAAATTTATTGTCTTGAGTGAAAATTTTGATGCGTTTTTTACTCTCAAATACTTTAAGAGCTGCATCATCGACATTTGCAGCGATGATTACTTCAACGTAAATTTCATTTATCTTTTTAGCTAGCTTTTCATCAAGTGTGCCATTTATCGCTACTACACCGCCGTAAGCTGAGATCGGATCACATTTAAGCGCAGCCTCGTAGCTCTCTAGCAAGGTATCTTTTACCGCAAAACCGCAAGGGTTAGCGTGCTTGATGATAGCCACTGCTGGAGCGTCATCAAAACTAGTTGCTAGCATTAGCGCACCATTTATATCGGTCATATTATTGAAACTTGCCTCGCCTTTTAGGGCTCTAAAGTTGTTTGTGAAGAAATAATCAAACTCATAAAGTGCGCCTTTTTGGTGTGGATTTTCGCCATATCTCGTGTCAAAAACCTTGCTTCCCACGATAAATCTAGCATCGCCAAAACCGCCATTAAACCTATCATTCATATAGTTTGCGATCATGCTATCATAAGCCGCTGTGTGCTCAAATGCCTTTATCATCAGAGATCTTCTAAACTCAAAATCATCGCTTTTCTCTCTTAGGCGCTTTAAAATTTCATCATAATCAAGCACGCTTGTAACGATAAGCACGTCTTTAAAATTTTTAGCTGCACTTCTTACCATGGCTGGGCCACCGATATCGATATTTTCGATGATCTCAGCAAAGTCATCAGTCCTAATCGTAGTCTCTTTAAATGGATATAAATTTACACAAACTAGGTCTATACCCTCTATGCCATGCTCTTTTGCCTGAGCCACATGCGTAGCGTCGTCGCGCTTATGTAAAATACCGCCATGTATCTTTGGATGAAGCGTCTTTACCCTACCCTCAAACATCTCAGGTGAAGCCGTAAATTCACTAACTTCAGTAGCCTTGACGCCCTCGCTCCTTAAAAGTTTATAGGTGCCACCAGTTGAAAGTATCTGCCAGCCAAGCTCTTCCAGCCCCTTTGCAAACTCTACAATGCCCTCTTTATCGCTAACGCTAAGCAACGCTCTCATTTTTTCTCCTTTATTAAATTTTATCATCTACACTCTTTACTCAAAATATCTCTTATAAATTTTAGCTTATGAGAACCATATAGCTTGATTATCTCTCCACTAATCACTTTTGATTTTTCCTCGCCACCATTAGCATCCAAGAAACTTCTACTAACATACAATTCATTAATTTTTTGCATTTTGGACTCTTTTTTGTCTAACGTGCCCTCAAAAGTGTATGAAAAAAGTATATCTTCTTTGTTATAAACACTTGCAAATCCACTAATATCTAAATTCTCTCCTGCCATATAAGCGTAACAAATGCTATCACCACTACCCTTTGTTGTGATAGCAGCAAATTCCGATTCTCGCTGAAACAGATATATAGTTGCCGACTTCACGCCTTTTGTTTTATAAATATTGAAATTTACATAGGATTTGCCACTATCATCTCTAAGTAACACCTGTGTTTCCCGTGAGATATCAGTGTAGTCTCCGAGTAATTTTCCATCTTCATATAATTTACCTTTGTCGTCAAAACTATATTCGACAACCTTGTCTTGCGTCTTAAAATACATAGGTTCTGGAGGAGCAAAACACCCGCTTAATCCTATCGCTATAATAACTGCTAGCAAAATTTCTCTCATTTTTTCTCCTTTAGATTGATTAAATTTATTTTATTTCTCCGCCAAACACATCGCCTTTTCAAGCACAAGTAGCCCCATAGCTGTATCTTTTTTAATATTTTGTTCCGTTATGCTTTCAAGTTTTTTTAAATTTTTATCGCTTGATTTTATGGCAAAATGACTATTTTTATTTAAATTTTCTAGCTTGCCACCAACGATATCAACACTAAAAGCATATCTTGAAATTTGTCTGCCATTAAAGTAGCTAGAATTTAACACGTTTAAATTTACGGCCTCATTTTTACCAAAGGCCTCACATATAGGGCTTTTTGAGCTAAATTTGACAACCTTTATGCCGCCTTCATCTGAAAATATATACTCTTTAAATTCATTTAAATTTTTAGTCTTTACAGCCTTAAAACTACTCTCCATGCCACTATAGCTGGCGAGAATAATACTAACACTACTTGTTTTGTTGTAGTCGCCTATTTTTTTACCATTTTCAAAAAGTGCGTTATCTTTTAGTTCAAATTTGATCTCATTGCCATTAAGATCGGTCACGCTTAGCTCTTTACAAAAGGCAACCGCCGCCAAAAGCAAAATAGCAATTTTCTTCATCTAAGCTCCAAATTTCTCTTTCAAACGCCCATAAGCCTCATTTATCTCTTGAAGCTTTTTGGTTGAACTCTCTATAACCTCTTTACTCTCTCCCCTACCCATCAAAATATCGGGATGATACTGTCTAACAAGCTCTTTATAACGAAGCTTTACCTCATCAAAATTTGCACTCTTGCTAAGTCCTAAAACCTCAAATGGATCGTTTTTTTCTATACCGGTATTAGAATTTGTTTTAAATCTTGAACTATAAAAATTATCAAATTTTAAGATAATCTCATCAAGCGTATCTTTGTCAATGCCAAATCCATAAGCGATATTTCTTATAACATCTTGCTCGCTTTTGTTAAATTCTCCATCGATGTAGGCTAAATTTAGAAAAAATGTGAGCCTAGCGACGCATATATCGTAGTTTAGATTAAAAGCACTCTTGTAGTTTCTAGCGGTTTCGTAGGCGTTATCTACATTTTCTTTTTGGCTCTTATAAACCTCTTTTAGATACTCACGCACACCGCTAACGCCGCTAACTTTCTGGCTTAGATCATCTAGCACTTGAGTGATCAGCCTAGCCTCTAGCTCGCTAACTCTACCGTCACTCTTAGCTACTTTTGCAAGCAGTGAGACTAGAAATTTAGCCTCATCTACATCTGCTTGTTTCTTGCGGTTACTACCTATTTGGACATTCATAAAGAGAAATATCGCACCGCCTAATATTAGTAAAAACAGGACTCCAGACATGTTACCACAAGTGATAGATGGTATTTTTTATTTTGCCATTTACTAGTTCGTTTTTACGCCAAGAGCTCTCGTCGTTCATCACATTCCAGCGGCGCTCTTCAGGGCGGTAGAACCAGTCTTTATCTATCTGATAATAAATTTGCTTGCCATTTGTTTCGATGATATTTGCGATATTGTTATCGTGGTAGCTATTTTCATCGTAGTCGGTAAAAGCTCGCTGTCCCATCTCAGAGTAAAGTAGCGTTAACTCTTGAAGCATTTCATTTAGATCATCATCCATCTTTTTTACATGAAGGCCGATCTCGTGCGCCTCTCTAAAGAGGATTGGATATTCATGAGCTGGGTAGTCGCCATTTAGCCTTTCAGAAATTTCTGCAATCTTTTTGTCATCCTCGATGTGATACCTAAGAAGCTCGGTGCAAATCTTAAGCGATAGCGAGCTAGCACGATCAACCGCACCAAATACTAGCGGATGGATATACTCATAAAGTGAGTTATAAGGGTTTGTGTCGTTTGGCCTATCTTTATCTTGTTCTTTCCAAAGCTTGACCACACGACTAAGTTCGTCCATCGAAACGCTCACAAGCTCATTGCCTTTATTTGTCGGGCTAAGCTCGTGTTTTAGTGAAGTATCAACAGGCGTTAGATAGGCAAGTGGGCCCATGACGATCTCATTTGCGCCAAGTGCCATCATGGTAGCAGCTGAGGCGCAGTTTGCAGGTATTAGAGCTATTAAATTTTTGCAGTAATTTCTAAGTGTAGTGATAATCCTAAGAGCGGCGATACCGCTTCCGCCGTCACTTTTTATAAAAAGATAAGCAGTATCTATCTTTTTACCCTTTAAAATTTCATACATAGCACTTGCATCGTTGCCGCAAACGCTACCAGCATTTGAATTATAGTAAGTTATGAAGGTGGCGTTTAGTCTTTTTTCGATCGATTTTATTAAATTTTGTGTCTTACTAAAAAGCACCGGCGGTTTTGCTACGCCTCGCTTTTCAACTTGTTCTGCTTCCTTTTGCTCATTTTCAGCCTCAGCGACCTTGCCCTTTTTCAAAGCCATTTCTTAATCCTCTTTTCTAACGATTTTTGCAAACTCATTTAGATAAATTTCTCTTATCTCATCCACGCTCTCATCGATATCATTTAGTTTAAATCTTCTGCCACCACTAACGCCAATTTTTTCAAATTTTACGCCAAATTTAGCAGCAAGCGCTTCAAATTTAGCCTCGTCTTTTACTCCTACGACTGCTCTTGAAAAGCTTTCATCAAAGATGAAATTTGGCTCTTTAAATTTCACCTCGCAGTTTACACCGATGTTTGATATGCTAGCCATTTTTGCTAGCGTGATAGCAAGACCGCCCACACCTACGCTATTTGCAAACTCTAAAATTTGCTCTTTATTTGCCTCTATCACTAGGTCCCAAAGGGCTCGCTCAGTTTTATAATCAACCTCTTTTAGCTTGCCACCGACCACATCAAATAGCGCCTTTGCGTAAAGTGAGGCAGCAAATTCCCCACTTGTCTCGCCAAGAAGGTAAATCGCCCTGCCCTCGCTTAAAAATGTGCTTTTTAGATTTAAGTTCACATCTTCATTTACACCTACTGTGACAATGGCTGGTGTCGGATAGACGCTCACGCCATCAGTGTCGTTATAAAGGCTCACGTTACCGCTAACAACTGGCGTATTTAGCTCACGGCAAGCCTCTTTTATGCCTTCACATCCCTCTTTAAACTGCCACATAACCTCTGGATTTTGCGGGTTGCCGTAGTTTAGGCAATCAGTGATCGCAAGTGGCACAGCACCGCTCATCGCTACCTTTCTACCAGCTGCCGCGACGGCTCTTGCAGCGCCAATTTTTGGATCAACAAAATTTGCTCTAGGATCGCACTGAGCAGCCATAGAAACGGCCTTTTTAGTGCCTTTTACTCTGATACTTGCAGCGCCCAAGCAACCAGGCTGTTTTATCGTATTTGTCTGGATATTTGCGTCGTATTGATCGTATATAAAGCTTTTATTTAGCACCTCTGGCTCTTTTAAAAGCTTGAAAAATGCGCTTTTGTTATCAACAGTATTTGGAATTTCTAAATTTGCTATCTCATCAAGATATTTTGGACGTACAACTGGGCGATCAAGCACCGGAGCTGCCTCGCTAAGTGGGCCGATAGGGATTTCGCCTGCTAGCTCACCATGCCAGTAAAGCTGCATCACGCCGCTACTTGTGACCTCGCCGATGATCTCAGCGTCAAGGTCCCACTTTCTAAAAATTTCAAGCACCTTTTGCTCATAGCCCTTTTTGGCACATATTAGCATACGCTCTTGAGACTCACTTAGCATCAGCTCATAAGGCGTCATGCCAACTTCACGCATCGGCACGCGGTCTAGATACATCTTCATGCCACTGCCGCTTCTACCTGCCATCTCAAAGCTAGAGCTTGTTAGCCCTGCTGCGCCCATATCTTGGATACCGATAATGTAGTCTTTTTTAAAGAGCTCCAAGCAAGCTTCCATGAGTAGCTTTTCGGCAAATGGGTCGCCCACTTGCACCGTTGGACGAAGCGATTTGTTCTCGTCATTAAAGCTATCGCTCGCCATCACAGCACCTCCAAGTCCGTCTCTACCGGTCTTTGAGCCCACGTAAATGACTGGGTTGCCCACTCCTTCAGCCTTGCCGTAGAAAATTTCATCACTTTTGCAAAGGCCAAGTGCAAAGGCGTTGATTAGGATATTGCCATTAAAGCTAGGATCAAATGTAGTTTCGCCACCGATCGTTGGGATACCCATGCAGTTACCATAGTGTCCGATACCTGCAACACTTCCTTTTAGTAGATATCTATGCTTTTTGGCTAGCTCGCTATCGCCTCTTGTCTCACCAAAACGAAGCGAGTTCATGTTCGCAACAACCCTTGCGCCCATCGTAAAGACATCTCTTAAAATTCCACCAACTCCAGTTGCAGCACCTTGAAACGGCTCGATAAAGCTTGGGTGATTATGACTCTCCATCTTAAACACAGCTGCAACCCCGTCGCCAACGTCAATGACGCCGGCATTTTCGCCAGGTCCTTGGATGACCCAAGGCGCCTTTGTCGGAAAGCCGTTTAGGTACTTTTTACTCGACTTGTAGCTGCAGTGCTCGCTCCACATCGCTGAAAATATACCAAGCTCTAGCAAATTTGGCTCTCTGCCTAGGATCTTTAGGATCTCTTCGTACTCTTGGTCGCTGATTTTGTGCGCTTTTACGGTAGCTTTGTCCATTTTTAGCCTTTAAAAAATTTTGGTTGATTTTACTTAAATTTGCATAAAAAGATGATAAACCAAAGGAGCGAAAATAGAACAAATTTGACGAATAAAATAAGAGTCTAAACTTCATATAGCAAGCTAAAATGTTATATTTGTAGTTATTGATTCGGCTATAAATTCAACCGAAAAATTAGCATTTTTGCGGTACGGGTCTTGGTGAACGGCTCAAATTTTAGACGAATGCCAAATTTGAACTAGCTGTGGAAATTAAAAATTTAAGCATACTAGACCCCTAAATTTGACGCAAGAAAGTCCGATACTCCGTCAAATTTAGCAGGCGATTACCCGCCGCAAACGACTATTTGCTCGGCATGCTATAGTAGCAAAGTATGTTTAGCAGGATACGCCCTTGCTTTTTGAGGTCTTGATCGATGACGTCTTGTCTAAATTTCGCAGAGGTCGCCCGTTCTTTAACCTCGGCTAGCTTGCTGCTAGGCAGGTTAAATTTAAAGTCTAAATTTTTTATCTCAAAGCCTTTGTTTCCGACTATCTTCGCGTCGATCACGGTAGCGAAAAACTCGTCAGACGCGCCCACGTAGTAGTTCGTCACGCTTCTAGCGCTTATAGGTTCGCCGCCAAAAAACGCCTTGCAAACAGGAGATTTTTGCGCACTATAAACCACGCTCTCAAGGATCCCGCCACCAAATTCGTAAAACTTAAATTTCTTTGAGTTTTGTAGCTTTTTTATCTCGTCTTTATCGCTCAAATCTACATTTCTACCGCTATCAAGATCAATTACTATCAGAGTTTTTACGCCGTCGTCGCTTGCATAAACCCAGCCTAAATTTTGGCTCGCCGAGTCGCTCTCGCCCGGCGATTTCACCTCGGCCCTACCCATGTAGTCGCCGAATTTTTCCTCTGTTTTGCCGCCGCTCATCTCGTAGACCGTAGTCTCGGTTATAAATCCGATCTGCTGTATGCTAGCGTCGTTTTCCATATACGTACGCCACGCTCTCTCGCCGCCCATCTCGCCTGTAATGGCCGCGCAACCGCTAAACGCCAATGCCGCAATAGCCGCTAGAAATAATTTTTTCATCTCGCGCTCGCGTTTAAATTTGATAAAAGCGATCAGTTTTTAGGCGCGGCGCACACGATGTTTGATAGGATTTGCTCCTGTTTTTTAGCGTCGGCGTCTATGACTTTGCTTCTAAAATCCGCCGAGCGAGCCTGCGTTTGCGTACTAGCAAGCTTGCCGTCGCTAACAAAAAATTTAAAGTCTAGATTTTTGATCTCGGCGCTTTTGCCTTTTTTCACTCCAATATCCATCAGGGTCGCGAAAAATTCGCTATTGTCGACGCTTTCTTTATCGTAATAATTAGTCACCGCATGAGCTTTTACCGTCTTGTCCGCCGCAAAACTCTCGCACACGGCGCCCGAGTCCGCACTAAAAACTACGCTCTCTAATATGCCGCCGCCAAACTGATAAAATTTGACCGTTTTTGCCTTTTTCAGGGCTTCATGCTCGGCTTTATCGCGCATATTTACGTAGCGATAGCCGAATTTTTCCTTGTCGTCAAGCTCAAGTACCGTAAACGAAAGCCCGTTTAGCGCATACATATCGCCCAGTTTCAGCGCCATATCGGCCCTTTTTACGATCGCAATACCGATGACGTCGCCGTCTTTTAGCGCGTAAGTTTTGCTTAAATTTTCCGAGTAAAACGCGATATTGCCGAGGTTGCCGTCGTTTTCAAAATACTTACTCCACTTTGGTTCGGATGAGTCCGTACCCGTTAGTTTATCTTGCAAAGGCGCGCAACCGCTAAATAACGCCGCCAAAGCGACGACTGATAGAATTTTTTTCATTGTTTTCTCCTTTAAGATAAATTCGCTCACTTGCCCAGGCAAAAGCTGCTAAACATCTCGTCTAAAATTTCACTTCTCTCAAATGGCTTTGTGATACTTGCAAGTGCCTTTATCGCACTATTTAGCTCGTAAGCAAAAATTTCTAGCTCATCTTCGTTTAGCCTTAAAAACGCTCTTTTTAAAGCTTCACTCGCCTCTTTGCAGCTTAAAATTTGGCGGTTTGAGCTTAGCATGATCTCATCAGTGTCTTGCGTCTTGAGGTAACCCTCAAGCTCTTTTAAAACTACACTCGTATCGGTTTTTGCTGAAATTTTGATAGCGCCCTCTAGCTCTATGTCAAATTTAAATGCCAGATCGCTTTTGTTTAGGATAAAAAAGGCTTTTTTACTTGAGTTAGAAACGAGTCTAATTATCTCTTTGTCTTGCTCGTCGCTTATATTTGAGCCATCAAAGATAGCTAGGATGATGTCAGCTTCATTTATGGCAGAAATCGAGTAGTTTATGCCGATTTGCTCGATCTTTCCAGCATCTTTTCTGATGCCAGCGGTATCTATTATACGAACTAGATGTGAGCCGATCTTGAAATTTTCTTCTATCCTATCTCTGGTCGTGCCCGCCTCGTCACTAACGATCGCCCTCTCGTATGCCAAAAATGAGTTCAAAATGGAGCTTTTGCCAACATTTGGCTTACCAACGATGGCAATCTTAAAGCCATCTATTAGCCCTCTTCTTTGCTCGCTAAGTGTGGCTATGCGGTCTAGCTTCTCGCTATTTTTTAAAAGCATCTGCTTGGTCTGTTCTAGTAAATTTGCAGGCAGATCATCATCAGCATAATCAATCATTGTCTCAACAAAGGCAAGAGTTTTGACCACTTCGCTTCTGATCTCGCTTACAAATTTACTAAGATCGCCTTGCATCTGACGGGTCAAAATTTTAGCAGCGATCTCACTTTTTGAAGTAATGAGCCCTTGCATAGCCTCTGCCTTTGCTAGATCCATCTTGCCATTTAAAAATGCTCGCTTGCTAAACTCGCCAGGCATAGCAAGCCTCGCGCCAGCCTTTATTAGCTCATTTAAAATTCTCTCGCTCACCATAACGCCACCATGAGTTTGAAACTCGACGATATCCTCGCCAGTAAAGCTTGCAGGAGCCTTAAAATATATAACGATGCCCTCGTCTAAAATTTCATCATCAAGGGAGTAAATTTTGGCTAGTTTTGCGTGTCTTGGCTCTAAATTTGAAAGTTTAAGGAGTTTTAAAGAGGTGGCCAGAGCGTCCTTGCCGCTAAGCCTTACGATAGAAACTGAGCCGATGCCATAAGCTGTGGCAAGGGCTGCGATAGTTTCACTCATTTTTTAAAAAAGTCATTTACGACGACAAATTTGCCGTCATTGCCGCTTTTTATGCCGACATATTTATCTGGGAATTTCTCTCTAAGCTTCTCAAGCGCGATCTTGACCAAAACTCCATCAAGTGGCTTTGTTTGAGCTCTGCCACTATTTTGCACACGCTCGATCACGCCATTTAGATACTGATCCATCATCGCTTCTTGATTTTGCAAAAATTGTGCGATCTCAAGACGAATGGCAAGGTTGTATTTTGAGTTTAACCAGTTATAAAGCATGTAAGATATCGCTTTATACCTATAACCTTCTTTGCCTATAAGTAGAGCCGCATCAGCTCCATCAAGCTCTATAAGCACAGTTTCATCGTCAAATTTGCTAACTTCAATTTTACTAATATCAAAACAACTTGCCTTAAAAAGACGATTCATGCCCTCTTTGATCTCAGGTAAAATTTTATCAAAGTCGATTGTTGCTTTTTCTTTTTTTTCTTTTTGTAAAGCTTGAGCCGCACTCTCTTCATCGGTTTGATTAAAATTTTCAATAATAGAATTATCTAAAATATTTTTAGGAGTATTTTTGCTAGTTTGTGGCTCCTTTATTTCTTTTGGCTCATCAAGTCTCTTTATCACATATCCCGGTTCAACTTCTTCACTCTTTTGAGCAAACGCATCTTTAGCTAGAGCTTCATTTTTTTCACTTAAATTTGACTTTTCATTTTTATGCTCTTTTTGCTCAAATTTAGTTTCGCTTTTTTCATCTCTATGTTTTTTAGGGCCTCGCTTTTTATCACTATGATCATGTTTTTTAGCTTGCTTTTTATCTTCTTTTACGGCCTCATTCTCATCATTTTTTTTAACAAAATTTTTATCATTTTTTGGCTTGTGTTGTGGTTTTGGCTGATTTTCTAAATTTGCTTCAATGATCGCACTTCTTTTAAAAAATCCAAAAAAACCACTGCTTGGATGCTGTAAAACTTTTATATCAAGCTGGGTTACTGAGCAGTTAAGCTTCTCAGCTGCCTTTTGAAATGCCTCTTGAAGGGTATTTGCTTCTATTTTCATTAAGCCTTTACCTCCGCAGCTTTTTTATGTTTTTCAAAAAGTTTATTTACAAATACTTGCTGAACAACCGAGCAAACGTTATTTACAAACCAGTAAAGTGTAAGACCAGCTGGGAATGTCACGAAGAAAAATGTAAATATAAGAGGTAAAAATTTCATCACCTTTTCTTGCATAGGATCAGTAAATGTCGTTGGTGTAAGCTTTTGCTGTAAAAACATCGTAAGACCCATCAAAATAGGTAATACAAAATATGGGTCCATTACCGAAAGATCGTGTATCCAAAGTATCCAAGGAGCACCTTTTAGCTCGATCGCATTTAGTAAGACGCGGTAGATTGCAAAAAATACCGGAATCTGAAGCAAGATCGGTAAGCAACCACCCATCGGATTTGCACCATGCTTTTTATAAAGCTCCATCATATGAACTTGCATTTTTTGCTTATCATCTTTATATTTCGTCTGAAGCTCTTTTACCTTTGGAGCAAGCTCTTTAAGCTTGTTCATGGATAGCATACCCTTGTATGTAAGTGGGAATAAAACTATCCTTATAACAAGTGTTAGCACAACTATCGCCCAACCCCAGTTGCCAATGTAGTTATGCAAGAAATTTAAAAATGCAAACATCGGTTTTGCTATAAATGTAAACCAACCATACTCAATAACATCATTTAGTCTCTCGTCCATCGAGCTTAAAATTTTATGCTCTTTTGGCCCAATATATGCGCCTAATTTTAAATTATCATTTGCCTTTACAAAAAGAATAGGATTATTACTAGCATCTTTGTCTACGGCTACTTCAAATGGCTTTTCAAATGAGTAAAATAGCGTTGTATAATATCTATCAGATGCGGCTGCTATCGTGGTATTTGCATAGTTTTTAACCTCTTTAGCGTCGCCATCTTCAATAATATTTAGGCTATCATCCGTGTTTCTAAGCATCACGCCGTGAACCGTATAGCTATCTACTGCGATGTTTGGCCTAAAGCCAGGAGTGATGAAATAATCAACACTTTTACTTAAATTTACTTCAACTTCATATCTACCATTTGGGTAAAATTTGATATTTTTTGTAATCGTAACGCCATCTAAAATTTGAGTAAGTTTTATAGTTTTAGGCTCGCTACTGGCATCTATCTCGCTAGCATCACTACTATATGCGACCTTAAAAGTATCGGCATTTAGCGTAATATCGTTAAATCTAAGCTCAAGTGGCAATGGATTTTGTGAAACAAGCTCGATTTTGTTACCATCTTCAGTTTTATACTTCTCTTCAGTTAGATAGAATTTTGAAATTCTTCCTAGCTTATCTATTTTTGCTTCGTAGCTTTGACCTTTGATGGTAGCGATTATCTCATTTGAAGCTAAATTTTCATTTGATTTTGGAGTATTTTGATTTGTATTTGGAGCTTTATTTTGATCTATTGCTTGAGACATTGTAGTTTGGTTTTGCTCAGGCACCACTCTTTTTGGCATAAAAAAATCATACACTATAAAAAAAACAATAGATAAAAGCGCTGCAAGAAGCAACCTTTTTTGCATAGACATCTGTTCCATTTTATTTTTTTTCCTTTAATTTATCTAATACTTTTACGACATAAAATTTACTATTCCGACAAGGGACAAACCAAAAATTTACATTTTTGGCATCACTTTTTTGAGATATAAAACATAAGTTAAATTTTTTGTAGATGATTGGGTAGTTGATACCGCCTTTAAAAAGCTGATTACATTTTAAAATTCGCATGAAGGTTGCAAAAAAAGCAGAAAAAAAACTATTTGTTTGAAATTCCCAAATCGCGTATTGTGAGCAAGTCGGATAATAGCGACAGCTTTTTGGTAGAAGTATGGAAATATATTTTTGATAAAAAGCGATAGCTTTAATCGCAATTTTTTTCATTTTAAACATCCCATTTTTTTTGTAGACCAACTTAAATTTTTACAAATTTTTTCAAATGAAATTTCTGTAATTCCATTTTTTGCGATCATAATATATGTGCCATCTTTTAATTCACTAGAAATGTTAAAAAAAGCGGCTCTCAAAAGTCTTTTAGCTCTATTTCTAACTACCGCTTTTCCTACTTTTTTACTAGCAACTACTGCTATTTTTTTTTCATTTGTTGGTTTATAAAAAACAATGCAAGCATCACAATGCCACTTGCTAGCCTCTTTATAAACTTGAGAGAATTCTTTTGAGCCGCTTAACGACTCAAAACCAGCTAAGCAGCCAATCTTTTTCTACCTTTGGCACGTCTAGCGTTTATTACCTTTCGTCCATTTTTAGTTTTCATTCTTAAGCGAAAGCCGTGAGTGCGTTTTTTAGGGGTTTTGTGAGGTTGATAAGTCCTTTTCATTTCTATCCTTAAAGTTAATATAAAAAGTGGGATTTTATCAAAGCAATACTTAAATTCCTTTGAATAACTTAGCTTAAAAAGCCACAACTCAAACTTTAAGCAAATCAAGTTATAATCCAAAAATGAATTTTAATAAAGACAATAGGCTTTTAAAAAAATTATTTTTCTTAAAACTAATTGGTTATAAGTTTATTGATAAAAATTTTCTTAGTCTAAGCAATTATCATGATTACAACAATATTGATGAGCTAAACCGCGAAGTAAAAAAATGCTCTCTTTGCTCTTTGCGAAATAGTTCAAAAGGCGTAACAGCTGGCATCGGCAATGAAAATAGCAAAATCATGTTTATATTATTTTCTAAAAAAAATGATTCTTATGAAAATAACAGTAAAAAATTTTTAGAAAATGCCATAAAAAATAGTTTAAATTTAGATATAAAAGAAATTTATATAAGTTCTCTACTTCGGTGTGAAATTTCACAAAATGATGATAAAAGTCCGATTTTAAGCCGCTCTATCGAGCTTTGTCGTCCTTATTTGCTTGAAGAGATTAGGCTGATAAAGCCAAAGATAATCGTGACTTTAGGAGAGAAAGCTTTTATGCATTTATATCCAAATTTATTATTAAAAGGCGGATTTGCAAGCATAAGAGGTAGTATTTTAAAAAATGAAAATAGCCTTATTTTGCCAACGTTTTCGCCAGAGTGGATCAGCAAAAATCCTAGTTTTGAAAATATTTTTATAGATGATTTAAGAAAGATCAAAGGAGTGATATGAGAAAAATTTTACTTTTTTTAGCCATTTTTTCGACTATTTTTGCATCGCAAGATGAGATAAATTTTGAGAGCAATACTACAAAAAACCAAAGTCTATCAAGCATACCTCCAGCAAAGATTACTTATATAAATTTAGAACCAGAATTCTGTGATAATGCCTGCTTAAATGAGCTTATCAAGGCTGATTTACTGGCTAGTTTTATGGCGAGATTTGAGCCAACAAAAATAGACGATAACGCTCTTTTAGAGCTTTATATCTCTCTTGGTGGTGAAGCTATTTTAAAAGTTAATAAAAGTGGCAAAATCGCTGTAATCATCCCACAAAAGATTATAAAATCTTATGCAAATGTTGTATCAAATGCGGTCTTAAGCTATGTCTTAAAGCAAGATGCGGATATCGAGATCAAATTTATAAATAGCAACGATGAAAGCCCACAAAGTCTTACAAATGCTATGCAAACGGCTAGAGCCCAAGGCTTTAATTATTTTATCGCAGCCCTTACATCAAATGGTGCAAACATTATAAATTCGCTAGTCCTATCAAATGAGCTTATCTACATTCCAAGCGTTCATAGCTCTTTTATCATAAATCCAAAGCCAAATTTGATCTTTGGTGGCATTGATTATAAAGAGCAAATTTCAGCTTTGCTAGCTTACTCGAATGAAAAGATAGTTGCATTTGATGATGGTAGTTCATTAGGACAAAAGCTAAATGAATATGTCCGCATGCAAAGTAGCGATTATCATGAAGCCTCTATCGTAGGCAAAGATATAAATTTAAATGATACTTTAAGCAAAAAATCCAAATTTAATGATGCAAGTATATTTTTAAACATCCCAATCGTCAAAACCTCTCTTGTAGCAACGCAGATGAGGGGCTTTGAGATAAAACCATACGCACTTTTAAGCACACAGATAAATTTTTTACCAAATATCTTTAATGCCATCGCGCAAAGAGATAGACAAAATCTTTTTATCGCGAACTCACTAAATCCTGTTAACGACTTATTCTTGGGGCTTGGTGATCTTTTTGATGTAGATTTTAGATATTCACAAATCGGCTATTCAAGCGCTTTTGGTGCCGAGTATATATATACAAATTTTATAGATAAAAGTGCTGATAGAATTTTTACCGAAAGGGTTGAAAACTCTCAAGTCTTATATGGAGTTAAAATTTATAACGCAAAAGGCGACCACTTTGACGAAACAAATCAAGAAATTTTGCTCGATCAAAATAGCTCAATGTAAAAGCAAAAAGTGGCTAAAGTTAAATTTTTAATTTAGCCACGATCTAAAATTTAGAATTCTCCAAAAATTTCTTTATCTCGTCATTTATCTTAGCAAGCTTCTCTTCTTTCATAAAGGCTAACGTAATCGTGGCTCTAAAAAGTAGCTTTTCGGCATTTTTGCCATCAAATTTATAAATTTCTTGCTCCAAAACAAGACTAGCTTTTTTAAGCTCTAAAATTTTGGTTCTAACAAATACTTCATCGCCAAGCACAGCAGAAGCTATAAATTTAGCCTCAAGCGACGAAACTACAAAGTATCCGCCCTCTTTTGTGAAATTTAGCCCAGCCTGAAAAAATGCTTCGCTTCTGGCTCGTTCGCAAAATTTAATGTAGTTTGTATGATAGACTATACCACCAGCATCGGTATCTTCGTAGTAGATTCGTATTTTCACGGTATTTCCTTAGACTTTTACATTAAGCCCAATTTTACTAAATTTTCTTAAAAGCCCCATTATATCCGCCTCTTTTCCCTCGTGAGCACTACTAAAATCATAATTTACGTTTGCGTTAAATCCGTTTACGCCGCTTATCATATTAATCCTTTTAAGCCTTTATATCCACGCTCTTAGCGTTAATTTTCATCATCGCTTCAAGTTCTTCTAAATTTTTTCTAGTATTTTGCTCTAGCTCTTTGTCGTATTTTCTGTTTTTACCCAGCATCTTTTGCGTTCGCTTTTTTTGCTCGATTAGCTTTTCTAGGCGTTTTTGCGCCTCTTTCATATCCTCTTGCATTATTTCAAAGAGGCTTTTTGATTCTTTGCCGTCGGAAGTTACGTTAGAGTTGCCGCTTAAGGCAGTGCTACCGGGCAAAAGCGACTCTTGTATTTTTTGAGACGTTAGTACATATTCTCGGTAATCCTTGCTAAGCCCGTCAAGTTCGCTTCCTTTGATGCTGTAGATGTTGCGCGAATCAATAAAGGCGTCCAGCTTTTGTCTGTATTCTTTGCCGCTTATGCTTTTGTCATAACCTTGCATCTTGCCCCAAACCGTAGTTTCGCCCTCTCGTACGTGTAAATTTGAGTTTATTACGGCTGCTATCAAGCCTCCTTTGGTTATACTACCGTCAGGGTTAGTGTATCTTTCGCCGTGAGGATTTATAAATACGCCTACGTTTTCGCCCTCTTTGCCGCCGTTATTGTTATCAAAGATATTGGTTGACGGCTTATATTGCGGCGTTGTTGTAAATGCATGATATGAGCTATTAAAAAATAGCGTTTCCATATAGGTTTTCCCAGACTTATCGTCAAAGGCGCTACGTGCCGACGCATAGTCGTAGATGTTTTTATTTACTTTAGTTACTTTTAGACTTGATTTCTCGTACTCGTATCCTTGAGGAAATTTGGCAAGGTCTTCTTTAGTAAAGCTCTCTTTTGAGTTTAGTAGCTCGTCGCCCGCTACTTGGGAGAGAATTTTATATGCATTGCCAACTGTTTTTGCTATGTCGATTTTTGAAAACATTTTATAAAATACACCAGCCTTATCATTTACGTTTACGAGCGATTTTAAGGTATCAGAGTGGATTTTGTAGTCCTTTGGGATACCTGCGGCTTCGTTAAATTCGGACGTAAAATATCCATCCTCATCGACTTTATAGCCTAAAACTTCGTTAAAACTAGGAACGGGGGAGGTAGAGCTTGAGATTTCGCTTTTATTCGTATTTTGGATTTTTGCGTCATGCTTGATATTTGCATGAAAATTTCTAGCAAAATTTGAAAATCCGCCGATTCCGCTCATCATAATAAATCCTTTTAAAATTTCGCTTTAAGCTATATCGGCAAATTTGAGGAAAAGTTTAGAGTAAAGATAATAAAAGCTATCAAATTTGGCCCTAAAAAAGAACCAAATTTAAATAAAAAGCTAGTAAAAGTATCACTAGATAAATTTAAACGCTACTTCGCCAGATCGCACTTAGCACCGCGGGTAATCATCAGCGACTGATCGTAAAATAAAATAAGCACTACCGAAACGCCCACGCCTAGAGCTAGCGAGACCGTCGTGGTCGTGATCGCGTTATCGAAAAATATGATTAGATATTCGTTTTTCTTAGCGATATCAGGCTCGTTTAGAAACGAAAACAGCGCCAAAATGCCCTTATACGCGTAAACTCCAGGCACCATCGGCAAAAGCGCGGGAAATGCGATGATCTCGGCGGGCACTTTTAGCCGTTTGGCAAAGAGCATACCTAAAATCCCGCTTAAAAATGAGACGATAAGAGTGGCGACGCTGATGTTAAAAAATCCCATCTGCATGATCCAAAAGCGGCTAGCGTGCGCAAACGCCGCAAGCAGCGCGCAAAATGCGAGAGTCCTTTTTGGCGGAGAGCTAGCGTAGGCAAAGCCAAGCCCCGCCACCGCAGCAAAAGCGCCGTCTATAAGAGTCGCGGTCAAAAGCTCAAACATGTAAAATCTCCGCATTGCTAAGCGAGAGCGTGATATAAACGCCCACTGCTATGCAAAGTATCAGGATGCCAGTGCTCACGGCTCTACTGATACCTACAAGCGTGTTGTCGTTTATGATATCAAAGACCGAGTTTATGAGAAAAACGCCCGGCATCAAAAAGAGTATCGACGAGCCGATCGCCACGTCGCTAGTGTGCGTAAAGCCATAAAATACACCAAGATAAGCGATAAAAGAGACGACGAACGACACTAGGACGTATTGGATTTTTAAATTTACGCCCATTTTAGCAAGCGCAAATCTAAGGCTATAGCCAACGAGCGTCGCAAAAAATACGCATACGACCGAGCCCGCGTCGCCGCCAAAAAGCTTGCAAAAAGCCGCATTTGCAAGGCTTATTAAAATAAGTGAGCTTGCAAATTTATGCGCCCCTATTCGCATGACGCCCTCAAACTGCTCTTTGGCCTCGTCTAAGCTCAAATTTTCATCCAAAATCCGCCAACTAAGCGACGAAAGCTCAGAAATACGGTTAAAACTCACCTGCCCTATCGGGATCTTCTTAACGTAGGTTCGGCGCAGGGAGTTGTCGGCCGAGTCCATGACGCTAATGGTAAAATACTTCACGAAAATCGTCACGCTAACGTCGTAGCCGTAGTGTTTAGCTATGCGATCTACGCACTTTTCTACACGCGCTGTGTAGGTGCCAGCACTCACCATCGCACTCGTGTATTCGGCTAGAAAATTTGTTAAGACTTGAATATCAGGCTTTGCGTTCATTTTGGCTAATCTTAAATTTCACAAAAAATAAAATGATTTGTAAAACAAGCATGATTTTCATCACATATTCACTCGCACTATGCATTTTGGCAAATTCAGCCGTCTGTGTCGCGTCAACACCCAAATTTTGAGCATAAACTATAAAAGGCGTAAAGAAAAATACAAAGCTAAAAGCTAAAGCCAAATTTAAAAAAGCAATCATTAACATGCTAAATTTTAGTGAAAAAATAAGCTTTTTTCTAAGATCAAATAGTTCACTAATCATTATAATTATGCTTATAAAAAGCAAAATATAATTAAATTTCAAAAATATCTTTGTCATCATTTGACCGCTCATAAAATGCGTAAGTACGCCATCTCCTATGATGTTTTGCGGGAAAAATATGACTGGCGCCACCAAAATACCAAGCGTTAGCTCAGCTCCTATAAGTACTGCCAAAAGCAAAAAATAAACTCCTCTCAAACTCTCTCCTTTATATTTTTAACTTCGCGCAAAAGCCTCTATCAAAGCCGGCCAAATCTTTATAAAAACTATACTCAAAACCATTGGCCTCTAAGAATTTTTGCATACTTGCTTTTTGATCGTACCCCATCTCACAAGCAACGTTTTTGATATTACGATATTTGGCTATGAGAATAATATCTTTTAAAATTTCATCTCCTACTTTGCCTCCAAAGAGCGCACTTTCTGGCTCATTTAGTACAAATTTACTAAGTTTATAGCCTCTTGCAATATATGGCGGATTTGAAACCAAAATATCAATATCTTCTAAAATTTCATCCACATAAGAGCAGTTTAAAAATTTGATCCTCCCACCTACATCAAATTTATCTGCATTTTTTCTAGCAAGCATCAAAGCTTTTTCGTTGATGTCTGTCGCTACGATATTTGCCTTTGTTTTTAGAGCTAGCATGATACTAATAATACCGCTTCCTGTGCCTATTTCTGCGATCTTTGGTTCATTATATTCGCGTGAAATTTCTATTACTTTATCCACTAAAATTTCTGTTTCAGGTCTTGGGATAAGTACTCCACTTTCCACGTAAAAATCAAGCCCATAAAAGCTAGCTTTACCAATTATATATTCAAGAGGCTCGTAGTTTTCATACCTTTTAACTAGAGCAAAATAGCCGCTCTCATCAAATTCTTTTTTTTGATTTAAAAATATCCATTCAATGCTTACGTCAAGATAGTTCATAAGCAAAATTTTAGCAACTCTGCTTGGATTTTGGCAAAGTGAGCTTAGCCTTAAACTAGCCTCTTTAAGAGCCTCTTCAATTTTCATTTTCCAGCTCGTTTATACGCTCAAAGAGGCTTGGGTGCGAGTGATAGACGAACGCGTAGATCGGATGGACCTTTGGGAAGGCCTTGTTTTCGCTGCCTAGCTTTTTTAGCGCGCTTATCATATCGGCTTTGTTTGAGACGTCGCATGCAAATTTATCGGCGCCAAATTCGTTCGCGCGGCTAAAATACGAGCTAACGGGCAAAAATAAAAACCCGAAAATCGGCGAAAAAAGCAGCAAAAACACGATCGTTCCGCCGCCTCCGCTATGAAGCCCTAGCGCCTGATACGCCGCGTCTGGGATATTGCCGAATATCAAAAACATCGCAAAAAGCATAACCGCGCTTAGAGCTATCATTTTTAGGATATCTTTGTGCTTAAAGTGCCCGAGCTCATGTCCCAAAACGGCGATTATCTCCTCTAGGCTTAGCTTTTTAACGAGCGTGTCGAAAAGCACCACGCGTTTAGTCGCGCCAAGGCCGCCAAAATAGGCATTTAGACGGTTGTCGCGCTTGCTGGCGTCTATCGTAAAAACGCCGCTACTTTTAAACCCGCACCGTGCTAAAAGCCCTTCTATACGGCTTTTTAGCTCGCCATCTTCTAGCGGCTGCATTTTGTTAAAGATAGGCGCGATAAGCGTCGGGTAGATGAGATTTATAACAAGCGCGATGGCAAAGCTAAGCAAAAACGCCCAAAACCACCAAAAATCGCCCAAAAATCTAATGCAAAGCAGCACCAGCCACACAAATAGCGTGCCAAAAACCAGCGTCAGCGCGAGCGTTTTAAGCAGATCGAGCGCGAAAATTTTAGGCGTTACGTTTGAAAAGCCGAGCTTTTTGTCTTTGACGAAGGTTTCGTAGATATTTAGCGGCAGTTCTAGCAGCGACGAAACGAGCAAAAATACCATAACCATAAAGACGTTGTCACCTATATCTCCCGTTTTATAAGCATGCCCCGATATCGCGCCAAGCCCCCAGCACGCCCACATCATAAATATCGCGGCGTGATAAAGTAGGCCTGCTATCTCAAATTTTTGATTAGTTATTGCTGCGGCAGCGGCGGTTTCATACTCCCCCTGCTCTAGCACGACGGCTGGCTTTTTGGCCTCTGCACGTATAAAATTTATCTGCAAAATCGCCAAAATCGCCTTTGCGGCGACGTAAAAAAAGTAAATACCGAGTAAAAAATAAAACATATTTTTACGCCCTATTTTAAAAAATTATCGTAAAACGAGCTAATAAAAAGCACCAAAATGATAAACGGTACGACGAATTTGATATACCAAAACCAGATATTTATTAGTTTTGCATGTTTTTCACTACCTTGCAAAATCTCTTTTTTTGCATCATCTTTTAGCACCCAACCTACGAATATTGCACAACCAAATGATGTAAATACAAAAAATATTGTTGCGCTTATTGCATCATATGCATCAAAAATATTCTTACCAAAAATGCTTACATGGCTTAGTATATTTGTGGCCATCAGTGAAGGTAAATTTCCTAAAACAAATATACCGCCAAGGACTAAAAATATTGCTTTTTTGCGTTTTATCTTAAATTTTTCTTGAAGTGTTGTGATTATTACTTCATATATTGGTAGCGATGTTGTAAGTGCAGCGATCATTAATAGTGTAAAAAACGCAACCGCGAAAAAACCACCAAATGGCATGTGAGAAAAAACGATTGGTAGCGATTTAAACACTAAACTTGGGCCACTATCTGGCGATACGCCATAGCTAAAAAGAGAAGGAAAAATCATAAATCCTGCAAGCACGGCAATTACCGTATTTAAAATGCCTGTAATGATAGAAATTTTAACCAAACCCTCATCCTTTTTCACAAAGCTAGAAAGTGTGATCATCACACCAAAACCAAGCGAAAGAGCAAAAAAGACCTGCCCCAAAACATCAACGAAAAGCTTTAAGTTTATCTTTGAAAAGTTAGGTGTCAAGTAAAATTTTACGCCTTCTATTGCACCATCTAGCGTGATATTTTTAGCGATCATAATAAGCATTAAAATAAAAAGTAGCGGCATTAAAAATTTCGCTGATCGCTCGATACCGCCGACCGCACCTTGCACCAAAATAGCATAATTAACTAGCACAAAAACAAGTGTCGCAAAGCTGATAGAAAGTGGATTGCTTACGATATTTTGCTCATAAAACGCACTTGTCTCCTCAAAACTAACCACATGTGAGAGATCAAGCAAACCAAATGAAATTTGGGCGATATAGTTTAGCACCCAGCCGCCAATAACCATATAATAAGCCATAATGCCAAAAGCACCAACAAGCCCCATCCAGCCAACGATCTGCCACTTTTTGCTGATCTTTTTGCCATTTATCGATCCACCAAAAGCATCCACAGCGTTGCATTTTAGGCGTCTGCCGATCGCATTTTCAGCCAAAATCATCGGTATGCCAATCACGATCATCGCGATACAAAACACGAGCACATAGGCGCCGCCGCCATTTTGCCCGACTAGATACGGGAAACGCCACGTCGCACCAAAGCCGACCGTAGCTCCTGCAACAGCTAAAATGTATGTGAGCCTTGAACTCCAAGATTTTCTATCCATCTTTTTGCCTTTGTGAAAAATAGGGATTATATAAAAAAATTGATTAAATTTTGCTAGCAACAAGCGGTGTTAGGATGCAAGCCCAGTTTTTTGTTAGTTTTAAGAAGTTTTATGGACAAATTTTCTTTTGCGTTTTATCTTTGTGGGTAAATTTAGACAACTGCTTAAAAATAATTTTAGTAAGCCTATTAGTGCAAAAGGCCAAATTCCACATACCCCTCCATCGCAATGAATAATATCCAGCCCTCCTTAGGACCACAAAAATAGTGATGTTCTGGGATATTTTCAACTATAAATTTTAAAAAATCATAAAAATACTCAGGCGCAAATTTAATCTCTATATTTGTTAAGTTGTCGCCGATGTAGCTTATCTCGCTACTTAAAATTTTACTTTTGATGCTTGGATTTGAGCTGAGAAATTTTTTAATGTCGGTAAAATTTTTATATTCAGCCGTTTTGTAATCTTTTAAATTTTGCAAAACTGGCTTTGAGCCAATGAAGGTAAAATTTTGCTCTATAAATTTCGCCCCATCGTTACTCACGCACCACTTATTGCTAAAATTTGATAAAAAAGCGAGCATCTCATCGTCAGCTGAGATAAAATTTGAAACTAAATTTTTCTGACTCATTTGCCTCCTTTTTTGTAAAATTTAGCAAACTGCCCACAATCCTTTAAAAACAAAGATCGCATAAAAATTAATGATTAAATTTAGGATTATGGATAATTTTTTACCGCTAATTCGCACACAAAACTGGTTCAGGTTTTAGCTTCACGCTTGGAGCTGTTTTGCTAAAGCTTATGAGATCCTCTGTAGTTTGGATACTAAAAGGTAGGCGTGTGAGGCAGACTTTAAAAATTTCAGCTGCTGCTATTGCGTCATTCAGAGCTCTGTGGTGGGTGTTATTTATACCAAGGAGTTCTTTTAGCGAGCCAAGTCCGTATTTTTGCGAAGCGATAGTGCGGCGACTAAGATCGATGGTACAAAGCTTTCTATTTAGCAGCATGCCAAGGCCGATCTCATTTAGGCTATGAGAGATAAATCCGTAGTCAAAATTTACGTTATGAGCGATAAAGACGCTAGTTCCTAGAAAAATTTTAAACCGCTCAAGCACGTTTAGTAAATTTGGCGCACCAACTAGATCGCTAGCCTTTATACCAGTTAGCTCGGTGATATTTTCAGGCACCTCATTAGCTGCCACAAAGCTTTCAAAACGCCCTATCTCAACGCCATTTTTCATTTTTATTGCACCGATTTCAATGATCTGTCCGCTCGTCGTACCACCAGTCGTTTCAATATCAACCACGCAAAATTCCTGCTCGCTAATATCTCTAAATCTCGTGCCAAGCTCGATCTCATTCTCTTCATTTCTAGTGATATCAAGTCCAAGAGTTCGCCACATATCAAGATCGCGCACGTCAATGAGTGATGAAATTTCTTCAATATCGCTAAATCTTAAAATAAACTCATGATAGCTTAAATTTTGCCTAGCTAAAATTTCAATGCTATTTTCTAAACGCTGTTTTTTTGGTTTCAAAACTCAAGCTTTATGGCGCGAATGGCTTGTTCGTAGGAATTTGATGAGAAGATGTAGTTGCCAGCCACCAAAATATCAGCTCCAGCCTCCTCAAGATCAAGTGCATTTAGTCCGTTTACGCCGCCATCTACTTCGATGAGACACTTAGCGTTTTTTCGTTCTATTAGCTCTCGTAGCGCCCTTGTTTTTTCAAGCACGACTGGCATAAATTTCTGACCGCCAAAGCCAGGATTTACGCTCATCAAAAGCACCATATCGACTTCATCGATAATGTGTTCGATCGCACTAACTGGCGTATGCGGATTTAGCACGATACCAGGGCCAACGCCATTTTTTCTGATGTGATCGATGAGCCTTAATGGATGCTTCTCTTCTTCGATGTGAAAGGTTAGAAATTTTGGCTTTAGTGGCAAGAAAAGATCAGCAAAAAATGAGTTATTTTCAACCATCAAATGTATATCAAGTGGCTTCGTGGCTGCTTTTGCAACGGCATTTACCACGACTGGTCCGATAGTTAAATTTGGCACAAAATGTCCATCCATAACATCAACATGCACCAGATCACACCCAGCCTCGCAAATGGCTCTTATCTCAGCTGCCAAATTTCCAAAATCAGCCGATAAAATACTAGGTGCAACGTACATTTCTTCTCCTTACTTGGTTACAAATACAAAGCCTATTTCGTCATCTTTTACATCTAGTCTGTTCATGATGCCTACACTATTGTGATCGAAAAAAACATCATCGGATAAAATTTTAGGCAAACTAACTTTTACTTTTATGCCTTTTTGCCAAAGATGAGTCAAAAATTTATCTGTAATGATACTAAAAATTTGAGAATATCCACTTAAATAATCATTTGAATCATCGCCTTCAGGCATAAAAATAGAGCAAATTTTGTCTAATTTATCTTTTTTTACTCCAAATAGCACTCTTGCGTAAATATCACCATAATACTGAACACAAATACGCAAGTAATCGCACTCATTCTCCATATCAAGCGCACTAACTTTGGTATCAACGCACAAAATTTCTTCTTCTGCTAATTGTGAGATAATTTTGCTCGCAATTTGCGTCACATAAGATGAAATTTGAGCAACGCTCTTGTTGATATCTACTGGCTCTGCATCAAAGTCTCTTTTTTTAAGATAAAAAATGGTGTCATCTTTGTAAAAGTCATTTAAATTTTTATAGATAAATATATTTGCATCTTTAAGGTACGTTACTAATTCGATAGATAAATTTGATTCGTTTATGCCACAAAGCGAAATAAATGCACCTGATCTTTTGCTAATGCTAGCAAGTTTGATTAGAAATTTTGCACCCCTTATATTTAAAGCACCAGAAATATTTACCCATAAAATAAAAAATTTATATCCGATTTTTAGCATAATGTCATGAGCTGACATATCAAAATCTTCAATAAAATCTGAGTCCATAAAACTTTTTATGGCATAAACAACGACACCATCTTTTATAAAAGTATCTATCTGATTTTGTCTTAATCTCACATGATTTAGCTGTGATACTGCATAACTATATAAATTCTTTTTTTTATTAAACTCGGTTGCATCTCTAGCCTCAACCACATCAAATGAGCGATTTTTGAGATAATTAGCCAAATAGTGCTTGTACTGCTCAGTTGAGTTATAAATGAATACTTTGTCATTTGCATTGTTTAGAAATTTATTTAAAAACAAGCTTGCAATATTTTCACTTTCAAACATTGAAATATTTGAAGTATTCTTAACTGTTCTCATCATCAATTCATAAAAAATTTCATTGTAATCGCAAATCGCAAATACCACGCCAAGCTTTTGTGCTTCTTCGCTTAAATTTTCAATTATTTTACCAAGCCAAATAGGACTAAAAAATGTAACATTTTTTAGTGAAAGCAGTATAGCACTGATATCACGCGAAGAAATTTGATTTATACATTTTTCACTTAATTTTAATGGAACATTCTCTGCTTCCAAAAAACCAAAAGGCCTTATAATTGCCATAGAACCATTAAAAGTTAATTTCATTTTTGTAGAGCTTTTTTAATAAATATAATGGTTTGCATCTCTAGATAAATATTGATATCTAAAATTTTATCAACTCCAAAATCATAAAATTCAGGCCTGCTGGACTCATAAGAGAGCAAAATTTCAAAAAAGTAAAGCATCTCTTTATCAATCCTACTTAATGATTGTTTATTCATATTCATTGCTTTTAAAAAAATATCTAAAATATTAAAGCCATATTTTTTTTGCAAAATTTTATTATAGCTTACGTCAGAATACGAAATAACGTCTGACATACAAGATGGAAATTTCGAAAATAAATTCTCACACACTATAATACAGGCAATAGAATACGGAGCAAGTGATAAATAGCTGTATCGTTTTTCTTTAAAAGAATTTAATATCTTTAGCCAGTCTGATAAAATTTTAGCATTAAGCTCGATCAAATCGACGATTTTAAAATTAAATACCTTATAAATTTTTGGGGATTTTAAAAATATAAAATAAGAAAGTACTATCGCTCTAAAAGTATCAATGCCAAGCATATTTGCTATTACTACCAAATCGTTGCCATCATAAGGAATATCAAATTTTGCACGCTTAAAAATGGAGCTAAAATAAGTTTTAAAAGATGCTATATTTTGTAAAGTAGCAACTGCCTCAATTACATTACCAGCTAATAAAAAGTACTCGACTTTTTCAAAAAGAGTTGGCATCTGTAAAACAAAATCAACATTTTTTTCGATCAACTCTTTACTAAGCATTTTGTATCACTCAAGATTTCTAAATATTTTTGCTATTTATAATTATAGGCAAGGGCGTTATTTTATCTAGATTATTAATAAAAATCAATTCTTTTAAAAAAGAATCTATTTAAGCATTACTTTTGTTTGTTTTAGATAAAATCAGCAGAAATTTTTGTTTATAAGGAAAAAAAATGTCAAAAAGATGTGCGATAACAGGCAAAGGACCGATGATAGGCAACAATGTGAGCCACGCTAACAATAAAACTAAAAGAAGATTCTTGCCAAATCTTAGAACGATTCGCGTTACACTAGAAGATGGTACTACAAGAAAGATAAAAGTTGCTGCTTCTACTCTAAGAACGATGAAAAAACAATCAAACTAAGAATATAAAATGAAGAGGAATTTATGTCTTTTCTCTCAAGACTTTTAAAATTCCTCAACTGGTCAAACTCTACAAAACCAGAAATAAGCCTAGATACTGAGCTTTACGAACAATTAAAACCTTTTAGATTTCCACTAATTTCAGTCGTATTGCTGTTACTTTTTGGAACATTAGGTTACGTCTTAATAGATAATTTCTCGCTAATAGATGCCTTTTACCAAGCTGGTATGACTTTTACAACAGTTGGTTTTACCGAAGTTGCTCCAATAACTCCAAAGGGCAGAATTTTTACTATCACATTTATACTTATTGGTTTTATTATATTTACACTATCGATTGGTATTGTGGTTGAGGTTTTAAAAAGAGGCACATTAATTAGCATTTTAAAGGAACGACGCATGCTTTATAGGATCGCAAGACTAAAAAATCACTTCGTTATTTGTTATCACAATCTATACACAATCGAACTTAGTGCTCAATTTCGCGAAAATCATATACCTTTTGTAGTGGTCGATGATAGAGAAGATATCGCAGAGCTAGCTCAAATTTATAAATATCCATATTTCATAAAAGCTCAGCCACACACACAAATTGCCTTTTTGAAAACACATCTATCAAGCGCAAAAGGACTTATAACTCTTAGCTCAAATATTGCTGATAACATTGCCCTTATAGCATCTGTAAGACTTTATGAAAAAGAGATAGGTCGCAGAAAGCCTTATCATATCATCACAAATGCAGAGACAGAAGACGATACGCAAAGATTAAAAAAATTAGGTGCTGACAATGTAGTAAGCCCATCTCGCTTAGTCGCGCAGCGGTTAAGTGCCATGAGCGTAAGGCCGGACATGGAAAATTTATTAGAGCAGTTTTTGTATACAAAAAATTCACCTATCGATATAGAAGAAATTCTTGTTCCTGATTACTCTTGGATAAGATTTAAAAGATTAAAAGAGACTCATCTACGAAATATCACAAATGCGGATATAGTAGGTATTAGAGATATAAATAATAATTTTGTACCAATGCCAAATGGTGACACATTAGTAGGAACAGGATCAAAGCTTTTAGTCATCGGTACCGTTGATGGAATACGTCTAACTAAACGCGTTGTAAAAAGCAAACACAAACCTGAAGAATTCAAATACGTATAAAATAAATTTTTCTACTCGCTCTTTTTAAAAATTTAAGCAATGGCTTGGCACCTTTTTTTATATCCAAGCATTTACAAAGTCTTGATAAAATTTCTCAAAATTTTATAGGAGCCGATATGTTACATGAATATACAGACCTTATAAATGAGCTAAAGAAAACCGATGCTCGTTTTGCTGCTCTTTGCAAAAAACATGATGAGCTAAATAAAAAAATAGACGACAATCTAGCAAAACCATCTGAAATTGATAATTTAAAGAAAGAGAAGTTAAAACTAAAAGACGAAATTTATGCTCAAATTTTAAAGCATAAAAAGTAAGAGTAAATTTATATAATCTTTAAGATTAGATAATAAATTCTGGCTCAAATTTTGTCCCATTTACTCGAACTATTCTCGCTGGTATACCAACGACTGTCGCGTTTGCTGGGACATTTTTTAACACGACTGAGTTTGCGCCGATCTTAGCATTTTCACCAATCGTTATGGCACCTAGTATCTTTGAGCCAGCTGCGATAGTCACGCCATTTTTTACAGTTGGGTGTCTTTTGCCACACTCTTTTCCAGTGCCTCCAAGTGTTACTTGATGATACATCATTACATCATCGCCTATCTCAGCTGTCTCACCTATAACCACACCCATGCCATGATCTATAAAAAATCTCCTACCGATCTTTGCTCCAGGATGAATCTCGATACCTGTTAAAAATCTTGCAATTTGCGAGATGAGTCTAGCTAGAAAAAAATACCCTTTTTTATATAAAAAATGAGAAATTTTATGAAACAAAACCGCATGGATGCCAGGAGTGTTTATAAGTATTGCCAAAAAGCAACACTTATGTACCGATGGGTCTTTTTCACGAACAGTTTGAACTAGCTCCTTTAGACTCTCCCACATATTTTTATGCTCCGTAAAGCTCTGTACTTAGGTATCTCTCGCCATTATCTGGAGCTATGAAAAGTACTTTTTTGCCAGCGCCAAGTCTTTTAGCCACTCTTTTTGCAGCCACGTAAGCAGCACCACCGCTTATACCTATCATGAGTCCATCACTTTTAGCGATTGCTCTAGCTGCGTTTAGCGCATCATCGTTGCTCACTTTTTCTACTTCACTAACTAGGCTCATATTCATAGTATTTGGCAAAAATCCGGCTCCAATGCCTTGAATTTTATGTGGTCCTGGGTTACCACCACTTAAAACCGGCGATGCTTCAGGCTCAACTGCGATGATCTTAGTATCATAGCCTTTTTCTTTTAAAATTTTTGCTACGCCACTTATTGTACCACCTGTGCCAACGCCAGCTACAAATGCATCAAGCTTACTAAAATCAGCCACAATTTCAGCTGCTGTTGTTAGTTCGTGAGCTTGTGGGTTATACTTGTTTTCAAACTGGCTTAACATTATATGATTTGGCTGAGCTGCTAGCTCTGTAGCTCTTGCGATCGCTGCTTTCATGCCACCAGACGCTGGAGTAAGCTCAAGTTGTGCGCCATAAGCAGCCACTATTTTGCGTCTTTCGATACTCATGCTCTCTGGCATGCAAAGTATCACTTTAAAACCAAGTGCAGCACCGCACATCGCTACACCAATGCCAGTATTTCCGCTCGTTGGTTCAACGATAGTATCACCATGTTTTAGCGTACCGTCAGCTAGCATTTTGGTTATCATATTAAATGCGATCCTATCTTTTACAGAGCCACCTGGGTTAAAAAACTCTAGTTTTACGTAAATTTCGGCTTCATCAGCACCTGTTTTTATCTTTACAATAGGTGTATTACCAATCGTTTTAACGATGTTATCGTAAATCATCACTCCTCCTAAATTAAATAAGATAAATTTTGTGTAAATTTAGCACAGAATTTTAAAATAGATTATAAAAAGTCCCAACCTTTGGCAAATTTATAAAGAGTTGTTACATATTAGTAGTTTAATTTTTAATGCTGCTTAATATTTTTTGACCATTTTGGCTTAAGATTTTACCTTTGAAATTTTCCTTGCAAAACTCCAAAATAAGAGCGTGATAGAGTTTTAAAATTTCAACCTCATCAAATTCCTCACTATCAAGAAATTTATAAATTTCATTATAATCAAGCGAGCTAAACCACTCAGCCGCCTCGTCGTAGCTCTCAAAAGTATAGTCAAAATACGCCATTATCCTAAGTGCGTAAGCATCAACGACCATATATGGCTTGCCACAAGCATATGCCAGCATTGCATCACAAGTCTCGGCTCCAACACCTTTTACGCTTATGAGCCACTCACGACTTACATTTTCTTTGAAATTTTCAAAATCCTCAAATTCATTTCTTATGGCTTGGCAAAGCGTCTTTAGCCGTTTAGCCTTTGTATTATAAAAACCACTTGGCTTTATAAGCGTGGCAAGTTCGCTGTTTTCAAGTGTGCAAATGCCTTGCAGGCTATCTTTACCTGCGTTTTTTAGATTATCTAGCGCCTTTTCTACATTTTTCCAGTTAGTATTTTGCACCAAGATAGCTCCCAAAATAATCTCGAAAGTGCCCTCACCTGGCCATTTTAGCTCATCAAAATTTCTGCTTTTGTGATTAAATAAGGTTAAAAATAGATCGGTTGAAGTCATTTTAAATTTTCTTTAAAAGTTAGATAAAACTGCTTTGCTGTTCTGCCACTTCTGCTGGCTCTAAGTGTTGCGAAATTTTTAGCAAGCGTATGAAGCTCCTCTTTGTCACCTGCGTAGTCTTTAAAGTAAAAATCAACCATTTTTAGGTACTCGTCGTAGTTGCCTTGATAAAAGCTGATCCAAAGGCCAAAGCGATCTGAGAGAGAAATTTTCTCCTGAGCTGCGTCGCTGTAGTGAATTTCGCCGTCAATTAGCTCTGAGTTTTCATTCTCGCTTTTAAACTCGCTTATTAGGTGTCTGCGGTTTGATGTAGCGTATAAAAGGACGTTTTTTGGCGGCTTTTGGATAGAGCCATCCATGATAGGCTTTAGAAATTTGTACTCATTGTTACCATTTTCAAAGCTTAGATCGTCGCAAAAAATGATAAATTTAAACTCACTCTTTCTGATCTCATCGATGATGTCACCAAGGTATTTTAGATCCTCGCAGCCGATCTCAATGATGCGAAGTCCCTCTTTATAAAATTTAGTAAAAACAGCCCTTACAAGGCTTGACTTGCCACATCCTCTCTCGCCCCAAAGAAGCACGTGATTTGCGTCTTTACCTTCTATAAAATTTAGAGTATTTTTTAGCAAAATTTCTTTTTGTTTCTCCAACCCATAAAGCGAGTCGATATCGACAAAATCAATATCATCAACTGGTTTTAGCATGCCTTTTGTGCTTTTATAAATCGCTGCGTATTTCACACCCCAATCTATCATTTCTTATCCTTTCTTAGATAGACCAAAATTTCAGCCAAAACATCGTCATCGTCCTTGCTACGTGACTTTAGCCTGATCTTCTCATCATCATTTTTTGTTATTAGTATGTTTTGCTCGCTGTTTGAGATCGTTTTTATGCCAGCTTTTAGGGCTAAAATTTTAATGATGATGACATCTAAAAACTGCTTTGTAAACGTATCTATCTTGCCAAATCTATCCTCAAGCTCACTTTGTATCTCATAGACCTCAGCGACTTCTTTGCACTTGCTAAGGCGCCTATAAATTTCAAGTCGTAGTCTATCTTCTCTTATAAATTCTTGATTTAAAAAGGCACTCACACTAAGCTTTAGATCGATCTTGTCAAGCTTTGCGGAGTCTTGATTTAGCAGCTTGTTTATCTCATCTTCTAGCATTTTTAGATATAGTGAGTAGCCGATAGCCTCAATGTGGCCGCTTTGTGCCTCGCCGATGATGTTACCACCACCTCTTATCTCAAGGTCGTGATACGCTAACACTGAGCCAGCGCCCAAAAATGAGTTGCCCTCAAGTGCGACAAGACGTTTTAGCGCGTCTTTGCTAATGGCGTTTTTATCTTCTACCAAAAAGTAGCAGTAGGCCTGCTTGTCGCTTCTGCCCACGCGACCACGCAGCTGATGCAGATCAGCCATGCCAAATTTATTGGCATTTTCTACGATTATGGTGTTTGCATTTGGTAAGTGAATACCGCTTTCAACGATGCTGGTGCAAAGCAGTAAGTCATATTCGCCCCGCTCAAATTTCATTATCTCATCTTCAGCGACTTTTGCATTTACCTTTGAGTGAAGTATCAAAATCCTAAGCTTTGGCAAAATTTTTCTTAGCTCATTTGCCGTCTGCTCGATATCTGCGATGTGGTTGTGGATGTAAAAAGTCTGTCCACCACGTCTTAGCTCACGCATGATCGCCTCTTTGACGACCTTTTCGTCCCACTCTCTCATACTGGTTCTCACATCCAACCTCGAGTTTGGCGGAGTGGCCAAAATGCTATATGTTTTTATCTTGCTAAGCGCCATATTTAGGCTTCTTGGTATCGGTGTGGCGCTCATACTTAAGATGTGCGAGTGCTGAGAAATTTCTTTTAGCTGCTCTTTTTGCTTAACGCCAAATTTATGCTCTTCATCAACTACTATAAGCCCTAAATTTTCAGCCTTTACGCCAAGAAGCGCATGCGTACCCACGCAAACTATAGGCTCATTTTCTTTTAGCGCTTTTTGTAGGTTTGATTTTTCTTTGGCACTTGAGAAGCGATCCAGCCTAAAGACCTTTATGCCAAATTTGCTAAATCTTTGGCTTAGCGTCTTGTAGTGCTGTGAGCTAAGAAGCGTCGTTGGCACAAAGAAAAACGCGCTAAAGCCTGATTTTATGCAGGTAAATATAGCATTCATCGCTACTTCAGTCTTGCCAAAGCCAACGTCTCCGCTAAGTAGCCTATCCATGACCTTGCCGCTTTTTAGCTCATCCCTTATATCATTTACCGCCTTTTGCTGGTCGCTCGTGTATGAAAAGCCAGCGTCTTGGACGAAATTTAGATAAGAAATATCCTCTTTTTGTAAAATTTTGCCTGCGATTAGCTCCCTTTTTGCAGCCATTGCTACGATCTTTGAGGCGATCGCGAAGAGTTTTTCTCTAACCTTTTCTTTTATCTTGGCAAAATTTGCCTTACCTAAGCGGTCCAGTACCGCCATAGAGCCATTTTGCGCAATGTAGCGGTCTATTAAATTTAGATGTTCAACCGGCAAAAGAAGCTTGTCGTCATTTTGGTAGGCGATAACCACAAATTCTTTCGTCGCGCCTAAAACCTTGATCTTTTCAAGGCCCAAAAAACGTCCTATACCATAATCTTCATGCACGACGTAGTCATTTACTTTTAGCTCATCCACCACGAGACTTGAGCGTTTAACTCGCCTTTTTTTCTCAAATTTATTTAGTGATACTACGATCTTATCACTTGAGGTTAAATTTACTACAAGGGGTGAAATTTCAAGCTTGACGTTGACAAAACCATCAAGCTCATAGCCTTTAAAAAGCCCCTCATTTCTTGAAAGAACGGTTATGTTTTTGCTCTTATTTAGCTCAAAAAAGTCAAAATTTAAAGTAACTTCTAGATCTTTATAGGTCTTTGACTCAGGCAAAATTTCAATACCCTTAAATTTCTCCTCAGGCACATCATAAATTTCAAAATCGATCTTTTTAACAAGCTTTGAGTCAAATTCTTTTAAATAGTCACTAAAGCTATCTATCGCCCAAAATCCAAGTGAATTTAGGTCGCTCACCAAGGCGTCGCTTTGCATATCCTCGATCTTTTGGCTGACCTTTTCAAACTCGTCTTTGCTCAAATTTGCGATAAATGGCACGATCTCGGCTTCGCTTAGCTCAGCTTTATTGCTAATTTGCGTTGCGGTGCTATAATTTCTTATGCTCTCCACCTCATCGCCAAAGAGTAAAATTCTAACAGGATCTTCCATATTTACGCCGTAAATGTCAATGACTTCGCCACGAATGCTAAACTCGCCAACGCTCTCAACGATATCGACGCACTCGTAGCCAAAGCGTATGAGCAAGTCGGCAAATTCGCTTAAATTTAGATTATCTTTTAGCTTGATTGTTGAGCTTTCTAGGTTTTTTTGCGTTGGAAGTGGGTTTAAAAGTGTGCTAAATGGGCTTATGATGATCTTTTTGCCATCAAATTTATAGTATTTGCTAAGAACGGATGAAATTTCAAAAAGCTCTTCGTTAAAGCTTCTTAGATCATCGCCCTTTTTAGCTCTAAAATCAGGTAGTTTAAATGCGCTAAAGCCAGCAAAACTGGCCGTATCCGCACAAAGTGCCGCCTCTTTGTCATCTTCACAGATGAGAATTTGTGGGGCGTGTGTTAAAAGATACTCATAGACCTTTGCTTGCATAGTACTCTTTTAAAAAGGCTTCGGCCAAGTGAAACGAACCAAATGCTAGGTAAATTTTGCCGTTTTTTGCATCTTTTATATCGTTCATATCGCTTGACTCAAACTCTCTATGCGAAATTTTAAGCTCGTTTAACGCTTTATTTATGAGCTCTCCGCCAAGCTCCCTACCCTCGCAGTGATAGTGATAAAGCAGCACATCCTCAACGACTGGCTTTAAAGCTGCCAAAACCGCTTTGAAATCTTTATCCAAGAACGAATTATATACCAAGGTAAGCTTCTTGCCAACAAACTCACCTTGGCTAAATTTCTTAGCAACAGCCTTTGCGCCAAGCTCGTTGTGACCGACATCAACGTATAAATTTGAAGCGATCTTTTCGCATCTGCCTCGAAGCGTAAGAGCACCCAGCTTTTTGATATCTATGCTGCTATCTAAAATTTTAGCCGCAGCGTAGGCTAGAGTTAAATTTGATCGTAAAAACTCTGGCAGATTAAATTTATTTGCATAGTTTGCGATCTCGTTTAAATTTTCTTTGGTTAAAATTTCTCTTGGGAAGCTTAAAGTGGAGCCTTTTTCACTTGTGATCTCTTTTGCGATAGCGATACTTGTATCGTTCATTTCGTCATTTAAAATAGCTCTTTTGCCCATAGCCTCAAATTTCGTACGTGAGATTTCTTCCAAACTATCCCCAAGAACTGCCGTGTGATCAAGCCCAATAGGCGTAAAAATGCTTAACTCTTTTTCAAAAACATTTGTCGCATCAAGCACACCGCCCATACCAGCTTCGCAGACAAAATAATCGCAACCCTCAAAAAGTACCGCAGAAATCAGCGTCATATACTCAAAATAGCTCGTTTTTATCTTGTACTCGTCACTTAAAAGAGCCTGCAAGCGCTCGTGAGCTGCTTCTAAAATTTCATCGCTAGCGACCTCGCCATTTAGCCAAAATCGCTCGTTAAATTTAAATATATGAGGGCTCGTGTAGTGCCCTACTTTTGCACCATTTTGGCTTAAAATTTGCGCTAAAAAGCGGCCAGTGCTGCCTTTGCCATTTGTGCCTATTACGTGAATAATCTTAAATGGCTTTATGTGCTCTTTTATAGTCGCATACGCTCTAATGATCCTACCATAATCAATCTCTTTGTAGTAAAGTGGTTTGCCATCAAGAAATTTAGCTAGGCTCATTTTTCCTCGATTATCTTTGGCATTACTTGATTTCTACCATTCTCTTTTGAGAGATAAAGCATCTTATCAGCAGCCTCAAGTGTCATCGTCTCGCTTAAATTTGCACTTCTTGTCGCTATGCCGGAGCTTATAGTAACCTTGATACGCTCATTTTTATAGATAAATTTGAAATTTTCTATCATACTTCTTAACTTATCTCCAAATTTAACACTATCTTTTAAGCCAGTGCTTGGAAGTAAGATTACAAATTCTTCGCCGCCATATCTACCAACAAAATCAACCTTTCTAGCATTTTTCTTAAGTACTTGAGCCACTGCTGAAAGAATAACATCTCCGGCCTCATGTCCATAAGTATCGTTTATGCTTTTGAAAAAGTCAATATCAACAAAGCATATAGAGTAATCAGTCCCATAGCGTTTATACGCCTCTTCAATGCGTTGAATCTCGTTCATCAATGCACGCTTAGTAGATACTTTTGTCAAAAAGTCCTCTTTGCTCTCCAGCTTGGCTTCCTCAAGCTCTTTTTCAAGGCTATTCACTCTGTTTTGAAGCTCTAAGATAGTAGCTTGCCTATTGTGCATCTCGATACCAAGCTCTTTGCTCTCGATCTCCAAAGCTCCAGCGATCTCAATAAGCATGCTTCTTACTTGATCAATGCTGTTTGTATTTAAATTTACATTTTTTAGATCATTTTTAATGCTTTTTACTTTATCAGAACTACTTTGCGAACTAACCGCGATATCAGAAATTCTCTCGCTTATATTTTGTAAGACATTATTTAACGAACCAACTTTTTCTATGATTTCCGTTCTATCTTCTTCTATTCTGCGATCAACAAATGCCTTTACCTTTTCTTGAAATTCTTTGCTATTTAAGGTTTTAGGATTTTGCTTCAAAGTACTTCTTATCGAGCTAAGCTCTTCATCAAGATCCTTTGTAATAGAAGGCTCAAGAGTAAGGCTTAAAAGCTGAATCAAAATATCCTCTTCGCCATCTTCATCTTTTTGTGCAAGAAATTTCTCAAGTTCAGAACTCATTGTCTTTAAATCATCAAAATTTCTAACACCATAATATTTCAAAAATTCTAAAAATTCAGTGTCGTACGAGCTAACAAAGTCAAACCATCTAAGGCACATTTCTTCAATATTTTTCTCATCATATCTTCTAGCAAGTAGCTGCATACTTTGCTCTGCTAAGCTTTTTGCATCTTTATTGTGAAGCATTGAGATAGCTTGGAGAATTCTTCTAGCAAATGCGTTTAGTGATTGTAATTTTTTATCATCAGTTGCAAGACTTGCTCCTTGTTGAGCACCCCTAGAGAGCCTAGCAGTCATAAAAGCGACAAACTCATCGACCGTCTTTATATGAAGGCTTAGGGCTTGATTTTTATATTCGTCACCAAGCCTTGAGATATATTTTTCTATCTTTTTACTCTCTTCTGTTGTAAAGCCATATTTTTTAGAAATTTCATTATAGACTTCAGTGTAATTCTCTGGCGTTAGCATCAAATGACGATCTTTGATCTCATTTAAGGCTTCCTTGACTATTTGACTAACGGTTACTGCTGCCATTTCTATATCCTTTTACCGCTAAACTTGCGATATACTCTTCAAAGGCTTCTTTTGATGCCTCTTTGATAGCTTCGTATTTTTGAGTATCACTAAGAATGCTGTCAGCGAATCTTACATCTTTTTGACGTCTTGCGACACTAAAGTCATACTCGCCAGTGGCTGGAATATCAACCACGCTACCATCTTTAAATTTAGTCTTATAATTTAAGCTTAAATGTGCTTTATATGACGTAATGTAGCCAAACTCATCATAAATGATCGCTTCGTAATTTAAATCTTTTACTGAAATAATTATCGAAGTATCAGCACTCTCTTTACTTGATAAATTTTTATTTAGCCTTGCGACCATACCCTCTTTTACAGCATCCTTTATCCAAACACTATTTTTTGGCTCTTCTTTGCTGATAATCACATCAACGTAAATTTTATCACCTACTAGATCATGTGTGATCTTTGAAACCGGCTTATAACTACACCCGCAGATAAATATCGCAATAAAAAATGCTAAAAAATATCTCAAAATTTATCCTTTAATGACAAAATTTACTAATTTGCCTTTTATATAAATCTCTTTTAAAATTTCTTTTCCTTCAAGCCATTTAGCCACATTTTGCTTAGCTAGCTTTAAAATTTCACTCTCACTCTTGCTTGCTGCCACTTCAAACTCAGCCCTTTTTTTGCCATTTACTGTAACTGCAAGAGCGATGCTATCTTTTACAAAAACCTCTTCTTTTACGGCTATCTTTGTGAAATTTTTCCTACCAAAAAGCTCTTCACTAAGCTCATTTGCGATGTGCGGTACGATAGGTTCTAGTAAATTTAAGATGATAAAAAAGCCTTCAGCATTTACATCGTCGTTATCCTGAGCATTTATAGCATTTAGTGCCTCCATGCAAGCAGCGATTAATGTATTAAAAGCAAATGTGTCGCCAAAAACCTCGGTTGATTTTTTAAGCGCTTCATAAATTTTTAACCTTGCAAATTTCTCGTCTTTGTTTAGGCTTTCATGATCTATCTGAGGCAGTTCGTCTATCTTTTTGATAGTTTGTGCCTTCTCCCAAAGCCTATTCAAAAACCTAAATGCGCCTTCAACTGCACTGTCGTTCCACTCAAGCTCTTTTTGAGGAGGTGCTGCAAAAAGGATAAATAGCCTTGCCGTATCAGCACCATATTTATTGATGATATCATCAGGATCTACGACATTGCCCTTACTTTTGCTCATCTTTTTGCCATCTTTTAAAACCATGCCTTGAGTTAGCAAATTTTCAAATGGCTCGTCATCCCTTAGATAGCCTAGATCTCTTAAGACCTTTTGGAAAAATCTAGCGTATAAAAGGTGCAAAATCGCATGCTCAATGCCGCCGATATACTGATCTACATTCATCCAGTAATTCACGCTCTTTTCATCAAGCGCTTTTTGCTCCCACGTCTTCTCATCGCTTGCAAATCTAGCAAAATACCAGCTACTCTCCACAAACGTATCCATCGTATCAGTCTCTCTGATCGCATCTTGTCCGCATTTTGGACACTTTGTAAATTTCCAAGTTGGATGTTTATCAAGCGGATTGCCCTCGCCTGTGATCTCGACATCTTCTGGAAGTGCGATAGGTAAATTTTCCTCTTTTTCAGGTACTACGCCACAGCATTTGCAGTGCACGACAGGTATCGGCGCACCCCAGTATCTTTGACGAGAAATTCCCCAGTCTCTTAGTTTGTAGTTTGTGATCCTTTTGCCTAGACCATCTTTTTCAAATTTTTCTATTATGAAATTTTTAGCTTCTTCTGAAGCAAGTCCATTTATAAGCTCAGAATTTATAGAAATTCCATACTCAGAGTATGCTTTAGAACCGTCGCTCTCGCCCTCAAGTGGCTTTACGACTGGTTTTATAGGTAGATTAAATTTAGTTGCAAACTCGAAGTCTCTTTGATCGTGTGCAGGGACAGCCATGATAGCGCCACTGCCGTAGTCAGCTAGGATAAAATTTGCAACCCAAACTGGGATTTTTTCATTGGTAAGTGGATGAACGACATAAATTCCTAAAAATTCTCCATCTTTTTCGCTCGCTTGACGCTCTCTTGGGCTTTGATTTAGGATTGCTTTTATCTTTGCTTTTTTGGTTTCGTCAAATTTATAACTCTCAAGAAGTGCTTTTACGATAGGATGCTCTGGCGCAAGAGCTGTGTAGCTAACGCCGTAAATCGTATCAGCTCTTGTAGTAAACACTTCAAAGCCATCAAATTTACCACCTAAAGCCTCTTTTGAAGCCTCATCAAGATAAAATTTAAACTCCAAGCCGTAGCTTCTGCCAATCCAGTTTTCTTGCATTGTAATTACTTGATTTGGCCATTTGCCTTCAAGAAGCTTCAAATCGTCAAGTAGCTCGCTAGCGTATTTTGTGATGTTAAAGTAATATCCAGGAAGCTCTTTTTGTACAACATCATTACCGCATCTCCAGCATTTACCATCCTCTACCTGCTCATTTGCAAGCACAGTTTGATCGTATTCGCACCAATTTATAATTGCATTTTTTCTATAAACAAGCCCTTTTTCAAACATCTTTATAAAAAAGCTTTGCTCCCACTTTGTGTAAAGTGGATCAGATGTGGCTAAAATTCTCTTTTTAGAAAATGAAAAACCAAGGCTTGCTAGCTCTTTTTTCATATAGTCGATGTTTTCGTAAGTCCAAATTTTAGGGTGAATTTTATGTTTTATGGCTGCGTTTTCAGCTGGCATGCCAAAGCTATCAAAGCCGATAGGATGAAGCACGTTGTAGCCGCTTTTTCTATATGATCTAGCAAGTGCATCACCGATAGAGTAGTTTCTTACATGCCCCATATGTATGCGTCCGCTTGGATAAGGAAACATACTTAGGATATATTTTTTTGGCAAGCTCAGATCGTCTTTTGGCTCAAATTCCTCATTTTTATCCCAAATTTCTTGCCATTTTTTTTCTATCTTTAAAGGCTCATATTTTATCTTCTCAGCCATTTTTTCTCCTAAAATTCTTCTTGTGATTTGCTTGACTCTATTAAAACCAAGGCTAGTGAAAATATATTTGCGATGACCGCACCAATGGCTAGCGAGTAGCTAAGCGTCATATTTTCAGAGACTTGCAATATAACAAAGGCTGGTATAAGGTGCAAGTCAGCAACCAGCGAGCTCGCAAAAAGCTCAGCTGAAAGTAAATTTTTAACGCCGATCTTAAGTAGCGTAGAAACCAAATTTATACTAGCTGCCACAAAAAGGGCGATCTCATTTTTATCGTATAAAAACTCCGCCGTGGTCGTAAGACTCATCAATGCAAAAAATATGTAGATAACTTTTCCCCAGTTCATTATCCCTCCTTACACAACGCCTTTCTCAAACATAGCACGCTCTTTTTCGCGCTCTTTTTTTATCTTTTGCTTTTCAGTCTCTCTACTTCTAAAATGCTCGATGCTAAATTTAAACCAGATAAGAAACGGCGAAGAGATGTAGATCGAACTGATCGTTCCTATGACAATACCAACGATAAGAATAAATGAAAATCCATGTATCATATCTCCACCAAACAAAAATAGCACAAGAACTGTCATCATCGTAGTTGCTGAAGTTAAGATAGTCCTTGAAAGTGTGGCTGAGACTGACTCGTTGATAACGCCTTCGATATCAGTTCGCTTGCTCTCTTTGATACCTTCTCTGATCCTATCAAAGATAATAATCGTATCATTTAGAGAGTAGCCAAGCACCGTTAAAACGGCAGCTAGCGTGTCCAAATTTACATCGATATCAAATAGTGAAATAGCACCGACAGTTATAACTATATCGTGAATTTCAGTTGCGATCGCAGCAAGCGCAAAACGCCACTCAAACCTAAATGTGATGTAGATTAATATGCCAATTAGTGAAATTCCAAGAGCCATCAAGCCTTTTTCTCTAAGCTCGTCACCAACCTTTGGTCCAACGATATCAACACGTCTTACTTCAAAATTTCCAGTATCTTTTAAAATTTGCTTTATCTCAGTGCCAATGTCACCAGTTAAATTTGAGCTTGAACCTGAAAATCTAATAACAGCCTCATCTTCGCTTCCAAACTCAGTAACAGAGGCGTTTTTAAGCACTTCATTTGTGCCAAAAGCATCACGAATTTTATCAAGTGGCGCTTTGGTGTCGTATTTTAGCTGAATAAGCGTACCGCCAGAGAAATCAATGCCGTAGTTTAGACCCTTTGTTGCAAGCAAAAAGATCGAGCCAACAAATAAAAATATAGAAAGTGCCAATGAAGCAAATCTAAACCGCATAAAATCATAAACTTTTGCCTTAGTAAAAATTTGCATCCCTAGCTCCTTTTATAGCCAAACCAAAGTCTGGTATTTCCGCTTTTTTCTATCTTGTCCATAACCGCATCAAACATGCCATGAGTACCAAGTATAGCTGTTAGCATAGAAGCCATGATACCTATTGCCATTGTTACTGCAAAGCCTTTAACCGGACCAGTGCCATAAGCGTAAAGCACTGCAACTGTAATGATAGTAGTTAAGTTTGAGTCAATAATCGCGCTCATAGCGTGCTCATAGCCCTTTTGCACGGCCGTTCTTATCGCCACGCCTTCACGCAAAAGCTCACGTATACGCTCATTTATGATGACGTTTGCATCAACCGCCATACCGATAGTTAGCACGATACCAGCCATACCTGGCAAGGTAAGTGTCGCACCAAAAAGCGCCATGACGGCTACTAATATAACAACATCCGCAACTAGTGCGATATTTGCAAAAATTCCAGAAATTCCATAATAAACTAGCATAAATAGCACGACTAAAATAGATCCAGCAGCAAGAGCTACCATGCTTTGGTTGATGCTCTCTTGACCTAAAGATGGACCGACACTTCTTTTTTCTAGCATCTTAACAGGTGCTAAAAGTGCGCCACTTCTAAGCGCGATCGCTACGTCGTGAGCCTCATCAAGAGTAAAGCCACCGCTGATCTGGCCGCTGCCGCCACCTATTCTTTCATTTATAACTGGAGCTGAATAGACCTTACCATCAAGCACGATAGCAAGCCTTTTACCGACATTTGCACCAGTAAAATCACCAAAAATTCTAGCACCTTCTGAATTTAGTGTGAAATTTATGATCGGTAGGTTATTTTGCTGAGAAAATGCAACCTTTGCGTCAGTTAGCATCGAGCCATCAAGCACAGGGATATTTTTAACGACATATTTTACGCGGTCATTTTTAGCATCTTTAAAGATCACGTCACCATAGCTTTCAGCCTCTGCCTCGCTCATGGTATTAGCCTGATCTTGTCTTTTATCATCAACTGCCATAAGCTGCAAGTGAGCGGCCTTTGCGATAAGATCTCTCGCTCTTTGCTCGTCTTCTTCGGTTTTTATGCCAGGAAGCTCGACTAGGATATTATCTTTGCCTTGTCTAGCGACTGTTGGCTCAGCTAGACCAAACTGATCAAGCCTGTTTCTAATGGTCTCAACAGCTTGTGAGATCGCATACTCGATCGTATCAAGCCTCTCTTGCTCTGTAAGAGTGATGTGATAGTTTAGACCATCTTTTTTGATATCAAGCCCTTTTATCTCAGCAAGCGCTTTATCAACCTTTGGAGCCTCGTCACTATCAAGCAGCGCAAAATCAACACTATCTTCTTTTATCTTAAATTTATCAATGAGCACATCTTCTTTTTTGGCATAATAATTTATGCTTCCAGCGATTGACTTGATCTTAGAGTGGATGGCTTCGTTAGTTTCAACACCAAGAAGCATATGAAGACCGCCTTGAAGGTCAAGTCCTAGCGAAATTTTAGCTCCGCTTTGAGTCTGAAAAAAAGATGGCACCGAAAAGCCAAAACCAAAAACCAAGGCTAATATTAATATAATTAGCCTATATGTGACTCTTGCGTTACGCATTATTTATCTTCGATCTTTTTAGCTACAAACTCGCGTGCTATACGAACGATTACATCATCGTTAAGTTTAACTTTGATAAAATCATTTTCGGCTTTAATCACTTCGCATATAAGTCCGCCATTAGTTATTATCTTATCACCTTTGTCAAGAGCTGCAAGCATTGCTGCGTGGGCTTTTTGTTGTTTTTGTTGAGGTCTGATAACCAAAAAGTAAAATATGGCGAAAAGCACAACAAGAGGTAGTAATGATGTTAAAAAATCAGCGTTTTGCATGGATTTCCTTATTTGTAAGATTTTTAAATGGGCATTTTAGCACTAAAATTATAATAAAAGCCTTTGTCGGTGCTTTTTTGCTCTCTAACTTTATTTTTTTAAGCCTCTTCGAAAATTTACTCTTAAATTTTATCTCGCCATTTTTAACTTTGACTGGAATTTGCATTATAATAAATTTAAGCAGAGCTGGTTTTTTCGTGGTTGGATTTTTCACAGGAATTTTATGGTTTTACTGGATCAGCTTTAGTTTTATCTACTATGATCTCTTCTGGCTTATACCATTTGTCATTCTCTTTGTAGCCATTGTTTATGGACTTTTATTTTGGATAGCCTCTTTTCCAAGCTTTGTGGCACTAAGAGCCGTTTTACTATTTTTAATAAGCTACGTTCATCCATTTGGCTTTAACTGGTTTAACCTTGAAGTCACGCTTGTTTTAGGGCCTTTTGAACCAAGCACGAGAGGGCTTATATTTATATTTTTAGCAGCCATCTCTTTAAGCTTAAGTAATAAATTTTTAAAATTTGGCCTAGCTTTTATCTGCCTGATCGCCGCTTTACAGTTTAAAAGTGGCGAGGTAAAAACTCTGCCATTTAACGTGGAGCTAATAAACACTAATGTCGCTCAAAGGGTGCGCTGGGATAAAAATCTACGTATGAAATTTACAAATGAAAATTTAGAAATGATAAATAACGCTATCGCCGAGCAAAAACGCCTCATCGTGCTGCCTGAAAGCGCGTTTCCACTATTTATGACAAATGAGCCACTGCTCGTTGATGAGCTAAAAGAGCTTTCAAAAAAGATAACCATCGTAGCTGGTGCGCTTGCCTATGAAAATAAGCAAATTTATAACTCTGCCTTTTTATTTCAAGATGGCACTTTTAGGCGAATGGATAAGAAATTTTTAGTGCCATTTGGCGAAGAAATTCCTTTGCCAAAATTTATGCAAGATGCGGTAAATAAGCTATTTTTTGGCGGAGCTAGCGACTTTAAAAAGGCTGAAAATTTTAGCGACTATGAGATAGACGGAGTTAAAATTAGAAATGCTATCTGCTATGAGGCGACAAAAGAGGAGCTTTATAAGGGTGAATTTGACGTGGTTGTAGCTATCACAAACAATGGCTGGTTTGTGCCAAGCAGCGAGCCTGTGCTTCAAAGGCTACTAATAAAGCACCTTGCCACAAAATACAATAAAGTCGTATATCACAGTGTAAATGGCTCAAAAAGTGAGATCATAAAACCTAAAAAAGTATTTTGGGATGAGTTTTAAAAGAGAAATTTAAAGTGGCTTTTAGATAAAGCCACTTTTTTTGATTATTTTTTTAGTAAAGCTTTGAAAGTATCGACTGCATCAAGCTTTTCCCAAGGGTATTTTGCATTTCCTACTTGACCTTTTGCAGCTACTTTTGCATATAAAAACGTATCTTTACTTGGCTTATCAAGACCAAATTTATTTGTTATCCAGCGAGGTGTTAGAGCAAAGTGCTCGCTTATAAAATTTGAAAGCATATCGTCATTTATGCCATTTGCATGAGTTCCCATGGTGTCAACGCTAACCGAAGTTGGCTTTGCAACGCCGATCGCATAGCTTATTTGAACGATACATTTTTTAGCAAGGCCAGCTGCGACGATATTTTTAGCTATCCAGCGCGCTGCATAAAGTCCGCTGCGATCAACCTTCGTGTAGTCCTTGCTTGACTGAGCACCGCCGCCTATCGGGCTATATCCACCAAAGCTATCAACGATTAGTTTTCTACCTGTTAGGCCGCTATCGTGAAGTGAGCTATGGTTTACATATCTGCCTGTTGGGTTTATGTAAATGATCGTTTTTTCTTTATTATATAGCTCTTTTGGAAGACCAGTTTCGTCTATTAAATTTTGAATTAGTGCGCGAAGCTCTTCTATCTTCATGCTCTCCACGCAAGGAGCAGAGACAACGATAGTGTGGATGCTTTGAGGTTTGCAGTTTTCAAAGTTGTCTTTGCTACCGTAATCAATTGTAACTTGCGTTTTAATATCAACGCCAAGCTTATCAGGGTTTGCTTTGGCAAATTTATATACTTTATCGCAAAGCATTCTTGCGTAAGTTATAGCTGCTGGCATAAATTCTTTCGCTTCGCAGCTTGCAAAACCAAACATAATGCCTTGATCGCCCGCTCCGATCTCACCGCTACTTTGATCAACACCTTGATTTATATCTGGGCTTTGTTGATTTATGCAAACTTTAACCTCGATATCATCTGGGTGCAAACACTGCTCTTTTGTAAAATTACTCTTTCCATCATATCCGATATGCGCAAGAGCATCTTTTACGATCTTTTCATAGTCTTTATAAGAGAGTTTTACTTTTGAGTTTATCTCTCCGCCTATTACTATATTTTTTCCAGCCACAAAAACTTCGCTAGCGACGCGTCCATTTGGATCTTGCGTTAAAATAGTATCCACTATGCTATCAGCGATGATATCAGCACATTTATCTGGATGGCCCGGACTTACAACTTCAGAGGTAAATAGATACATTTTTATCCTTTTATTAACTAAAATTTTGTGCAATTGTAACAAATCTATTTAAAAAGCTAATTAATCTTTATCAAATTCTTTATATTTAAAAATTGTTTAGCTAAAATCAACAAAAAACTAATTTATTAAGGTGTCAAATGAATATGCTTAAAAACATAGCAAGAAGATACGCCGATGGAAATTTGATAATTCAAATTTTAGTTGGTATCATCCTAGGTGCCCTAGTTGGCTTTTACACACACTACGAAGCAGCTCCTTATAACAAGATCTCAGCTAAAATTCAAACTATTCAAAACGAAAGTGGTTTGAGCGTAGATGAAGTTATAAAAACTCACCTTAGTCAAGATGAAGCCAAGCAGCTAAACGAAGCCAAAGAAAAAGCTAGTTCAGCCGATTCTATCGCAGCTTCAGCTTCAGTTTTAGGCGATTTATTCAAAGGCGCTTTAAAAGCTATCGCACCAATTCTTGTCTTTGTTTTAGTGGCAACATCCATCATTTTAAGAGATTTTGGTCATACAAAAGGTATGCAAAAGATCATTACACTCTATCTAATTGGTACATTTTTAGCAGCCGTTGTTGCAGTTATTGCTAGTTTTTTATTTCCAGTGGAGCTTTCTTTAAAAGGTCTTGCAAGTGCTGATATGTCAGCGCCTCAGGGAATTACTAATGTTTTAAAAGATCTCATTTATAAAATGGTTGAAAACCCGATAAATGCTTTAGCAAATGGTAACTATATAGGTATAATCACTTGGGCGGTTGGTAGTGGTATCGCACTTAGAAACTCCACAGCTGAGACCAAAAAAGTATTTAAAGACATAAGCGATGGTGTGACTCATATCGTTAAATTTATCATTAGACTAGCTCCATTTGGCATCTTTGGTATGGTAGCTATTAGCATTCATGAAACTGGATTTGAAGTACTTGCAGGATATCTAAAACTGATTTTAGTTCTTGTTGGAGCAATGCTTGTTGTCGCATTTATCATCTATCCAGCCATGGTTTTTGTATTAACTAGAAAAAATCCTTATCCACTTGTCATGATCTGCCTAAAAGAGAGCGCTATTTCAGCATTTTTTACAAGAAGCTCGGCCGCAAATATCCCTGTAAATATGGCACTTTGCAAAAAGCTTGGTCTAAAAGAGGAGCTTTACTCGATCTCGATCCCACTAGGTGCCACCATAAACATGGGCGGTGCAGCAGTTACCATCAGCATCCTAGCGCTTACTGCGGTAAATTCTATCCCATCTATCACAGTTACATTTGGCGATGCGCTACTTCTTTGCTTCATCTCAGCTCTTGGTGCGTGCGGCGCATCTGGTGTGGCTGGCGGCTCACTTCTTTTAGTGCCATTAGCGTGCGGACTTTTTGGTATCGGCAACGACATCGCCATGCAGTTTGTCACAGTTGGCTTTACAATAGGCGTCATCCAAGACTCAGTTGAAACTGCGTTAAATAGCTCATCAGACGTGCTTTTTACAGCCGTGGCATCAGAGACTTCAAACTAACCTTCAATAAAATTTCAGCTAAATTTTGGCTGAAATTTTACTTTTATCCATTTTTTTGTAAAATGTCCCAAAAATTTAAAGGATAAATATGCAAATTTGGGATCTAAAAGCACTTTTTGCAAACGAAAAAGAGTGCGAGCAAAACGCACTAAATTTACAAAAAGAGTGCGAGAAATTTAAAGATAAATACCTTGAAAGTTATGAAAATTTAAAAACAGACGAGTTTTTAAAGGCATTTAGCGAATATGAAAATTTAATAGCTAAAATTTCAAAAGTAATGACTTATGCTTTTTTAAATTTTGCCAAAGATACAAGCAAGGGTGCATTTTACGCAAAGATCGATGAGATAGCAACAAAAGCAAATGAAAATTTGATATTTTTTGAGATCAAATTTAATGAGTTTAGCCCTAAAAAACAAGAAGAAATTATCAAAAGCTCTAAAAAATATGGCTACTATCTAAGCAATCTCGCTAAAGCAAAACCACACCAACTAAGCGTTGCCGAAGAAAGAGTCTTGCTTCGCACTGCAAGCACTGGGGCTGAGGGCTTTTCGAGGCTTTTTGATGAGAGCATGAGCAAGATGAGGTTTAAATTTAAAGGTGAGCTTTTAAATGAAGAGGAAATTTTAGCCAAGCTTCATGACAACGATCAAAGCGTGCGAAAACTAGCCGCTAAGAGCCTTTCAAACGAACTTAGCAAGCACCAGCACCTTCTTGGCTACATATACAATATGATAAAAACTGATCTAAAAATAAGCTGCGAGCTACGAAATTTCAAGCTCCCTGAAGAGCCAAGACACCTTGAAAATCAAATCAGTAAAAAAAGCGTTGATTCGCTAATTGCTGTAACTGAGAAAAATTTTGACCTAGTCTCTAAATTTTACGAGCGAAAAAGAGAAATTTTAGGTCTTAAAAAGCTTTATGATTACGATAGATACGCGCCTCTTAGCAGTGAGGGCGAGTATAAATTTGATGAGTGCAAAAAGATAGTTTTAAAGGCGTTTGGGACATTTTCACCTAAATTTGGCGATATAGCCAAAAGCGCCTTTAGTGACGGCTGGATCGACGTTTATCCAGCTCCGAACAAGCGAGGTGGCGCGTTTTCTCACTCTGGATCAAGCGACACGCACCCTTATATTTTGCTAAATCACACAAACCAGCGAAGAGACCTTTTCACGCTAGCTCACGAGCTTGGCCACGCCGTGCATCAAAAGCTCTCTTATAATGTAAGCTACCTAAACTCAGACACTCCGCTAACCACGGCTGAGACGGCTTCAGTCTTTTGTGAGATGCTAGTTTTTGACCACGTAAAAGACGGCCTTAGCAAAAAAGAGAAAATTTCACTGCTCGCTGGCAAGATCGAGGATATATTTGCCACGCTTTACCGCCAGATAAATTTCACCACCTTTGAAAGGGCTGTGCACGCACACGAAGGCGAGATCAGCCTAGATGAGCTAAATAAAATTTGGCTAAGAGAGAGCAAAAAGATGTTTGGCAAAAGTGTCACGCTAAATGACTACTACAAAATTTGGTGGAGCTACATCCCGCACTTCATCCACACGCCATTTTACTGCTACGCTTACTCTTACGCGCAGCTTCTTGTACTTGCACTTTTTGGGCTTTATAAAAGCGGTAAATGTAAAAATTTTGTCGAAATTTACACCGAGTTTTTGAACCTTGGCGGGAGTCTTAGCCCAAGGGAGCTTGTGGGTAAATTTGGCTTTGATATAGATGATAAAAATTTCTGGCAGATAGGCATAAACGAGGTCAAAAAACTAGTAGATGAGTTTTTAGAAATTTCAAAGGATTAAGATGTTAGACGAAATTTTAGACGATGAGAAATTTGCGCTTTTGATGAAGATGCACGTCTATGAGTGCATTGATTTTTTGCTTGAAAAGGGGCTAAATTTCTCAGTTATGGCAAATTTACCACTAGTTAGCTTTGAGCCAAGCTTGCCAGATGAGATAAGTAGAAGCTTTAATATGCCAGTCATTATGTTTTCACTTGGTGGCTATACGCTTGAGAGTGCGAAACTAACGCAAGATGAGCTTAGCTTTGAGGCTGGCTTTGGTAGTGAAAATTTTGCCTCTGTGGTCTCCTTTCCGCTCGGTGCAGTGGTTCAAATTTTGGTTGAAAATAGCCCGATCCTTGTAAATTTTTCTATTCATAAGCCAAAAGAGAAGCAAGCAGACCACACAAAAAAATCGGTTTCAGTCTTTTTACAAAATCCTAAAAATAAAGATATATTTAAGAAAAAATAGTAATTTTAAGCATTTTTGGTTAAAATCAAAAGAAAATTTAAAAAGCAAAAAATGGAAAAATTACTATCAAATTTAAACGAAGCCCAGCGTGAAGCAGCTACTCATATAGATGGTCCGATGCTCATACTTGCAGGAGCTGGTAGCGGCAAGACAAAGACGATCACAACTAGGCTTGCTTACCTCATCGGCGAGGTCGGTATAGACGCGGCAAATACACTAACTCTTACTTTTACAAACAAAGCCGCCAACGAGATGCGCAGTAGAGCCATGGCGATGCTAAGCCAAAGTGGCAAAAACTACTCGCCACTACTTTGTACATTTCACAAATTTGGACTTTTGTTTTTAAAGCTCTACATAGAAAAGCTTGGCAGAAAAAATAACTTTGTCATCATCGACACAGACGATAAAAAACGTATCATCAAAAGCTTTGAAAGTCCAGTTGCCACGGCGATTTTATCAAGTGAAATTTCAAACTATAAAAACTCACTTTTAAGCGTCGAAGAAGTCTATAAAAACGCAAATTTCTCTTCATTTGATAAGAGCAAGGATAACTTTTACAAACAAGCTGCTCAAATTTATGAAAAATATGAAGATTATCTCAAAACAAATAATCTTGTTGATTTTGACGATTTATTGGGGCTTACTTATAAAATTTTAGACGAAAACGAAGATCTTGCTAGAGAAATTTCAAACCGCTACAAATACATAATGGTCGATGAGTATCAAGACACAAACGACCTTCAGTATAAACTGCTAAAAAAGCTCTGTCTATGCCACGAAAATATCTGCGTCGTGGGCGATGATGACCAGAGTATCTACGGCTGGCGCGGCGCAAAGATCGATAATATCTTAAATTTTAAAGATCAGTTTAAAGACGTAAAGATCATTAGACTTGAGAAAAACTACCGCTCAAGCGAGGCGATACTAAAGGCTGCAAACGAGCTGATAGATCATAACCGTAACCGCCTTGGCAAGAAGCTTGTGGGCACAAAAGGCGAAGGCGAAGCAGTAAATTTGATAGAGAGTTTTGATGAGAGCGTTGAGGCTGGTAAGATCGCAAAATGCATAAAAGAGCTTTTAAGCAAAGGTGTGCAGGCAAAAGATATTGCGATCTTATATCGCATAAACGCGCTCTCTCGCTCGCTTGAAGATGGGCTAAACAAAGAGCAGATCGCTTATAAAATGGTCGGTGGAGTTAAATTTTACGAAAGAGCCGAGATCAAAGATATCATAAGCTACCTAAGACTGATAAACAATCCAAACGATGATTTTTCAATAAGGCGCATCATCAATCGCCCAAAACGAGGACTAGGCAAAGTGAGTCTTGATAAGCTTGAAAAAATGGCATTTGAGGGCAAAATTTCCATTTACGAGGCGATCTCAAATATCTCTGATAACGATGAAGCCTTTAGTAAAAAGGTGAAATCGGCACTTGTTGAGTTTGCGAACAGCCTAAAAGAGCTTCAAGAAAGCAGCTCAGTTTTTGACCTCATAGATAAATTTGAAGCTAAATTTGGCGTGAAAAAATACTACGAGAGCTTGCCAGATGGTGCTGAAAGAGCGGCGAACATCGACGAGTTTTACGCTGTTTTAAAAGATCAGATCAAGCAAAATCCAAGCTTTGATCTAGAAGAGTTTTTAAACGAGATCACGCTAACAAGCGAGCAAGACGGCATTAGCAACGAGGCTATAAGCATCATGAGCGTGCATGCGAGCAAGGGACTTGAGTTTGAGCACCTTTTTGTGATCGGCCTTGAAGAGGGATTTTTCCCGCTCATTGGCGACGGTAGCGACATCGAAGAGGAGCGCAGGCTTGCGTACGTGGCGATAACAAGAGCCAAAAAGACACTTAGCCTAAGCTTTGCAAATTCGCGCTTTTACAAGGGTCAGCGCACGAGGCTAAATAAGAGTAGATTTTTAAGTGAGAGCGGTATCACGCATGGCTCGCTAGTCATCGAACAGAGTAATGAATTTAAAAAAGGCGACTTGGTTAAGCATAAAATTTTTGGTATTGGCAGGGTGAGCGCGGTTAGCAAGATCAAAAAAGAGTTTAAGCTAACTATAAATTTTGGTGGCAATGTAAGAGAGATAATGTCAAGCTTCGTGGAAAAGGCCGTATGAACGCCATCTTCGTGGCAAACAAGCCAGCTGGCATGAGTTCAAACCACTTTTTAGGGCGACTAAAGAGAAAATACGGCGTTAAAAAGGCTGGATTTTCAGGCACACTTGATCCATTTGCGAGTGGCTGCCTAATAGTCGCTTTTGGCTCATATACGAAATTTTTTAGATTTTTAGATAAAAGTCCAAAAGTCTATGAAGCTACGATCTGGCTTGGGGCGAGTAGTCCGAGCATGGACAATGAAAATATCACTGAAATTTCAAATGTAAAAGAGATAAATTTAGAAAAACTTGAAGCCATAAGAGGCGAGCTGACTGGCAGAATAAGTTACATCCCGCCAAAATTTAGCGCCAAGCACGTAAATGGCACAAGAGCCTATAAGCTAGCTAGAAACGGCGAAGAATTTGAGCTAAAGACAGAAACAATGGAAATTTTTGATAGCCAAATTTTAAACTATTCGCACCCATTTTTAACTATTCGTCTAAGCGTAAGCGAAGGAAGTTATATCCGTTCGTATGCAGAAATTTTTGGAAAAAAGCTTGGTTATAATGTAACTTTAAGCTCATTAAAAAGGATAAGTGAAGGTAAATTTTGCTACGAAAATGAAAAATTTTTGAATATTTGTGATTTTTTAAATATTCAGGGAAATACATACTTTGGGGATATAAACGATATTCTTGATGGTAAGAAATTAAAAATTAACGATTTTGAAACACAAAAGCAAGGAATTTATTTGCTAAATTATGATAAATTTATGAGCGTAATCCAAATCACGGATGATACTATAAATTACACTCTAAATAAGGTTGAAAAATGTTAATCCTAGCAAGAAAAGAAAATGAAGAAATTTTAATAGGAAATGACATAAAAGTTGTCATAGTAAATATTTCAAAAAATACTGTTAAACTCGGTATAGAAGCGCCACGAAATACAATGATACTAAGAAGCGAACTAGCAAACGATATCAAAAACGAAAATATCCATGCCACAAAAACTGCAAGCGAAGCCGATATCCACGAGCTAGCCAAAAAAATCGAGAAATGAAAAGCTTTGCAAAGATCAATGTCTTTTTGAAGGTAGTTGGCACTAGAGGCAACTACCACGAAATTTTATCGCGTTTTATCCTCTGTGAGCAACTTTTTGATGAAATTTATTTTAAAAAGTCAAATTCATTTGCCATAGAATGCAATAACCACGATATAAAAGATAACATCATCCAAAAAGCGGCAGATGAGCTAAAAAGAGCCGGCTTTTCAAACGAGCTCGACGAGTTTTTTAGCTCTCATAAAATCATCATCAACAAAAATATCCCAATTGGTGCGGGCCTTGGTGGAGGTAGTTCAAATGCCGCCACCTTTTTGCTAATGGTAAATGACGAACTAAATTTAAATATAAAACATGAAAATTTGATGCAAATAGCCTCCAAAATCGGTGCAGATGTAGCTTTTTTCGTAAGTGGCTACAAGGCAGCAAATGTAAGCGGCATAGGCGAGATCATAGAAGATTTTAACGATGAAGTGCCAAATTTAAATATCTTCACGCCAAATGTTTTTTGCTCCACACCGATGGTTTATCAAGAATTTAGAAGCAATTTCTTACAATACATAGACGTTAATGCTGCAAAAAAGATGCAAAATTTAAAAAGCAAAGAGCTACTTGAAATTTATAAAAACGAGGAGCTAAACGATCTTTTTGCCCCATGCTTTAAGCTCTATCCACAAATGAATGAGTTTAAAGATAAATTCCTAAGTGGTAGCGGCAGTAGCGTATTTAGCATAAAATAAAAGGTAAAATTTTGATAAAAGATCTAGCAAAAAATAAAAAAGCTTTGCATGACTTTAGCATACTTGAAACCTTCGAGGCCGGCATCGTTTTAAAAGGTAGCGAGGTCAAGGCACTGAGGGCTGGCAGAGCAAATTTAAAAGATAGCTTTGTGCGCGTCATAAAGGGCGAGCTTTTTTTATTAAACGCACATATCAGCTATCTTGAGACCACACATAGCGCATTTCGTCCAAATGAGCGAGCAGCCAGAAAACTTTTGATGCATAGAAAGCAGATCGATAAAATTTTCGGTCAAGTCTCACAAGATGGGCTGACACTAGTTGTCCTAGCACTTTATCTAAGCGATAAAAACATCGTAAAAGCAAGGCTTGCCCTTGCAAAAGGTAAAAATTTACACGATAAACGCGAGACTCTAAAAAGACGCGAGGCAGACAAAGAGGCAAGAGCTGCCATAAAAAGATACGTTTAAGGGATAAGATGAAGAATTTGCTTGTTTTAATAATCACTTTATTTGCTTTTTTTGGTTGCGATGAGGACGAGAGCGGTAGTATAAATTTTAAAGAATTTAGTCCAAACGAAGAGGTTAAGCTTATAGACGTAAACGGCAAAGAGCTTATTTTAGTTCGAAAAGACCGCGGCTTTGCTATCAAAAATGATGAAAATAAGGTTTTAATGATCGACATTTTTGGCACATTTTGCCCGCCTTGTCAAAAAGAGGCAGCTGAGCTTACAAAATATCAGCTTGAAAACAAAGATAAATTTACACTAATTGGACTAACTCATTTTGAAAATATCACAAATGAGTATGTTTTGCACGAATTTATGCAAAAATTTAATGCTTATTATTTCATAACAAACGATCAAAAGATAAATGACAGACTTGCCGAGCAAATCGTAAGAGACATCGAATATAAACACGAGATCGCACTACCTTTTAAGGTCGTGATAAAAAATGGCGAATATCAAATTTTAACAGACGTAGATAGCGGACAATACGGGGTAAAATACTATCTTGGTGGTATAAAAGTCACAAAAATGAAAGAAGATCTGGCAAAAATTTATGAGACAAAATAAATTTACCCTATATTTGGAACATCGTTTGCTTATAAAAATATGAAATTTCATAAGGATTTTAAATGTTTGTTTTAGATAAATCAAAATCTAGCCCACTTGTTGAATCAGCTCTTGCAGGCAGAGAACTACGCCAAAAACTAATCTCTGGCAATCTTGCAAACGTTGATACACCATTTTATAAAGCTAGAGATATAAGATTTGAAGATGTTTTAAAAGAAAAAGCAAATGAAATTTATAACACTTCAAGCCAAAAAAAACTACAACTTGCTAAGACAAACGAAGCGCATATGGCTGCAGTTGATTTTCCAAAAAGCGACACAGCTCAAATTTTCTTGCGTGATGGTCACATGGCTAGAAATGACGCAAATACAGTTGATCTTGATGTTGAGACAACAGAAATGGGTAAAAACACAGTTATGATAAACGCCCTTGATAACGCCTACAAGGCTCAAAGTAATATCTTTAAAAACGTAATAGACGCAAGCGCTAAGAACTAGGAGAGATGATGTCATACTTAAATGATTTTGATATTAGTGGATACGGACTAAGCGCACAACGTTTCAGAATGAACGTCATCAGCTCAAACATAGCAAATGCTCAAACCACAAGAACGGCCGAAGGCGGACCATATAGAAGGCAAGAGGTCATCTTTAAAGAGATGAATTTTGATAAAATTTTAAACGATCAGCTTAAAAGCGCACAAAGTCTACTCGAGTATGAAAATCCACTCGACGACCCAAGCTCACCAAGAAACGCTCACCCTACCCTAACTAGCGTGATCGTGGATAAAGTGGTGCGTGACGATAAGGACTTTCAGCTAAAATATGACCCGAGCCATCCAGACGCAAATGCAAATGGCTACGTCGCATTTCCAAATATAAATCCGGTCATTGAGATGTCTGACCTACTTGAAGCAACAAGGGCATACCAAGCAAACGTAGCAGCCTTTCAAAATGCAAAAACAATAGCACAAAGTGCGATATCACTTATTTCAGGACAAGCATAATGATAAATAGTATAAATTTAGACAAAATAAATAAAAATGAAAATTCAAATAAAATAGCGAAAGCAGGCGAAGAAGGCGGCTTTGAAAATGCTCTAAATGACTCTTTAAAAGAGCTAAATAAAGTCCAAATCAATGCAGATAAGGCCATAGCCGACCTTGCAACTGGCGAGGTAAAAGACCTACACCAAGCTGCTATTGCGATAGGCAAAGCAGAGACTAGCATGAAGCTTATGCTAGAAATTCGTAACAAAGCACTAAGCGCTTATAAAGAAATTTCTAGAACACAAATTTAAGTCATTAATGAATTCCAGAAAATCAAAAATAACCATACTTTTTTTATTAATTACTTTTGGAATTTCAATATTTGTACTTGTCATATTTTATAGAGCAAGTATCGAGCGAAAGCTTCCTAGGCTTCAAACAAGCGATATAAACACAGCAATTCGTGGCAATATAATCACAAAAGATGGCTTTAGCATCTCTTCAAGCCAAAAACTCTACAAAGTGATGCTTGATACTAGAAACATCGATCCTAATAAAAAAGAGATGTTTATCAAACTATATTCGCTTTACAGTGGCGACGATCCAAACAAAGTAAGAAAGATCATAAATGGCACAAAAGGTATCGTTACGCTCTCATATAGTATTGATGCAAAGGGCGCTACCTACCTTCAAGAGCTTTCAAGAAAGCTAAATCGCAAGAGCATTTTGGTTTCATACCTTGATCCAAAAACAGGACTTGCTTCATTTCAGGGCATGAGAGTAATGGAAAGCGGACAAAATCGTAAATTTATGTCAAAAGATGCCCTCACACCAGCTATTGGCTACGTGAGCAAAACTGAAAGTGACGCACTTACAAAAAGCAAAGGCGTAAAAGGTCTTGAGAGATATTATGAAGATTATTTAGCCCCTATACAAAATGCAAAAATTTTAGGGCCTCGTGATATTGGAAATAATATCATTTTAACAAGTGACTCAAATTTAGCAACAAGAGTAGATGGCTACAATGCGGTGCTCTCTATACCATTAAAATTTCAAACTAAACTAGAGCAAATTCTAGATGAAAAGCGTGAATTTCTAGATGCAAAAGAGTTAGTCATATGCATAATGAATAGCAAAAATGGAGAAATTTTAGCTCTAGCTTCTAGCTCAAGATATGATCCTTCAAACATAAGAAAGCAAGATTATAGCGCTCTAAACTCTACCGTTAGTGAATATGCTTATGAAGTTGGTTCAGTTTTTAAGCCATTTATATTTTCTATCTTACTTCAGGAGAAAAAAGTAAATCCATTTGAGCTTGTAAATACCTATAATGGCCGATACCAACTTGGCAAAAGGATGATCAAAGATACCCATCCAGAGCCTTTTATGAGCGCTGAAGATATAATCGTGCACAGTTCAAACATCGGCATGATTCAGCTTGTTGAGCGTTTAAATGGGCCACAAATTTATCAAGGACTTTTAAATTTTGGCTTTTCAAGAAAAACAGGCATAGATCTACCTTATGAGCAAGTAGGTATGATGCCAACAGTTACAAAGCTAAACTCATCGACATATAAGGCGACTGTGAGCTACGGATACGGCTTGCAAGCTACATTTATGCAGCTTTTAAAAGCCTATAATACATTTAATAATAAAGGCATTGAAGTTACTCCTCACATGGTTGCCTACTTAGAGAGAAATGGAAAAAGATACGATTTGCCAAAGTCCGAGCCATCTCAAGTTATATCACAAGAAACCGCAAAGATAATGAAGAGAATTTTAATAAAAACGGTTGAGAAAGGTACTGGACTAAAAGCCTTTACGCCAGGGCTTGAGATAGGTGGCAAGACTGGAACTGCACACATTGCCTCAGGTAGTGGTGGATACAGCAATACCTACAATGGCTCATTTTTTGGCTTTGTAAATGATACAAGAGGCAATAGCTACACAATAGGCGTTTTAGCAAGGGATCCTAAAAGACCTTACTACTACTTCGGCGCTCAAAGTGCGTTGCCTATGTTTAAAAAAGCAGTTGATCTGATGGTTGAAGATGGATATTTATTTCCTGATGCAAATGTAATAGCTGAGTTTGAAGCCAAAAAAGATAAGCTTAAAAACGATAAGACAAAACAAAAGCCTGCTTTAGACTAAAATTTAAGGATAAGAAAGATATAAAAACTAAGCAAAAGCTAAATATAAAAATTTCTCTTGCTTTTTGGCATTTTCTCTAATTGCAAAACCTTTAATGCTCTTAAAATACTTTTAGTTTCTAATAGCAATTAAATTATAAATGGAAAATCTAAACTGATCAAAAAATTTTAAGTCTTTAATATTTTTAGAAGTTATCTCTTTGTCATCTTTGTAGTTTTTTCCGCCTAAAAAGAGCAGATAAATAAGCGGCATAACATAATTAAATCTTAAGAAAAGCGCTACGATACAATGAAAAAAGCCGTAGTTGTATCTGATACAAACATAAAAACCATAAATTATATAGGCCATCATTAGAATCAAAAAAGCATAGAATACAAAGCTTAAACCAGCATAATCTGAAATATTTAAAAAGCTACAAACTAAAATAAAAGCACTTACCAAAGTAGGTAATATAATGATTGGAAAAATTAGATGAAGTCCGATTAGATCAAAATTACTCGCATAAACCTTTATATTATATCTACCTGCTGGGATTATCAAAAATATTGGCAATACGATTGAAAAGAAAATAAGAAATATCACATACATAGAATCAATATCATAAGAACTCATTTTTATACCAAATTTAATTTTAAGATATTTTAACTACACTTTTTTAAATAAATTTATCTACGATTTTTGCGATTTTCTATGCCGATTTTCTCACTCTCTTCTATCTCGACAATATAGCTTGGATTTTTCTTTTTAGCCTCTTTATCTAAAAAACTGATGAGCTTTGCATCAGAATTTTTATGAGAGCAGATCAAAATTATGAAATTTATATAGTTGTTTGCCTCTTTTGGCATGACTTGGTTATTTTTAGCTGGTATACTAAAATTCCCTACAAAGATTTGAATAAGTTCGAAAAGCTCGTTTTTGCTTAAATTATTATCACCCGCAAGCTTTTCAAGCTTTTCGATCGTTATCTCTTCTTTTTCTAATACAAGCTCCTTTGTTTCGGTGCTATAATCCCTATTTCTTAAAAGTATATAGATTAACACACAAATTGCAATTAATAGCAATACAATAAAGAAAACTATTAGACCTTTTATTAGCATCTAAAGCCTTGAGCAAAGTGATCGCTTTGTAAATGCCAAAATACTCATAAGCACCATTATCACGATACTAATCCAGACAAAATCAGGCACTGGCAATGGATCGCCAGCTGCATACGAGTGCATACCAGCTAAATAAAAATTTACGCCAAAATAAGTCATAATAATCGACCAATAAGCAAAGAATGAAGCCACTGCAAATGCATACTGGTTATTTAGCTTTGGAATAAATCTTATATGAAGAACTGCGGCATAAACAAGTATCGAAACTAATGCCCAAGTCTCCTTGCTATCCCAGCCCCAATATCTACCCCAACTCTCGTTCGCCCAAACACCGCCCAGGAAATTTCCAAGAGTAAGTAAACTAAGTCCTAGTATCATAGCCATCTCATTTATGCGGGTGGCTTCGAGGATATTGCGAGAAATTTCTGGATTTGGCTTTTTCTTATTTTGCAAAATGATAAGTAATAGAGTAAAGCCACCAAGTAACGCGCAAAGCCCTAAAAATCCATAACTTGCAGTAATGACAGAAACATGTATTGTTAGCCAGTAGCTTTGAAGCACTGGCACAAGTGTAGTGATCTGCGGATCCATCCAGCTAAGGTGTGCAACAAATAATGTAACACCAGCCAATATAGACGTAAGAGCAAGAGCGATAGGGCTACGTTTTGCAAAGACGATACCAGAAAATCCTAAAGCCCAAGCGATATAGACCATTGATTCATAAGCGTTACTCCAAGGCGCATGCTCAGCAATGTACCAACGAAGTCCAAGTCCAACAGTATGAGCAAGAAAAGCTAGTAAATTTACAATATATACAACCCTTACAATACCATTTATCTGAACATTTGGAGCTAGCATTTTAACAAAAACAAAAAATAAAAGTGCAAGGCCAGCCAAAAGATAAACCGGCGTCAATCGTTCAAAAATTTGAATTTTATTAAACAAAATTTCTATATTTATCTTTTCTTCACTTGGCATTACAGCAGAGCCGTACTTTTGCTGATAGGCTGAAATTTTATCAAGTGCAGCATCAGCCTTACTCCAATCACTATCTTTTGTTGCCGCATCAACTGCTGCAAAATACTCTCTCATCATATTGATGACTAGATCGACCTCCTTAGGCGGAAAGTACATCATTGCACTAGCAGGCGAATACCAAGAGTTTGACGGGTCATCTTGTTTTGGAAAAATTTTAAAAATTTCACCAATAAATATCATATAAAAAACATTCAATCTCTCGTCGATCTTTATCACATCTTTATCAAATGTATTGCGTGATCCAGGATGCTTACGATTAGCAATTTCGGCAAATTTTGTAAGTTTATATTCACTTCCGCCATCTTTTGTGGCTCTAAAAAAATCATTAAAACTTGCATATTTTGCATTTTCATCTATGCCAAGCTCTTTTTTTAGCTCCTTGCTTTGTCCAAGTGAGATAATTTTTTCACTTCGCCAAAAATCAGGCGTTACCATTATTGAAAGCATAGCTTGATTAGAGTTTAGGCTATTTATGTTCTCGCTTCTATGTATTTTATTTAAAATTTCTTTACTAAGAGTGTCAAATGGCTTCATTCTACCATCTGAGCTTTGCACAATAAGTCTAGAAAGCTTTTGTGTGTGCTCTTTGCTGATATTAGGCAAAAAGTCTTCAGCCTTTAATGAGCTAAAATTTAAACTTAAAAGCATAATGGCAATAAGAGCAACAAACTTTTTACTGCCTTTTGTCGATTCATTATCGATTAACTTAGCTAGTTTTCTAAAACGGCTACCAGGATTTATAACATTTAACACAAATCCAAGCCCAAGTAGAAAGTAGCCGATATAAGTTGGTATCTTACCTGGATCTTTATTGACAGAGAGAATGGTTCCTTTTTCATCTGTATCGTATGAACTTTGGAAAAATCTATAGCCATCATAGTCAAGCACGTGATTCATATAAATTTTATAGTCAAGCCCTGACATGTTTGTATCATCTTTTACAATAACTTCACTTGAATAGCTCATAGGCGAATTTGAGCCAGGATATCTTTTAAGCTCAAAGTCTTTTAAGTATAGGCTAAACGGGAGTTTAACTTGCTGCGCACCCCATGAAGCGTTAAATTTTTGTCCAGCCACAGCCAAGCGTGAAGGCTCTGTTAGGTTATAAAAAATATGCATCTCTTTACTCTCGCCTTTATAATTTAATTCAGCTATCAAGGCGTTAAATTCGCTATCTTTTGTGCTAACTAGCTTCCTTGAGGCATGAGCTGAAACTAATCTTGGAGCAAAATTTATATTTGAAATAGTATAAAGACTGCCCATGCCAAAATCATTTACACTACCAGCTTTTAACTCAGTTTTTGAGCTATCACTCATTGTAAATTTTGAAAGATCAGTATTTGAAGTAACTGTAAAATTTCCATCCACTAATTTAAAAAGCACATATTTTTTGCTTTCGTCTGGCTTAGCATTAAAGATAAAACTAATATCTGCAACTCTTGCTTCCTCTTCTTCTAACAAGAAGATTTCTTCACTTTCACTCTCGTTTGAAACCACAAATTCCACTACTGGTTGCCCGTTTTTATCATCCACAAACTTATAACTTGCATTTGGCACAAATTCTTTAAATTTTAAATTAGCTTCATTATCTGCTATTTTTAGCTTTAGATCAAAACCTTTTTTTGCATCAGAAATTCCTAGTGGCAAAGCAGCGTTTATCTCTTCTCCATTATCGTTTAATGCGGTTAAATTTAAATAGGATATTTTTGTCGTAACGATATTTGACTGAGTTTTTTCTCTTATATGCATATCAGCCTCAAAGCCAAGATATCTTGTTATACCAGCACCGATTAAGATAACGATAAAACCAAGGTGAAAGGTAAGCGAAGGGAGTTTTTTTGGATCGATTAAGTTATATCTAAAGATATTATAGGTCAAATTTATACCAAGCAGTAGTTGAATGATAGCAAACCAGCTGGCACCATAAACATAGTACCATGCAGCTTCTGTACTAGTTTTACTTTCTATTATCGTAGCGGCTCCGCTAGCTATGGCAAAGATTATCATCAAAACGATAGCTGAGCCCATACTTAAAAATAATGATTTTGGATTTAACATCTGCTTCCTTTTATTTATATTATGACAAAGCTATCAAAGTGAAAATTATCTTAAATAACTACCTTGCTTTGTTTGAGTAGAGACTGGTTTGTTTTCATTTGCGTCTTGTTCAGCAAATGCATCTTTGCCTTTTAGATAGGCAAGAATCGCACCAAGGTCATTATTTGAAAGAATTTTAGCTTGGTTTTGCATTACATTTTTACCGCTTCCACCGAAACTTGAGTCACTTCTATAAGAGATGATGCTATCTTCAATATCCTTAGCATCTATATTTTTTAGAGGCGTTGAACCAAATGGCCTTTTATCAGCATTCTCGCCATGACAGCTAGCACATTGCTTTTCATAAAGCTCCTTACCCAAAGAAACACTATATCTGCCCTTTCTATCAACGCCTAATTTTAAAATTCTATTATCTTTATAACGTCTTGGATCTTCATCAACATAGACATTTACTTTTTCATTTCTATCATTAGCCTGCTTTTTTGCCATTTCAGCAAGTTCTTTACCAAACTCACCACGAGCTTCTATATAGTAGACTTGTGAAGCTGCAAAGGCATTTGCCACCAAAAAACACGCCAAAAAAGAAATTTTAATACTTTTCATAATTTTCCTTGAAATTTTGCTCTAAATTTAAAAATCCCGGATCAGATTGCTCCGACCCGGGATTATATCATAAGTTGATTAATGAGCTACGATTAGAATGAGTATTTAGCCTCAAATCTGAATTTATCTTCTTTCTTTTTCTCATCATTAGCAAATTTATGTGTTTGGAAAGAGTAGAATGAGCTAAATTTCAACTTTTTGCTGTATTGATAAGCAAATCTTGGAACAAATTCTTCTATTTTCTCTTTTACATCTTGATTATTTGCTCCTGCAGTTTTTATATTGCCTTTTACATAATCCAAGCCAACTGTAAATTTATCAAATGCATATGCACTTGTTGCATAGAAGAAGTTACCTTTGCCTTCTGCATGTGTCCAGTCAAATACATCTTCGCCAACATCTATTAGGTCACCTTGGTCTTCAAATGAGAATGCTGAAATAGCTTTATCTTGAGATTTCCAACCGATATAACCACCAGCTAGATCGAGACCAAATAGTGAAGTTGAAAGTTCGCCAGCATAGAAATTGCCATCATTATATCCTATGTTTTTTGCACTAGCATCAACTGTACTGTTTACATAGTTAAGTCTTGCACCTAAAGAAATATCATTAGTAATAGCAAAATTTGCTGAAACATCAGCCGCAAGCAGATCAGCCAAATTTGTTAAGCTAGCATACCATAGCTGGAAGTTTATAGGATCATATGAGCCAGCGATACCAGCTGCATACAAGTTGCCAACATCATAAGTTCCAAAACTACCCGTTGCCGTTTCATATAACTCACCATTATACCAATCACTGCCTTCTAGTGCATCAAATGCTAAAGCTGTAAGTGTAAGACCCTCGATATCTTTATTTACTACTCTTACACCTGTACCAACTGCATCATCAGTAAAGTATGAACCAATAGCTTGTTTACCAGCTGTGATAGTAGTACCACCTACGTTGTAGCCTAGGTAAAACTGATGAACATTGAAACTTGTAGTTGTATCTGTTTTGTCTGTACCCGTACCTGCGTTGTCACCTGAACCATCAGCAGAGTTGTATCTTAAACCAATAACTCCAAAGAAGTTATCATCAATAGCGGCTTTAAAGTTTGTAACCATTCTAAATTGATGATTAGCTTTGCTTTTTTTTGTAACATCACTTTGCTCTGTATCTTTATTGTGAGTATTTGTATATCTATATCTTGCAAATCCTGAAAGATCTACATTTTTTATAGCTTCTTCAAGTGGGGTAGCACTTGCTACACTTGAAAATGCACCTAAAGCAACCAAAGTGGCTAAACTAATTTTTGTTAGTCTCATTTTTTCTCCTTTTAAGGTTTTGTGACAATGATTATAATCTATAAATTTTAATTTAAAGCTTAAAAAATCATAAAATTTTTAATTTTTGTTACCAATCGTTTACTGATTTTAACTAAAAAAGTATATTTTGATAATTTGGCCCTTAAAAAGTATCTTAAAAAGTGGAGTAAAATAAAAAGGGGCCGTTGCTTGCCCCTTAAAAGGAGTTCTAGTTTTGATTGCTGTTGAAATTATATAAGCAAGCAGTAAATCAACGGTAATTAAAAAGAAATTTTTTCCTCTTTTGGCACTTCGATATTTGTTTTTACATTTTTTCTTTTAATAATCACTTCATTTTGTGGCTTTTTTATACCATTATATAAGCCACTAGAGCCACCCTCTTTTATAAGAAGCATATCTATAAGTTTATCTGCATAAAAGGTCGCATAGACTAAGTCGCCTTTATCATAATAGTATCTATTTGCACAAAAATTTGCTTTATTGAGTTTGTGGTTTTTTGTATCGCTCGCCACTATTTCATAGCAGTATTTTGAATCTTTATATGTAACCTCTTTTATAAAACCTTTGATCGAGCTTTTTGCTGGTGTATTTTGCATGACCTGTCTTGGCTGTTTTCGTACTGGCGGGTTGTCCTCAAAAAATGAGCAACCCAAAAACATGATAGCAGCTGTCAGTGTAAGTAAAATTTTAGCTTTCATCTCTTCTCCTTAGTGTAAAACGGCGAAGTATAACTTTTAAGATTAAATAAATTTTGCGGGAAATTAAAGGCTCGTATCTAAATTTATATACACAATCATACAAATTTATCTTAGGCGAGCCTGCCTAAAATAGTTAAGCTGAAACATTTAAAACGTTACCGCCAAGCTCGGCGATCTTTTTATCAAGTGTCTCAAGGGTCTTTTCAATAGTCTTTTGTGAAATTTCAGGAAGCTCGCCTCCCCAAATTTTCTTCGCATCCTCAAAACCCTTTGCCACGCCCTCTCTACCAGCTTTTAGTTTTTTCACATCATCACCTGCACCATTTAGCACAAAGCTAGCTATCCTCTCAGCCGTATTTGCGATACCAAAAAATCCATTCTCACTAATAAGATCATTTGCCTCGTCACTAGTTAGCTCGTTTAAAGATTTACCATTATAGCCGATATTTGCAAGATCAAGGCCTGATAAAATTTCTGATAAATTTTTAGGCGCATTAAAGCTTAAGCCACCTTGAGCTAATAAATTTGAACTACTACTTTTAACGATCTCTTTTTGATACTGGAAAAAATAGCTATTTGAAATGTCTTTGGCTGTTAAATTTGTAATTTCAGACTCTTTTTTAGAGATATCCTTTTCATCTTTATGAAGTGAAATTTCTGATTTTATATTTTCTTTTATACTTGAACTATTATATGAGTTTGCGATTTGAAAAATTTTCATTTTGGCTCCTTAAATTTTATAAAATCAATATCGCCAAAAAGTAAAATTTATTTAGATAGAGCGGGAAAACTCCCGCTAGTAGTTATTTGCTAAGTGTTGCGTTTAGCATCCAGATGGCTTTTTCAAATTTTGCGATTTGATCTTGTGCATACATTTGAGTTGTTGTATCGCCTTCTGCAAGCTCGTCAAGCTTTTTAAACTCGCCCAAAAGGTGTTTATAATCAGCCAAGACAATCTCTAAAACCTCAGTTGGAGTGTAAATTTCTTTTGGCTCGTGTTTTATGTGAGTAACTTTTGCTAGCTCTTCAGCCTTGACGATAGGTCTGCCACCAAGCATAAGAGCTCTCTCAGCTGCATCATCAAATATCTCACTCATATCTTCATAAGCTTTTTCTGTGTATTCATGAACGCTAAAAAATTGAATACCTTTTACATTCCAGTGAAGATCGTGAAATTTAATATAAAGTGCATTTGCATCAGCCTGAATAACATTTAATTGTAAAATAACTTTTGACATTTTGTTTCCTTCTTTATTATAAATATGATGAAATTATATATAGCTAGAGTTAATCGGTGGTTAATCAAATAATAAATTTTATTATTTGATATAAAATTTGACTACAAAATAAATTTATCTTATAGTCAAATGTAGGATTACAAAATTTGTCTATTTTTTATAAGGCGTAGTTTTATAGCCTTGCTCGATCAAGCTACTCATACCTCCATCTAAATTTATTATCTTAAGATCCGAGCTATCTATCGCTGCGGCTGCTGCTGTACTTCTTCTGCCACTTCTACAAACAAGAGCAATAGGTTTTTTGACATCAACTGCCTTTGAAAGCTCCTCTAAAAATGCACTCTTATCGTTTGGATTAAAAGTTATAGTCTTTGCACCTGCGATAACGCCAGTCTCTTGCCACTCAGATGGAGTTCTTATATCGATAATTTGATCATATTTTTTGATCTCATCTGGGCTTATATTAACAGTTTTAACATCAGCTGACAACATACAACAAACAGCTCCTAAAAGTAAAATTTTTTTCATCTACTCTCCTTAAATAAATTTTTGAAATGTTAGCACGGATTATTAAATATATAAAAATTTTTGTTGATAAAATTTATTAGTTTGGATAAAAATTAATAATATAACATGTTGATAAAAAGCTAAATCGATTACGAAAGCATCTATAGATAAACCAACTAGAATGACAAAAAATATAGTCATTTACCATTAGCTTTTTATAAAATTTTTCTTTGATTTTAGTGATCTTGTTTGCATATAACTTATAATCTTTTTTATAAAGTCCATTCTTTGTATTTTTTTCTTTTACTCTATTTGCTATCAGCATAAGAATATTTTTTATAAATTGCTATATCTTATTATACGTTTTAGTATATTTAAAAAAACACTTGTTTGAGTACTTTGTATTTTACAAAGGCGATTGTATGATGGTGTCCCCAACAGGGTTCGAACCTGTGGCCTTAGAATTAGGAATTCTACGCTCTATCCAGCTGAGCTATGAGGACAATTCATATTTTTGTAGATAGATTTTATCAGAATAAATAATTTTTAAAGGACAGATTACTCTGCCCTTCTTTGGTTAATTAGCCATTTCTCTTTTTAATGATTTCATCACTTACGTTTTTAGGAACTTCTTCGTAGTGATCAAATTCCATTGAATAAGTTGCACGACCTTGAGTCATTGAGCGAAGATCTGTTGAATAGCCAAACATTTGAGCTAATGGACAATAAGCTGCAATGATCTTCACACCATTTCTATCATCCATTGAATTTACTTGGCCACGGCGTTTATTAAGATCGCCTATAACATCACCCATATACTCTTCTGGAGTTTCAACTTCAACCTTCATCATAGGCTCAAGAATAACAGCACCTGCCTTTCTAGCACCTTCCTTAAAGCCCATTGAAGCAGCAAGCTTAAATGCCATTTCAGATGAGTCAACTTCATGGTAGCTACCATCAAATAGTGTAACTTTAACATCTTCGACTGGATAACCAGCAAGAATACCACTTTGAAGTGCCTCTTTACAACCTTTTTCAACAGCTGGGATATATTCTTTTGGAACAACACCACCTTTGATATCATTGACAAACTCAAATCCACTAGCAGCTGGGAGCGGCTCAATACGTAAAAATACGTGACCATATTGACCACGACCGCCTGATTGTTTAGCATACTTATATTCCTGCTCAACTGTCTTACGAATAGTTTCGCGATAAGCAACTTGTGGTTGACCAACTTCAGCATCAACTTTAAATTCACGAAGCATACGATCAACAATGATCTCAAGGTGAAGCTCACCCATACCACTAATAATAGTTTGACCGCTCTCTTCGTCTGTGCTAACTCTAAAACTTGGATCTTCTTGAGCTAGTTTTTGAAGCGCTATTGCCATTTTTTCCTGGTCTGCTTTTGTTTTTGGCTCAACCGCAACACTAATAACTGGCTCTGGAAAGTCCATTCTTTCAAGAATAACTTTATCTTTTTCACTAGCTAGAGTATCACCTGTTAGAGTATTTTTTAGACCAACAACAGCGCCGATCTCACCAGCGAAAAGCTCAGTAATCTCTTCACGTTTATTTGAGTGCATTTTTAGCAAGCGACCGATTCTCTCTTTACTATCTTGAACAGTATTATAAGCATAGCTACCACTTTCCAAGCTTCCTCTATAAACACGAATAAATGTTAGCTGTCCAACAAATGGGTCAGTCATAATCTTAAATGCAAGAGCTGCAAATTCCCCATTATCAGTGCTTTCAACAGTTACTTCAGTACCATCTTCATATACGCCTTTAATAGCTTCAATTTCATCTGGAGCTGGCAAGTAATCAACAACAGCATCAAGTAGAGGTTGAATACCCTTGTTTTTAAACGCGGTTCCACAAAGCATAGGCGTGATAGTCATTCTCAAGCACCCTGCTTTTATGCCTTTTTTGATCTCTTCTTCACTTAGCTCTTCACCAGCAAAAAATTTCTCCATCAAGCTATCATCCGTCTCTGAAACTGCTTCGATTAGTTTTGCACGGTATTCCTCTGCTTTATCTTTAACTTCAGCTGGAATTTCTTCTTCAACATAGTCAGTTGGCTTTTTCTCATCATTCCAAACGTAAGCTTTCATTCTTACAAGGTCAACCACACCTCTAAAGTTATCTTCGGCACCTATAGGAATTTGAATAGGAATAGGGTTTGCTTTTAGTCTTTCCCTAATCTGCTCTTCAACTCTAAAGAAATTTGCACCAATTCTATCCATTTTATTAACAAAAACGATTCTTGGCACATGATATTTATTTGCTTGTCTCCAAACAGTTTCTGATTGTGGTTGAACACCGCCAACAGAACAAAATACTGAAACAGCACCGTCAAGAACACGCATAGAACGCTCAACTTCGATAGTAAAGTCAACGTGTCCCGGAGTGTCAATTAGGTTTATTTGATAACCCTTCCAAAATGCCGTAGTTGCAGCCGAAGTAATAGTAATACCACGCTCTTTTTCTTGTTCCATCCAGTCCATGGTAGCAGCACCATCATGAACCTCGCCTATTTTATGGCTCATACCAGTAAAAAATAAAATTCTCTCACTAGTAGTTGTCTTTCCAGCATCAATATGAGCCGCAATACCAATATTTCTTACCTTATGTAAAGGCGTTTTTCTCTCTGCCATACTAATTCTTTCTTACCAGCGGTAGTGAGCAAATGCTTTATTAGCCTCTGCCATCTTGTAAGTATCTTCCTTCTTCTTGAAAGATGCACCTTTTGAGTTTGCCGCATCTAAGAGCTCATTCGCTAGTTTATCTATCATAGTTCTTTCGCTTCTCTTTCTAGCGTAAGTTATAAGCCAGCGAATAGCAAGAGCTTGTTGGCGAGCTGGGCGAACCTCAACTGGTACTTGATAAGTAGCACCACCAACACGGCGTGATTTAACTTCTAAAATAGGTTTTACATTTTCAATAGCATCGTTAAAAACGTCAATGCCTTTAACCTCAGCATTTTTCTTTTCTATGGCTTTAATAGCACCATACATTATCTCAGTAGCGACGCTTTTTTTGCCATCATACATAAGAGAATTAATAAATTTAGTGATTATTTTATTTCCGTAAATCGGATCAGGTAAGACTTCCCTTACAGGGGCTTTTCTTCTTCTCATTTTGATCTTTCCTTCAAATTTTTATGAAATTTTACTCAAACGTTTGCAAATTTTAGCAACGTCTGCGAACCTAAATTTTTACTTTTTTGTTGCAGCTGCAGCGCCAGCTTTAGGGCGTTTCGCACCATATTTAGAACGAGAAACTGTTCTTTTTGCAACACCAGCAGTATCAAGTGCACCACGAACGATGTGATATTTAACACCTGGTAAGTCTTTAACCCTACCGCCGCGAACTAAAACGATACTGTGTTCTTGTAGGTTGTGACCTTCACCACCGATATAGCTGATGACTTCAAAACCGCTTGTTAGCCTGACTTTGGCAACTTTCCTCAAAGCTGAGTTTGGTTTTTTAGGAGTTGTAGTATAAACCCTAGTGCAAACTCCTCTTCTTTGAGGGCACTCTTTTAACGCTGGAGATTTTGACTTAACAGTCACTTTCTTGCGTTCTTTTCTGACCAATTGATTTATGGTTGGCACAATAATTCCTTTCAACTAAATTTATTAAAAAGACCTAATTTTATTTAAAATAAACTTAAATAACGGTTAATAAGTTAGACTTACTCATCTAATTCTTGATTTTATAAATTCTTGATTTTATAAAACTCTGCTGTCTTTATTTTGTATTAGTCTTGTTTGATAGCATATTTGCCACTACCTATCAAAAGAATACAAAGTGAAATAGCAATATAAAGATAGATAAGTTCCGATTTAAAGCCATTAACCTCATTTAATGCAAATAAATTTGCAAATCCATAGTACGAGTATAAAATAGTAATACTAGTACCTAAAACTAGGATAGCGCCTACTCTTGAATAAAAACCAATAATTAACATGATGGGTGCTAAGAGCTCTCCAAGGTAAGAAAAATATGCCAAAAATCCAGGTAATCCAGCATTTACTAATATACCTTTTACTCCACTAAGTCCATGTAAAATTTTACCAAAACCATGCATAAAAAGGCAGATACCAAGTCCTAAACGTATAAATAAAAGTCCAAGATCAACGTTTTTCATAAATTCTCCATGATGTGATTTAAAGATAAGGATTTTATTAGGTGATAGTTAATAGCTTATAAATTTTTAATTGATTTAATTTTATAAAGTAGTTAAGCCCCAAAAATAGGGGCTTGAAGTATTAGTTTTCTTTGATTTTTACTTTTTTATCTTTATAAAAACCAGTTCCAACTGGGATCATACGTCCGAGGATAACGTTCTCTTTTAGATCTTCAAGATAGTCAAATTTAGCAGCAATCGATGCTTCTGTTAAAACCTTAGTTGTCTCTTGGAACGATGCAGCAGAGATCACACTATCACTTCCGATAGCCGCTCTTGTAACACCAAGAAGAATCGGCTCAGCAATAGCTGGCTCACCACCCATGTTCATGATGCGCTCATTCTCTTCTTTAAATTTATTTCTTGAGACCATATCGCCAACTATGAAATTTGTATTTCCACTATCAACGATTTTAACCTGGCGAAGCATTTGAGAGACGATGATCTCGATATGTTTATCTGCGATCGCAACACCTTGGCGACGATAAACTTGTTGAATCTCGCTAATCAAATAATAATGAAGCGCTTTTTCGCCAAGAATTCTTAAAATATCGTGGCTTGAGATTAGCCCATCAGTTAGTTTCTCGCCAGCGTGGACAAATTCCCCATCTCTTACTTGAATCTGACGACTTTTCTCGATCAAATACTCAGCAGTTGTGCCATCTTCAGCTTGGATGATTATGCGCTCTTTTGAGCGAAGTGGCTTATCAAATCTAACCACACCATCAATCTCTGCAACGATAGCTGTATTTTTAGGACGTCTTGCTTCAAATAGCTCACTAACTCTTGGAAGACCACCGGTAATATCTTTTGACTTAGCAACAGCTTTTGGAGTCTTAGCCAAAATATCAGCTTGAGCTACTTCATCGCCACTTGAGACAAAGATCGCAGTTTTTGGATCAAGCGGATACTTAATTAAATTTCCTTTTTTAGTAGCGATAATAATCGCAGGTTTTACACCGCTTGGCAAATACTCATTGATAACAAGACGTCTTTGTCCAGTCGCTTCATCTGCTTGCTCAGTCGCACTATATCCTGGCTCAATATCCTCAAAACTAACCACACCGGCTTCTTCAGCAATAGTTGGAGTTGAGTATGGATCCCACTCAGCAATAATCAACTTGTCATCTTTTTCAGGCAATGAGACTACTGTCGCTCTCTCAACTGCATCATTATCAGAAACTTGAATGATAGAATTTCTTGGGATATAATGGCGAACCGCCTCACGTCCATCTTTATCAGAAACAACTACAAAGAAACCTTTTTCAGTTACTTTGTGACCTTTTTTGATATCTTTAACCCTATCAAGATAATCACCTTTTAATATGAAAAATTTAACCACACCATTTGCGTCGGCTAAAATTTTACGAGTTACAGGATCTCCGTCTGAAATTTTAAGTTCACTAGCGTATGGGATACGATTTGGGATATTCCAACCCTCTTTTATGATCTCAACGATACTTTCATTCTCTTTTACCTTATCGCCACTTACATAAGGTATATACATCTTTCCTTCGATCTTTCCGCTAACACCAGCTAATTCATTTGGTTTAGCAAGATCATTTCTTCTAATTGTATATTTAACCTCTTCTTTTTTACCTTTTATCACGATATTTACATCTTCGTGGGCATATTCGATCTCTATTTTACCGTCAATCGTTGATTTAATCTTTGGCTCAACAAGCAGCACAGCTGCACTTCTTCTATTTGCAACGATCTTCTTATCACCGTTATCATAAGTATTAAGGTTGTAATATCTAATAAAACCTTCTTTTTGAGCGATTACCTGACGATCTTGTTGCTCAGTAGAAGCCGTACCACCTATGTGGAATGTTCTTAGTGTTAGCTGTGTACCTGGCTCACCGATAGATTGAGCTGAAATGATACCAACTGCTTCGCCTGGTTTTACAAGTTTGCCTTCACCCAAATTTAAGCCGTAGCATTTTGCGCAAACGCCTTTTGGTGCCTTGCACGTGATAGGCGTTCTAATGCTCACTGATTTTATGCCAGCCTCGGTTATAGCTCTAGCTTTTTCTTCATCAAGTAATGTGCCTTCGCTAAATAAAATTTCATTAGTTATAGGATCGATCACATCATCTGCTAAAACACGGCCCAATACTCTTTCTTCAAGGCTCTCTATTAGTTCACCACTCTCTGTAATATCTGTGATCTCAACACCCTCGTGCGTACCGCAGTCATGCATTGTGACCTTAACGTTTTGAGCTACGTCGATTAGCTTTCTTGTTAAATAACCGGCGTTAGCTGTTTTTAGCGCGGTATCCGCAAGACCTTTTCTAGCTCCGTGGGTTGAGTTAAAGTACTCCATTATGTTTAGACCCTCACGGAAGTTTGAAATGATCGGTGTTTCAATGATCGAGCCGTCAGGTTTTGCCATAAGACCACGCATACCAGCTAGCTGGCGAATCTGCGCTGCACTACCTCTCGCACCCGAGTCTGCCATCATGTAAATTGAGTTAAATCCACCTTTATCATTTTGGATAAGCTTCATCATCTCGCTTGCAACGCTGTTGTTTGTATCTGTCCAGATATCAATGATCTTGTTGTATCTCTCACTATCTGTTAAAAGACCAGCGCCGTATTGCTTTTGAATTTCGCGAACTTTTTTCTTAGCTTCGTCAATATATTTTTGCTTGCTATCTGGCACGATGATATCTGCGATAGAAATAGAAATTCCTGCTTTTGTCGCATATCTAAAGCCTAAATTTTTAAGCTTATCAAGGAAGTCAGCCGTTACTTCAAGACCGCCATTTCTATAAACATAATCAACCAAATTTGCAATATCTTTTTTCTTCATGATCTTATTCCACATATTTTCAGGAACAAAATCAGGAAGTATGGCTCTTAAAATCAAGCGACCAGCCGTCGTAAAGATGATCTTATTATCAACCATAGTCTTGATTTTAGCGTGAAGACCAAGAGTATTAGCCTCTTCAGCAATCATTACTTCATCAACACTTGAGAAAATTTTATTTGCACCTTTTTCGTCGTTTCTCTCTAAGCTTAAATAATAAATTCCCAAAACCATATCTTGTGAAGGAACTGTAATAGCCTTACCGCTTGCAGGAAGCAAGATGTTCATTGAGCTAAGCATTAAAATTTTGCACTCAGCGATAGCCTCTTGTGATAGTGGCACATGAACAGCCATTTGGTCACCGTCAAAATCTGCGTTGAACGCCGCACAAACTAGTGGGTGAAGCTGAATCGCCTTGCCTTCAACAAGCACTGGGTGAAACGCTTGGATAGAAAGCTTGTGAAGTGTTGGAGCACGGTTTAGCATAACTGGATAGTCTTTAACGACCTCTTCTAGGCACTCCCAAACCTCATTTGTCTTATCTTCTATCATCTTTTTAGCTTGCTTAACAGTTGTTGCATAGCCTTTTTCTTCAAGGCGAGCAAGCAAATGTGGTTTAAATAGTTCTAGAGCCATTTTCTTTGGAAGACCACACTGATCCATCTTTAGCTTTGGACCAACGACGATAACAGAACGTCCAGAGAAGTCAACACGCTTACCTAGCAAATTCTGACGGAAGCGACCTTGCTTACCTTTGATGATCTCGCTTAGTGATTTTAGCGGGCGCTTGTTTGCACCTTTTACTGCATTTGCTCTGCGGCCATTGTCAAATAGCGCATCAACAGCCTCTTGAAGCATTCTCTTTTCGTTTCTGATAATAATCTCAGGCGCATCAAGCTCAAGTAGACGTTTTAGACGGCTATTTCTGTTTATTACACGGCGATATAGGTCGTTTACGTCTGAAACAGCAAATTTACCACCATCAAGGCTGACTAGCGGTCTAAGATCAGGTGGAAGAACTGGTAAATTTGTTATCATCATCCACTCTGGGCGGTTACCTGAATTTAAAAAGCTCTCGATAACTTTTAGGCGTTTTACGATAGTCTTTTTCTTAGCCTCAGAATTTGTAGACTCCATCTCTTCTTTTAGCTGATTTAAAATTTCCATCAAATCAAGCTCAGCTAGCATATCATAGATGACCTCGCCACCCATTCTAGCCGTAAAACCAGTCTCTTCATATCTTGAAGCTAGGCTTTGATATTGTTCTTCATTTAAAACGTCGTATTTTTCAACTTTTTTAGAATTTTCATTGTCGTAATAAGCCTCGCCAGCATTATCAACAATGTATGCCTCATAGTAAAGTACGCGCTCAAGGTCTTTCATCTTAATACCAAGAAGCGCACCAATACGGCTTGGTAAGAAATTTACATACCAGATGTGAGCCACTGGAGTTACAAGCTCGATGTGACCCATACGAGAGCGGCGAACCTTAGATGTCGTTACTTCAACACCGCATTTTTCGCACTTGATGCCTTTATAACGCATCTTTTTATATTTGCCACAAAGGCACTCGTAGTCACGGATCGGTCCAAAAATTTTGGCACAAAATAAGCCGTCACGCTCAGGTTTTAGCGTGCGGTAGTTGATGGTTTCTGGCTTTTTAACCTCGCCATAACTCCAAGATTTTATCTTCTCAGGACTTGCTAAACGAAGTTGAAAAGCTTCAAAATCACGAGGTCTATGCTCTTCTTTTATCTCAACTGGTTTTAAATTAGTTAGTTTCATTTGTCTCATCCTCATCATATACTTCTACATCAAGAGCTAGTGATTTTAGCTCGTTTGTTAGAACAAAGAACGTCTCAGGGATACCAGTCTCAGGAACGTTTTCACCTCTTGTTAAAGCTTTGTAAGCAGAAAGTCTTCCCTCAACATCGTCTGATTTTACAGTTAACATCTCTCTTAGTGTATGAGCAGCACCGTAAGCCTCAAGTGCCCAAACCTCCATCTCACCAAACCTTTGACCACCAAATAGCGCCTTACCTCCGACTGGTTGTTGTGTAACAAGGCTATATGGTCCAGTACTTCTTGCGTGAACTTTCTCATCAACCAAGTGGTGAAGTTTTAGCATATACATACAACCAACATTAACACGTTCTCTTATCTTTGAGCCTGTGCGTCCGTCATATAGTTCAGTTTTGCCGTCGCTATCTATCTTTGCCATCTCAAATAGTTTTGCAAATTCGTCAGCTTTAACGCCTTCAAAAATCGGAGTTGCAAATCTTACGCCATTACTCCAATCTTTTGCATATTCAAGAAGCTTCTCATCGCTCATCTTACCAAGAGCTTTTTTAGCGTCCATTAGCTTAGCAACACCTGCTATCTCTATCATCTTAGCTCTTAGCTCTTTTATCCACTCGCCTTTTTTAGTTTCAAAAATTTCATTGATCTGCTCACCTAAGCGATAGCCAACAAGACCAAGGTGGCTCTCTAAAATTTGACCGATGTTCATACGGCTTGGAACACCAAGTGGGTTTAGCACGATGTCTACAATCTGACCGCTTGGAAGATACGGCATATCGACTTCTCTAACTATATTTGAAACGATACCTTTATTACCGTGACGTCCAGCCATTTTATCGCCAACTTTTAGTTTGCGTTTTGTAGCTATATAAACTTTTACAAGTTTTACAACGCCACTTGGTAAAATGTCATCTTTTTCTAAAATTTCTATCTTAGCATCGTGCTCTTCTTTGAGCTTTTTCTTCTCATTTTGGAAGTAATTTTTTAGCTCATCATATTTCTTTTGGATATCTTTTGAAAAGCTTTTAACGATAGCATTTAGAGTAAATCTATTTATATTTTCAAGATCAGCCTTATTGATCTTTGAGCCTTTCTTATACTCTTTTTTATTTACCTCTTGATCACTTGCTAGTGGATTTTTAGAAAGAAGTGCTGTAACTTTTAACATCTCTTCGCGGTCTAGCATAAGTAGTCTATCATGATGTTCTTTTTCTAAAAGAGTCTTCTCCTCTTCGTAAGCTTTATTTGTTCTGCTATCTTTTTCATAACCTTTTTTGGTGAAAATTTTAACATCAACAACCACGCCTTCCATCGAAGCTGAAGCGTAAAGCGATTTATTTACCACGTGGCCAGCCTTTTCACCAAAGATCGCACGTAGCAATCTTTCTTCTGGAGTTGGCTTAACCTCGCCTTTTGGAGATACTTTACCAACAAGGATCATGCCAGGCTTGATCTCTGTACCAATTTTGACAATACCACTCTCATCAAGGTGCATAAGCTCCTCTTCTTTGACGTTTGGTATATCTTTTGTTATCTCCTCAACCCCGTCTTTTAACTCACGAGCCTCGATCTCTTTTTCATAGATATGGACACTTGTAAAAGCATCTTCACGTATCATTTTTTCGCTAATGACGATCGCGTCCTCGTAGTTGTAGCCATTCCAAGGCATAAATGCAATTAGTGCATTTTTACCGATAGCTAGCTCGCCTTTTTCCATGCTTGGGCCGTCAGCGATTATTTGACCAGCAACGATCTCATCACCTTTTTTAACTGTCGGATGTTGAGAAAAAGTCGTATTTTGGTTTGTTCTTAAATTTTTCTCCAAAGAGTAGTGATCGATATATGGACCAGCTTCGTCTTCGCCTAAAATAAATATATTTTTATTATCAACCTTTTCAACCACACCACTACGTCTTGCTTTTACACTTTCCCATGCATCTCTTGCGATAACGCTCTCCATACCTGTTCCAACAATAGGAGCAGTTGAGCGAAGTAGTGGGACTGCCTGACGTTGCATGTTTGAGCCCATGAGAGCACGGTTAGCATCATCATGCTCTAGGAATGGAATAAGTGAAGCTGCAACACCAGCTATCATACCAGAACAAAGGTCGATCAAAGTAACATCTTCTCTACGGGCAAGCATCATCTCACCATCTTTTCTAACCTCAATCAAGTCCTCAACGATGTGTCCATTTTCATCAAGTTTGGTTGATGCCGGAGCTATAACATTGCCCTCTTCTTGAGTTGCGGTCAAGTAAACTATATCATCAGTCACTTTGCCATCTATAACTTTTTTGTAAGGCGCTTCAACAAAGCCAAGATCATTCACTTTTGCATAGGTTGAAAGCGTATTGATAAGACCAATATTTTGACCTTCTGGAGTCTCAACTGGACAAATTCTACCGTAATGAGTTGGGTGAACGTCACGCACCTCAAATCCAGCACGCTCTTTTACTAAGCCACCCTCACCAAGTGCAGATAGACGGCGCTTGTGAGTAACTTCACTAAGTGGGTTTGTCTGATCCATAAACTGGCTTAGCTGACCGCCTGTAAAAAATTCCATAATCGTAGCAGTAATCATTTTTGGATTAATGAGGTCGTATGGCATAATCTCTTCAGTATTATTGCTTAAGCTTGTAAATTTATCGCGGATAGCCTTTTGCATCTTTACAAAACCGAGGTGAAGTTCGCTAGCAAGTAGCTCACCGATTGACCTTATACGGCGGTTACCAAGATGGTCGCGGTCATCAATGTGACCTTGTCCATTTTTAACTTTTATAAGATATTTTGCAGTTTTTATGATATCTTCACTTGTTAGTAAAGTAACGTATTCTGGCACATCAAGAGAGAGCTTATGATTCATTTTCATACGACCAACTTTTGTTAAATCGTACCTCTCAGGATTAAATAACATATCATTTACAAAACTCTTTGCAGCCTCTTTTACAACCGGCTCTCCTGGTCTCATAACCTTATAAATTCTAATAGCCGCAAGATCATTTTCATCATCCACACCCTCAGTTTGTTTTAAAACCTTAAGCATATCGTTATCAGCTATGAAAGAATTTATAATTGCATCATCAACACCAGCAGCAGAGTTATTTATAATCTCAATACTTTCATGCTCAGCTAAAATTTTTGCAAGTTTATTCTCGTCAAGAGCAGATAGTGTATCATATAAAATTTCTCCACTCTCTGTATTTATTACAGGATTTGCCAAATATCTACCAATAAGTGCTTCAACTGGGTATTCAACAAATTTTACGCCATCTTCAATTAACTTATCAGCTTTTTTCTTAGTTAGACGTTTGCCTGCTTGGTGAAGAATTTCTCCATCTTCGTTTTTTATATCATATTCAACTCTTCCCAAATAATCTTCAGGATTAAAAAGAGTTAAGAATTTGTTATTTTTAATAATTAAATTTTGTATTGGATAAAACAACTTAATAATGTCTTGTTTTTTATATCCAAGCGCCCTAAATAATATAGTTACTGGCACTTTTCTACGTTTATTTATCCTAACATATAAAATATCTTTTGTGTCATATTCGAAATGTAGCCAAGAGCCACGATCAGGTATTATTTGAGCTGTATAAATTAATTTATTTGCAACAGTCGCACTCTCTTCTTGTTTAAAAATAACACCTGGACTTCTATGGAGTTGATTAACAACAACGCGCTCAACACCATTTATAATAAATGAAATTCTATCAGTCATTAGTGGAATTTCGCGTATAAAAATTTCTTGTTCTTTTATATCTTTAACACCAACTTTATCACCTGTCTTATCATCTTTCTCATGAACGATAAGACGTATTTTCATCTTTAAATTTACAGAGTATGTAAGACCTCTTTCTATACACTCTCTAATTGTATATTTTGGTCTTCCAATTTCTGAGCCAACATATTCTAAAGTCAAACGATTTTGCGGATCATGTATTGGAAAGATTGATTTGAAAACTTTTTCTATACCGCTTTCTGTTTGATTGTTATTTAGATTTAAAAAATTATCAAAGCTCTTTTTTTGTAGTTGTAGTAGGTTCGGAACGTCTATCTCCTTAACGACATTAGAGAAGTCAACCCTAAGACGATTTCCTGAGTATAAGCTATTTAACATTGCATCTACCTCGTGGTAATTTTGAAAGAAAAGTATAGCCTTTTAACAAGGCATCTAAAATTTAAAAAAGAGAGAGCCTATGCCCTCTCTTGAAATATTAAGCTCAAATAATAAAAAATTATTTAAGTTCAACCTTGGCACCAGCTTCCTCAAGCTCTTTTTTAGCTGCCTCAGCCTCATCTTTGCTAACGCCTTCTTTAAGAACAGATGGTGTTCCCTCAACTGCGTCTTTAGCTTCTTTAAGACCAAGACCAGTAAGCGCTCTAACAACTTTAATAACGTTGATTTTCTTATCACCAGAATCAACCAGGACAATGTTAAATTCTGTTTTTTCCTCTGCTGCAGCTGCTGCACCGCCTGCTGCAACAGCACCACCAGCTACCATTACAGGAGCTGCGCTAACACCAAATTTCTCTTCGAACTCTTTTACAAGTTCACTAAGTTCAAGTACAGAAAGATTAGATATAAACTCTAATACATCTTCTTTAGTAATTGCCATTTTTAATCCTTATTATTTTTTTAATTTAAATTAAGCTGATTGTTCTTTTTTCTCTTTAAGTGCATTCAAACCAATTGTAAAATTTTGAATTGGCGCATTCCAAACTTGTAAAAGCATCGCAATAAGCTCATCACGGCTAGGCATTTTAGATAGAGCTTTAACTTTATCAACGCTAGCAACTTCGCCATCAATATAAGCTGTTTTTATTTTAAAAAGATCAGCATTAGACTCTTCAAATTTTGCGGCTACTTTAGTTACTGCTAATTGATCTTCACTCCAAAGATAGATATTTGTATCTTTGAGTTCCATTCCGACTTTATCAGAATTTTTAAGAGCAATATTTGCAAGAGTATTTTTAATAACCTGAACTTTTACATTTTGTTCTTTAGCAGAATTTCTTAAAACTTCAAGTTTCTTTACTGAAAGGCCACGATAGTCACAAACTATAATAGCTTCAGCAGTTTTAAATTCACTCTCTAATTTTGCAACAACTTCAGTTTTTTCGTTACGTGTCACTTTTTCTCCTTTCCGACCGGTGATTTCAAGCAGAGCGGGTCGAATCAATTAAGCCCAATGGCCTCGGCTATCTCCAATCTAAGATATAAATTTTAATTTTTAGTTTTATTTTAAGTCCATAACTTCTTGAGTATCAAGAGCTATAGATGGGCTCATTGTCAAAGACAACGAAGCATTTCTAACATATCTGCCCTTTGCTGTTGCAGGCTTATGTTTATTGATCGCTTTAATAAATGTTGAAATATTTTCATTTAATTGTTCTTTAGTAAAATTAACTTTACCAAGACCTGCATGTATATTTCCTTGCTTATCAACACGGAAATTTACTTGGCCGCTTTTTGCATTGTTAACAGCTTGTGCAACATCCATTGTAACTGTGCCAGTTTTTGGGTTTGGCATTAATCCTTTTGGTCCTAAAATTCTACCGACCTTACCTACAAGACCCATTAAATTTGGAGTAGCTATAAGAACATCAAAATTCATTATACCTTTTTGAATATCTTCGACCAAATCATCTGCACCAACAATATCAGCACCAGCTGCTTTTGCCTCATCAGCTTTAGTATCTTTTGCAATAACTGCAACTCTTACGGTTTTACCTGTACCAGCTGGTAAAACTACTGAACCACGAACCATTTGATCAGCATGTCTTGGATCAACATTTAATTTTAATGCAATCTCAACTGTTTCATTAAATTTAGCAGAAGCTAGAGTTTTAACTGTATCAATAGCCTCACTAAGGTTATAAATTTTATCTTGCTCTACTTTTTTGAGCAATTCTTGAAATCTCTTACTAGTTTTTCCCATAAATTTCTCCGCATATATATTGCTTCCGTCTTTTGCTAATCAACCTGACGGTAAAGGTTTTAGTCTATTACTTCGACACCCATTGATCGAGCTGAACCAGCAATAATTTTAGCTGCTTGCTCTTTATCATTTGTATTTAAATCAACAAGTTTTTTCTCAACTATTTCTAAAACTTGAGCTTTTGTTAGTTTGCCTACTTTATTTTTTAAAGGATTATCAGTTCCTTTTGTTATACCTGCAGCCTTTTTAATAAGATCTGTAGCAGGAGGCTGTTTTGTGATAAATGTAAAACTTTTATCAGCATAAACAGTTATAACAACTGGAATATTAAACCCAACCATATCTTTTGTTCTCTCATTAAAGGCTTTACAAAATTCCATAATATTAACACCTTTTTGTCCAAGAGCTGGACCAACCGGCGGACTAGGGTTTGCTTTTGTTGCAGCAATTTGTAATTTTATTTCACCTATAACTTTTTTAGCCATTTCTTGCTCCTTAAATTATCTTCTCAACTTGTGAATACAAAATATCAACAGGGGTGCTTCTACCAAAAATAGAAACATTAAGCCTAAGTTTTCCATGTATCATGTCATATTCTTCAACAATACCTGTAAAGTTAGCAAAAGGACCTTCTGTTATACGAACACTCTCACCATCCTCAAAGAATATCTTAGGTTTTGGCGCAGCTCTTTTTTGAACTTTTTCCAAAATAGTATTAATATCTTTTTCAGATAATGGTGTAGGTTTTTTAGCTTCACCAATAAAACGTCCAACTTTTGGTAAAGATTGAATCCTGTGCCAAAGAGCTGTATCAAGGTCTAAGCATGCAAAAGCATAACCTGGATAAAGAGTTCTTTCGTTGATTTTTTGCTTGCCATTTTTTATTTCAATTACGTCTTCTGTAGGAACTATAACTTCTTTTAGCTGATCTTCTATTCCATGATCTTTTACTAAATTTTCAATTCCTCTTTTTACTGCCATTTCGCTTCCAGCGTAAGTCTGTATAGCATACCATTTATGTGACATTACTTTTCCTTATATCATATAACTTTAGATAGAACAAAGGACATAATAACATCGACAAGAGCTAAAAAAAGTGATACAACAGCAACTACGATAAAAACTGCAAAAAAAGCATTTCTAATTTGTTCTTTTGTAGGATAGATAACCTTCATTATTTCCAATTTAGAAAGCTTAATATAATTTATAATTTTCTCCATAATCTTAACCTTAGTCGTGGCAGGGCAAGAGGGATTCGAACCCCCAACCATTGGATTTGGAATCCAGCGCTCTACCGTTGGAGCTATTGCCCTAATAGCTTCTTAATTAACTTTTTAATTTAACTTCTTTATGTATAGTATGTTTTTTTAATCTTGGGCAATACTTTTTAAGCTCAACTTTATCTGTAGTAGTTTTACTATTTTTAGTTGTTGTATAATTTATATCACCACTTTCAGAGCATTTTAAACCAATTTTAATTCTCATATAAGTCCTTTTCAAAATATCAAAGGGAATATTCTCCCTTTGACAATTTTTTATAAATTAACCAAGTATTTTTGAAACAACACCTGAACCAACAGTTCTACCACCTTCACGGATAGCAAAACGAGTACCTTCCTCAAGTGCTACTGGAGCAATCAACTCGACTGAAATTCTTACATTATCACCTGGCATAACCATCTCTGTTCCTTCTGGAAGCGTAATTGAACCAGTAACATCAGTTGTTCTTACATAGAATTGTGGTCTATAGTTATTAAAGAAAGGAGTATGACGACCACCTTCTTCTTTTGTCAAGATATAGACTTCGCCTTCAAATTTTGTATGAGGGGTAATTGATTTAGGCTTGCAAAGAACCATACCACGCTCAACATCCTCTTTCTTAGTACCACGGAGAAGAACGCCAACATTATCACCAGCTTCGCCTTGATCCATCTCTTTTCTAAACATTTCAACACCAGTAACTGTTGTTGTTTGAGTTGGCTTAATACCAACAATTTCAATTGTATCACCAACCTTAATAACACCTTTTTCGATTCTACCAGTTACAACTGTACCACGACCTGAAATCGAAAAAACATCTTCAATCGGCATAAGAAGGTCTTTATCTGTCGCACGAACTGGAGTTGGAATATAGCTATCAACTGCATCCATTAATTCCATAATTTTTGCCGACCATTCACCATCTTGACCAGCTTTTGCCTCTTCAAGAGCTTTAAGCGCTGAACCAGAAACAATAGGTGTATCATCGCCTGGGAAATTATACTCATTAAGTAACTCGCGGATTTCCATTTCGACCAATTCAAGTAACTCAGCATCATCAACCATATCAGCTTTGTTCATGAAAACAACAATATATGGAACACCAACTTGGCGTGATAATAAAATATGCTCTCTAGTTTGTGGCATTGGGCCATCAGCTGCAGAAACAACCAAAATAGCTCCATCCATTTGTGCGGCACCTGTAATCATATTTTTTACATAGTCGGCGTGACCAGGGCAGTCAACGTGGGCATAGTGGCGTTTCTCTGTCTCGTACTCAATATGTGAAGTAGCAATTGTAATACCACGCTCTTTTTCTTCTGGAGCATTATCAATATTATCATAATCTTTTAGCTCAGCAAGTCCTTTGCGTGAAAGAACAGCAGATATTGCAGCTGTTAATGTAGTTTTACCATGATCTACGTGACCAATAGTACCTATGTTTACGTGCGGCTTGTTACGTGAAAATTTTTCTTTAGCCATCTTTTCCTCCGTATGTGATATATGTCTTTTTTTCTTACCAAATTTGTATAATCATAATAAAATCATATTAACCAGTGGAGCTCATAGCGGGACTTGAACCCGCGACCTCTTCCTTACCAAGGAAGTGCTCTACCTCTGAGCCATATGAGCGAAAAACGCTTGGCAGAGATGATTCCAATTAAATAATACAAACAACTAAAAATTTTGAAAATAAAGTAAGGAATAACTGTGTTTAGCAAAATCTAGATACAGCTCCCAGTTTATTTTCCCAAATTTTGGAGCGGGAAACGGGGCTCGAACCCGCGACCCTCAGCTTGGAAGGCTGATGCTCTAGCCAACTGAGCTACTCCCGCATAACAATGGTGGTGAGACGTGGATTCGAACCACGGAAGACATAGTCAGCAGATTTACAGTCTGCCCTCGTTGGCCGCTTGAGTATCTCACCTTAAACATTAATAAACTATTTTGGTATTTTCTGGTCAAACACTGTTACAAAAATGGAGCTGGTGAACGGACTTGAACCGCCGACCCACTGCTTACAAGGCAGTAGCTCTACCAACTGAGCTACACCAGCACCTGTTTTGTGAAGTGGCAATTATATATCAAAACAAGGTAAAAGTCAAGGGAAATTTAAAAAATTTTCATAAAAATTAAAATCATAAAATACAGCCATTTAAGAATACAAATTTTTATTAGATTTAAATCCATAATACATCATTAAATATTTATGAAATATGTATAATTTTTATGGTTTTATTTTTTTTAAAAGCTAAAATTTCTATAATTACAAAAAATATATAAGGACTTAATATGCAATTTTTACCTTGGGCGATAATTTTATTACTAATTTACGTAATTTATTTTCTAATGATACGTTATGAGAAAAGAATATCAACTCTTAGCAAATTAATTGAACAAAATAGTGATGGTATTAAAGAAAATAGGGATTTGATTGGACAAAATAGATCACTTATTGAAAAAAATAAACACGATATCGAAAAAAATACAAAAGATATCATAACAAATGTTGAAAAAGTAGATATTGATTTAGAAGACTAAAGTTTCTGATTTCTTATCTCGGCTATAAATAAATTTGCTAGAATTTTTTATTTAAGGTTTTATCAAATTATTTTTTATTTGAAAATTTTATATTTATTGTATTCTTCAGCTAGTAAAAGCTATGTATGTATTTCTTATGGGCACATGTATAAAAATTTATAGTTTTTGAAGAAAAATCTTAATTTTTTAAAAAAATAAATCAAGATTTTATGCATCAAGCTGCTTCATTAAAAGCACAAGCCCTATTCTATCCTTTACATTTAGCTTACTATAAATCGAGCTTGTATGTGCTTTGACTGTTCTTAGTGTAATACCTGTTTTTTCTGAAATTTCATTATTTGTTAGCCCCTGATAGATTAAATCTGCAACTTCTCTTTCCCTTGAACTAAGCTCAGAGAGATCGGTCTTTTTGTCTACCTTTTCACTTTCGCTATTAATATATGAGCCGGTTAGCTCACTAATCATTGCCTGAACAAATTCTTGGTAAAGCCATATATTTCCATTAAAAATAGTTTCAAAAGCATCTTCAAAGTGAGTCTTTCTCATGTGAGAATTTGCGTAGCCCTTGATTCCAAGCGTAAGTAGGTGCTTGCCTTCGTTTATCGTTGGCCTATTTGAGAGTATGAGTATTTTTATATTTGGTAATTTTTCAATTATATTTTTTATAACATCATCAATATTATCTTTAAAAACATCAATATCAATGCCTATAATATCAATATCATCATTTATATGAGAAAAAAACTCTTTTCTATTATGTATAAATTTCACATCGCTATTGCCAGTAAAATAGCTTCTCCAAATATTGTTTAATGCACTATTTTGTGTAAATAAAATAACTTGCATTACCTTTCCTTGGATTATTTATATGATTCTTTCATAAATTTTTTTACTATTTATAAAGAATTCTATATGACGACTTTCGCCATTTTTGTATATCTTGTAATCTATTGATGAGAAAAATTTAGTAACCACTGAGGATTTTTCTTCTAAAAAAATAGTCATTTCAAAAAAATCTTGTGATATAGCATATTTATAAGGAGTATTTAAATTTAAAATTCCGGGATCAAAGTCAAATTTATCCAAACTCTGGTCATAGCCTTTTATTAAAATTTTAATGCTTCTTACTATATCATCGTAAATTTTTAGATTTTCAAATAGTTTTTTATGTCTACTAGCAACATCTACTAATCGTAAAAAATCTATTTCACAATCACTAAATTTAAATCGTTCAATTTCATCATTAACTATATCGCAACAATGATCATCTTTTACGAGATAGAAATTTTGTAAATTTTGAAATTTTTCAATATCGTATTCACCAAATTTCTTATCATAAAAAGCGATCTTGCCCATTACCTCTCCGTTAAGGCATTTTGTTTTGCCTTTAAAATAGGCTTTAATAAATAATCAAGTATTGTCTTTTTGCCGGTAATGATATCAGCTGAGACTATCATACCAACTTTTATCCTAAGTGGCTTTTCTTCGCTACCAAGATAATTTTTCTCAGTTTCTATCCTGACCAAATAATAGCTCTCGCCAGTTTTTTCATTAGTCTCTGTATCAGCACTAATCTGCGTTACTTTGCCTTTTAAACCACCGTAAATACTAAAATCATAGGCCGTAAATTTAACCATCGTATCAAGCCCAGGCCTCAAAAATGCAACATCAGCTGGCTTTACTTTTACTTCAGCAACCAATTTATCCTCAAGAGGAACGATCTCGGCAATATTTTCACCAGGCTTGATAACTCCTGATACTGTATGAACCATCATTTTGCTGACAATACCATTTACTGGAGATCTTACATATGTTCTTTCTACTCTATCGCTTAGACTGATTTGTGATTCATTTATCCTTGCGATCTCTGCTGAAACTTCATTTAGCTCTTTTTTTGCATTGTTTTTAAAAGCAAGTTTTGCTTCTTCGATCTTATTTTTCGCTTCTTTTATAGTTGATTCAACTCTTGGTACGGCAAGAACGGCAGCATCGAGCTCGCCTCTTAGATCATTTACACGTCTTTGAAGTTGGATGTATTCAACCTCACTAACAAGACCTTTTTTAAAGATTGGCTCCATAATGGCCTTTTCTTTTAGAACAAGATTATAGCTATTTTGAGTTTGAGAAATTTTATTTTTTAGTTCGACTAATTCACTCTGGCGTTGATGAATTTGCTCTGTTAAAATTCCTATCTGTTCATTTAAGTGATCAATATTTGAATTATGCAGACTTAGTTCATATCTTATGGCTTTGCTATTGTTCGCATCTCTAGCTTCATCGTAGTCAAAATCCTTATCATTTGCCTCAGCATCAAGCCTCATAAATTTTGCTTGAAGTTCATCAAGTCTTAGTTTTGATTCACCATAACTACTCGTAAAATTTTTATTATCTAGCCTTATTAGAATTTGATCTTTCTTGACTTCATCACCCTCTTTTACAAAAATTTGATCAACTATACCACCTTCGAGATTTTGTATCGCTTGGTTTTTTCCAGATGGGATGATTTTGCCACTACCTCTTGTGATCTCATCTATTTGTGCCCAAGAGGCCCAAACAAGAAGCCAAAACATAGTTATGGCAACCGTATAGAGTATCTTTTTAGATGTTGATGGGGCTTTAGCCAAAACAGCCTCAGAAAGACTTGACATAAATTTCAAATCATAAGCATCATAATTTTTTGTTTGAAGATTAGACTTTATATCATCTACGCTATTTAAAATTTTATTACTAGCTTCCTCTTGTTCTTTTATGTTATTTTCAGAAATTAATCTTTTTTCGTTTTTTGGATTTTCATTTTGTTTATTCTTGATATCTTCTTGCATGATCACTTCCCACTAAGTCTTGCTAAAACTTCATCTCTTGGTCCGTCCAATAAAATTTTGCCATTGTCCATAACTATAAGTCTATCAACAAGATCTAGCATCGACGTCCTATGCGTGACAAGCAGCATCGTTTTATTTGCTGTATTTGTCTTTAAATTTATTTTTAACTTATTTTCAACCGTATTATCAAGAGAATTCGTTGGCTCATCAAGCAAAATAATAGGACTATCTAGCAAAAATGCCCTAGCCACAGCTATGCTTTGACGCTGTCCACCACTTATGCCATCGCCTCTTTCAAAGACTGGCATATCAAATCCAAGTGGGTGAGCATTTACATATTCATCAACTCCGCTTACTTTAGCTGCTTTTATAATCTGAATATCATCAACATATGGTGCTTTTTGAACAATATTTTCTCTAACCGTTCCTTTAAAAAGCACAACATCTTGCGGAACATAACCGATATTTCGCCTAAGATCGGCTGGATCGATTTGATTAATATCAATACCATCGATTAGCACTGAGCCTTCAGTTGGTGAGTAAAGTCCCAAAATAAGCTTTTGTAAAGTAGTTTTTCCAGAGCCATTTTTGCCTATAATGCCAACTTTTTCACCTGGCTGAATAACAAAATTTATCCTATCAAGCGAACCTTTTGTGGTATCTGGATATGTAAAGCTTACATTTTTAAATTCGATCTTTCCATCAAAGGAATTTCTTCTAACAAATTTTTTACCTTCTGGCCTTTCAACAGGCATTTGCATAATCTTACTAAGACTTTGATAGGCTGTTTTTGTCTGCTCAAAATTTGCAGCAAGTGAAGCTACTTGTCCCATAGGAGCGATAGCGCGAGAGCTAAGCATAACCGCAGCGATAAGACCACCCATTGTAAGATGTGTATCTTGTATCATATAGACACCAAGAACGATGATAGCAATAGTATTTAATTGCACTAAAAAAGATGTAACAGTCGTTATCGAAGTTGTGATAATTTTTGATTTAATGCTTCTATTTGCTATCTCACCAGTTGCCTCTTCCCAGTTCCACTGTATATGTCCGCTAGCACCAAGAGTTTTGATAGTCTCAAGACTACTAAGGCTCTCTATTAAAATTCCATTTTTTATAGCTGAAGCCTCAAATGTACTCTTAATAGCATTTTGAAGTGGATCTTTTATAAAAAATGTATAACACAAAATAGCTATCATAATAACAATCGGCACTAGTACGATATAGCTTCCTATAAAATAAGTAACTATCAAGAAAATGATCGCAAATGGAAGATCGACAATGGCTGCCAATGAGGCTGATGAGAAGAAATTTCTAACCGTATCAAACTCTTTTAGATTACTAGCAAACGAACCAACAGATTTTGGTTTATTGCTAAATTTCATATCCATAACGCGCTCAAATAAAATAGAGCTCATTATGATATCGCTCTTTTTGCCAGCGATCTCAAGAAAATATGATCTTACAAATTTTAAAAAAAGATCTATGCCATAAACTACACTTACACCAAGTGCTAAGACCCAAAGTGTCTCAACCGCATTATTTGGCACGACACGATCATATACGTTCATCGTAAAAAGCGGACTAGCAAGAACAAATAAATTTATAATAAAACTTGCAAGAACAACATCAAAATAAATCTTTTTAGAACGTTTTAGAGTTCCCCAAAACCAGTGGTCGTTGCCCGCATCAATTAGCTTTGTTGAGCTAGTATCCTCTGGAACAAACTCGCGCTTTAGATAGTATGCATAGCCTAAATATTCTTCTTTTAATTTACTTATTTCTATCGTGCTAGTACCAGTTGAAAGTTCTGGTGTTATGATATTTGCTGTCTTTTTATCTTTACTAAAAGATTGCAAGATGCAAGCTTTTTTGCCTCTAAGCATTAAAATGCAAGGTAAAACTAAAGGAGAGATTTGTTCAAGATCTTTTCTTACAAGGGTAGAAGCAAAGCCGGCACGAGAAGCAGCACGAGAAAATAAAGACCTTGAGCTTTTAAGTGAAAAAAGCTCAATTTCATCGCCATCTTTTACTGGCAAGCCAATAGTTAAAGCATCGGCACTGTATGGATTATTATGAAGCTTGGTAAAAATAACCAAACATTGAAGTAGTTCATCTTTTATCTTATCACTATGCATCTATCATCCAATGTTCTTAATTTCATCTATATAAATTCCTTGCATATTTTTAATGCCAAGATCGATTAACTTTTTCTTCTGCTCTTCGCCTTCAACGCCGATTGCGATCAAAATAATGTCTTTTGAGCTTAAAACAACATCAAGTGATTGTTTTGTATTTACTCCTGACTTATCACTTAAGAAGTCAATCAAGACATTTGACTGAATTTTTACATAATCAGGGTTAAATTCTTTTAGCTTCTCAATACCTTTTGCATTAAGCTCGAAGTGGTCAAAACCAAATCCAAAGCCAAGCTCTTTTAATTTTTTAGTAAGCTTAACTATACTTTCTATGCTAATATCGTCTTTATTTGGAATTTCTATATAGTTTTTATATTTAGAAATTTGGCTTATCTTTTTAAGTGTAGCTTCAAGTTTTGAAAAATTTTCATCTGAGTTTAATATCTCTTTGCCCAAATTTATTGCCAAGTTGCCACTTGGTAAGATATTCTCTGGTAAAATTCTAGCCACCCTATTTAAGATATGAAGATCAAGCATCGCACCTAAATTTAGCTCATTGACCATCGGCATGAAATATGAGGCCATACGCCATACGCCATCTTTATCAACAAGCCTCAAATAAAGCTCATACTGCTCAAAATTTGAATTAAGATCAATCACTTTTTGAGCTGCAAATTTAAATTCATCCTCTTTTATTGAGTCAAAAATAAGCTCTTTGTACTTCTCTTTACCAATCACTAAAGTATTTTGATTTTCATTAAATACCTTATATGTAAAGCTACCAGCAAGTCTTGAGCTAACCAATGTAACGTCAGCTGAAGTAAGAAGTGTCTTGATATCAGTATTTGGTGAATACTCAACTATCGCAGCATTTACTGGATACTCGCTATCATTTAGCGCAAAATTTGCATAAAGCTTTTTAAACTCGTTCATAATTTCATCACATAGAGCCAAGAAATTTGATGAATTTCTACCATACGAAAGTACAATGAAATCATTATCATTAAGCCTTGCAACAATCGCATTTTTATCATTATGAATTGATTTTTCTTGTAAAATTTGAGCTATTTTCATTACAACGCTTTGCCATTTTTCAAAGCCAAGCGTACTTTTTAAATTTATTAAATCTTTAAAACTAACAAGTAAAGCAACACCACTTGAATATTCTTCACTTGCTAGATACTCACTAAATTTAGTTTGAAAAAATCTTCTGTTATTAGCACCACTCATTGTATCTTTATATAAAAGCTCTTGATATTTACTGAGTGTGGCTACCTCTCTCTCAAAAATGTCTTTTACCTTGCTAACCATAGAGTTCATAGCTAGAACCATTTTTTTAAGATCAGCCGTAAATGGAATTCTTTTTTGAATGATAAATTTATTATCAAGTATGGCCTCAGCCTGATCTTGAACCTTCATAAGCGGTCTAAAAATAGCTTTTAGAGCGAAATATGCCACCACAAGAGTGACAATTATCATTAGAAGAAGAAAATTAAAAATATTTTTTGAGTTAGTATAAAGCTCATTGTAGGCAAGTGCGGTGCTGCCTTGAACATAAAGCGTGCCAAATTTTGCCCAACCAGTCATAATCTCGCTATCTGCTATTGGTGCTTCGAACTTGGCTATTTTGTAAAACCATTCAGGAATATCTTTAACAACAGTTTGTTGAGAATTTTCAATAAGAACCTTGCCATCAACATCTTCAAGCTTGATAAGCTTGTATCTGCCACTGTCAAACATAGAATTTATCATTGTTTGAGCCAAGGACATGTCATCTGGATCGATAATAGGCTTTAAAGCAAGTCCAAGCGAATTTGCTGTATGTCTTGCGTTTTCACCAAGCTGGTCATTAATATATCCATTTAGGCTCTTAAAATTTAAGTAGCCAACAGCCATAAAAATCATGATACCAAAAGTTATCACGGCGATCATAATTTGTTTAAATAGCGTCATAAATCCTCTTTTCCTATCCTATCTATTAGTTCCATCCACTTAGGATTTTGTTTTTTATTTCCACCTGGTATTGCTTGACCAAGACCTTCTTGTTTTGCCAAGTATAGCGAATCACCATTAAAACTATAAACCGGAACAAGGTCTGTTCTTTGAGTTGCGATTTTTATTTTACCATTTATGTTATCTAAAATTAATGGAATAGATTTTGGTGTATCGTAGTATGCTAAAACCATATGAGCTTGATTGTATCTTAAGGCTTTAACATATGTGAAGTATAATTTTTGAGTTGGAATTCCTAGCTGCTTTAGTGTAAAATATTTTGCGATAACGTAGTCTTCGCAGTCACCAGCACCTTTTCCTATAAATTCCATTCTAGTAGCCCAATAATCCTTTTTGTGCCAAAGCTGCATATCATCAACCCATCTAAAAGAGTTAAAAAAGTCATTTACTTTTATTAATTTCTCTTGTTCAGTTGCATCTTGCAATGAAGCCATTAAAGAATTTAGAGCAGAAGCCCTTCTTCTTGCATCTTCTCCGTAAATTTTAGCTACCTTTGCTATAGTTGTTGATTTTATAAAATCTCCAATAGCACTTACTAATAATAAAAAAAGGACGCTTACAATAAGCGTCCAAAAATTTGTCTTGACCCTCATGGTCATTACTTTTTACATTTTTATCTTAAATCGTTTTGAATACTGCAAGCACCTTGAATGTATCTCTTTGCAAAACCTGGTTCAAAGCTATCTGAGATCATTCCCATATTATCTAATAGTCTGTATTTTGCATAAGATAGTGCTGTCTCAGTTGTAGCGATCTCTTTTAATGCAGAGTTATATTCATTTTCAGCATCAAGCAAGTTTATAAGATCGCGACGACCGATTCTAAATTCATCCTGATAAGCATCAAGTGTAGCTTTAGCATATTCAACGTGTTGATTTAGGTATCCCATTTTTTCTTGGTTAAGAACATAATTTTGCCATGAAAATTCCAAAGATTCTTTAAGCTCTCTTACAAGATTGTCCAAAGTTTGTTGCTCTTGTTGAACAGCAAGTTGGCTTTTTTCTTTATCTAGTTTATCATTGCCCTTATTGTAAAGGTTGTAGTTTAGTCTTAAAAGTGCGTCAAATGTTTGTTCTTCATAATTATCATATAAAACATTTGAATGATCATACGCACCAGATACAACAAGATCTAGCTTTGGTAAGAATGGCGCATTTTTCTCTTTTACAACTGATTCTGCCATAGCAATATTTGATTTTTGAACCAAAAGTGACGGATTGCAAAGAATAGCTTTGTTGTAAACAGCTTCTTTCGTGCTAGGCAAAGGAAGGCTAAACTCAGGCATTACTAAATTTTTAGCTGCAACTTTTTTTCCATATAATTTCTCAAATGTAGAAAGTGCATCTTCATAGTTATTTTTAGCAGCTGTATAGTTTGATTGAGCTAAAGTATAGCGTGATCCAGCTTGTCTCTCTTCAGAAGCTACGCCATAACCTGACCTTGCTCTATCTTTAATTTGGCTATAAATTTCCTCATGACTCTTTACGTTTTCTTCTTCAATGTCTAAAATTCTCTTAGTTTGAAGAACTTGTAAGTAAGCATTTGCAGCATTTAATGTAAGTCTATCTGCAGCTTGTGCTACTGAATAAGCAGCTGAATCAAGTCTTGCGCTTTGAGAATTTATTCTATTTTTATCAGCACCACCATTGTATAAATTTTCAACCAAGGTTAGAGATGTGCCAGAAATTCTTCCATCTCCTCTTCTTGTAGAAACTCCATCATCAAGGCGTTTTTTCTCATATCCCACTCTAGCAGCAGCGTCAAGTGTTGGATAATAGGCATTTTTTGCTATTTTTAGATCTTTACCAACTTGCAGATAGTTAAATTCTGTAGCTTTTAAACTTGGGTTTTCATTTAAAATAGTCTTTATAACTTGATCTAAAGTCAAAACTCCATCATCAACTTGTGCTACTGGTTTTACTTCAGTTGATATAGCTTGTTCTATATTAGATTTTTTTGTTATTTGAGTATCAGCTACAGGTGCTTTTGCTCTCATTAAAGCATCTTTATATCCTGACTCATTTTGAACTTTAGTCAATAATTCATTAGCTTCATTTTCAGAAAGTGGAACTGTGTCAACATACAAAAATTTTCGTCCACCAACCTCATAGATACCTGTAGTTAGTCTGCTATCAGAAATTTTGCTATTGACTTTATTAACAGCACTATCAATTCTAGCCTGATTATCATCTTGTGCAAATGAAGCCAGGAAAATCCTATAAGAGACATCTTGAGCAGGCAGCAGTGTTGCTGCAGCCAAAGCACTAATTGCTAACATCTTTTTCATAACTAAGATCCTTTTACCTTTTTATTAACAAGCCTAGACTTGAACTTTTTGGTACGAATTATACATCAAGAAATATTAAATATATTTTAAATATCTTATGACAAAAAAATAATTTTTATATAGTTTTAGAAAAACGCCTTAAATTCTCGGGAATTTTCCTTAGATATTCATCAAAACACATTGCAATATTTCGTATTATCAGTGTTCCAGTTTCATTTACACTGATTTTATCTGCTGTAACATTGACAAATTCACTTAAATTTTTAAGCTCCTCAAGCTCTTCCTTAAAGTGTTCAAAGAAATTTATATGAAATTCATTCTCGATAGCTTTGATATCAAGCCCAAAATTACTCATTAAGTTCATAATCACACTCTTTCTAAGCAAATCTTCATCACTTAGATAAATTCCCTTTGCATATGGCAACTTCCCACTATCGATCGCCTTTTCATACTCGTCCATGTCTTTATGATTTTGTGCGTAGTGCCTTTTGCACTCACCGATACTTGTCACGCCTATACCAATAAGATCAGCGCCACCCTTTGTCGTATAACCTTGAAAATTTCTATGCAAAGTACCATTTGCCAGAGCACCAAAAAGCTCATCATTTGGCTTTGCAAAGTGATCCATTCCTATCATTTTATAGCCATTTTTAGTTAAAAACTCAGCTGTAAATTTTAAAATTTCAAGCTTCACTTCAGGATTTGGCAATGTGGTTTCATCAAATTTACGCATTGATTTTTTTATCCATGGCACATGAGCGTAGTTAAATACCGCAAGCCTATCAGGATCAAGAGTGAGGGCTAATTCAAGCGTCTTTTTAAAGCTATCTAGGCTTTGATACGGCAGGCCATAGATTAGGTCCATATTGATTGATTTTATGCCCTTCTCTCTAGCCATTTTTACAGCATTTTGAGTGATCTCATAGGGCTGAATTCTATGAATTTCTTTTTGCACCTTTTCGTCAAAATCTTGCACGCCGTAGCTTATGCGGTTAAAGCCATGAGATATGAGCACGTCAAGCTGTTCATTTGTCAAAAATCTCGGATCTATCTCACAGCTTATCTCAGCCTCTTTTGAGAAATTTTTAAATTTAGCTTTGATAAGTTTGATGATCTCATCAAGCTGAGCGGCATTATAAAATGTTGGTGTACCGCCACCAAAGTGCATCTGTAAGACCTCGGCGCTAGTGTCCAAGTGGTGAGCTAAAATTTCAAGCTCTTTTTCTATATATCTTATATATTTCTCTTTGCGGTCCTCTTTGCTCGTGTAGATGACGTTACAGCCACAAAAATAGCAAGCGCTCCTGCAAAATGGCAAGTGCAAATAAAGCGAAAGCGATCGATTCAGATCACGATTTTCAAGCTCTTTTATATAAGCTTCATAGCCAAATTTATCACTAAACTCTGGTGCTGTCGGATAGCTAGTATATCTTGGCCCTGGCCTTGAATACTTCACATAAGCACTAAAATCAATCATCTGCCCTACTCCTTGCCATTTGAATCACCTCTTTTATGTCTACAAATAAATTTGGGTGCTCTTTTTTGATATTTTTTACCAGCTTGTCAAGATCAATATTAAATTGTCTGCTTTTTTTATTGCTTGCGATCTTTTTTATCTCATCCATAGCAACCACCCAAACATCACTAAAATCAACCGGTATATTTTGCCAGATCGTCTTTTCAAGCCTTAGATCAAAATTTTCTTTTTGAGACTCTTTTAAGGCCTCGATCAAAGCCGAAAGCGATTTTACAGAGATTACCGTGTGTAAATTTTGATTTTCATCAATACCAAACCACGGCTCTTTTGAGTCCCAAGAGCCACTTTTTAAATTTAAAATATGCTCATTTGGATTTTTGGTTGAAACTATCTCAAAGATCGTCTTTTCAGGGCTACTCAGCCCAAGGTTATTACCGATCTCATCTATCTCATCATATATATTTTTCTCTTTGCTCATCTTCTTCTCTCATCAAGCCAGACCATCACGCCTTTTTGGGCATGAAGTCTGTTTTCAGCCTCGCTAAAAATTTCATCCGCGTGCCTTTCAAAGATCACCTCGCTCACCTCGTAGCCTCTGTAAGCTGGCAAGCAGTGCAAAAATATCGCATCTTTTTTAGCTAGGCTCATCAAATTTTCATCCACGCAGTATCCAGCAAAGTCTTTTAGCCTCTTTTCTTTCTCAGCCTCTTGCCCCATCGATACCCAAGTATCTGTAGTCACTACATCGGCACCATTTACCGCTTCTTTTATATCATTTGTGATAAAAATTTTCGCACCTGAAATTTTTGCGTTTTCATTAGCCATTTTTAAAATTTCTGCATCCACCTCGTAGCCTTTTGGCGTAGCGACTCTTAGCTCAAGGCCAAGTTTGCTAGCTAGCATGAGCCACGAGTGAGTCATGTTGTTGCCATCTCCTACGTATGCGACCTTCTCTCCTGCGCTAAATTCAAGCATAGTTAGATAGTCTGCCATTAGCTGCACTGGGTGAAATTTATCGCTTAAGCCGTTTATCACTGGCACGCTTGAAAATTTAGCAAATTCTTCTAGCGTCTCGTGCCTATCAACCCTTAGCATAGCCATGTCACACATCCTGCTTATAACCCTAGCGGTGTCACGTATAGGCTCGCCGCGACCTATTTGTATATCATTTTTGCTTAAAAATAGCGCATATCCACCAAGCTCATGCATGCCCACATCAAAGCTTACTCTCGTTCTAGTCGAGCTTTTTTCAAATATCATCGCAAGCTTTTGGTCTTTAAGATATGGCTTAAATTCTCTAGCTTTTGCCTCTTTTTTGATCTTGCGGGCTAAATTTATCATCTGCTCGATTTCATCTTTGCTAAAGTCATTTAACGTTAAAAAGTGCCTCATCTTAGCCCCTTAAAATTTTGGCTGCTTCTTTTGCGTGATAGGTGATGATTAAATTTGCCCCTGCTCTTTTAAAACCGATCAAAGTCTCCATCATGACGCGCTCGTAGTCGATGATGCCAGCTTTTGCACCAGCTTTTAGCAGTGCGTATTCGCCGCTTACGTTATAGACACAAAGTGGCAGAAGTGTTAAATTTCTTAGCTCTCTAACGATATCAAGATAGGCAAGCGCTGGCTTTACCATCAAGATATCAGCGCCTTGCGCCTCGTCCTGCAAGCTCTCATTTATAGCTTCCAAGCGGTTTGCGCTGTCCATTTGGTAGCTCTTTCTATCGCCAAAGCTTGGTGCACTTTGCGCCACGTCACGAAAAGGTCCGTAGTAGGCTGAGGCAAATTTAGTCGAGTACGCCATCACTGGTAAATTCTCAAAGCCATTGCTATCAAGCGTCTCTCTCAGCGTTGCGATGATGCCATCCATCATGCCACTTGGTGCGATCATGTCGGCGCCATTTTGAGCGTGTATCAAGGCTTGTTTAGCTGAAATTTCAAGTGTGACATCGTTGTCGATGGTGTTATGTACGTGGTCAATTATGCCGCAGTGGCCGTGGTCTGTGTACTCGCAAAAGCAAAGATCGGTGACGACTACTAAATTTGGAAATTTATCTTTTATGGCTCTAAGTGCGATTGCGATGATGCCGTCATTACTTAGTGCGTCGCTGCCAACGCTATCTTTTAGGCTTGGTATGCCAAATAAAATGATCGATTTTATGCCTAAATTTACTATCTCTTCGCACTCTTTTAAAATTTCATCGATACTCATTTGATAAACGCCTGGCATCGAAGAAATTTCATTTTTAACGCCTTTACCCTCGACTACAAAGAGCGGATAGATGAAGTCATTTACGCTAAGGCTAGTCTCTCGCACCATGTCTCTTAGGGCTGGATTTATTCTTAATCTTCTAAAACGTTTAAACATATTTTTGCCTTTTCTTTGTTAAAATGCGTGATTTTTAGCTAGTTTAGCACAGTTGGAGTAAATTTAAAATGAAAATAGAAATTTCAAACGCTGCAAATCTACCATCAAGATTTGGCACTTATAAGGTTCAAGCCTTCAAAGAAGGGGCCAAAGAGCACCTAGTGATCTACAAAGAGCCTTTAAGCGAGGTGGTAAATCTTAGAATTCACTCCGAATGCCTAACTGGCGATGCGATCGGAAGCCTAAAGTGCGACTGCCGCGACCAGCTTGAAGCGAGCCTAAAATATATCGAAGAAAATGGCGGCATGGTCATCTACTTGCGTCAAGAGGGCAGAAATATCGGGCTTTTAAACAAAATAAACGCTTACAGCCTCCAAGACAAGGGCCTTGACACGATAGAAGCCAATCACCAGCTAGGTTTTAAGGCTGATGAGAGGACTTACGAAGTGGTTGATTTTATCTTAAATCACTACGGCATAAAAGAGGTAAATTTACTCACAAATAACCCTTTAAAACTTCATGGACTAAGCTCAGTAAAGATCGTAAAACGCGTGCCTATCGTCATAAAACCAAATAAATTTAATAAAGGCTACTTGAAGGTCAAAAAAGAGCAAATGGGACACATCTTGTGATGAAAAATGAGCTTTGCTTGCCAGCTGAATTTAACGAAAAAGTAAAGGCTTACGCTCAAATTTTTGCTAAATTTAACAAAGTTCATAGCTTAAGCAATTATAAAGACATAAGCGAGCAGGTGCTTGATAGCATAAAACCGCTTGAAATTTTTGATCTAAGTGTTAAAACGGCGATCGATGTGGGTAGCGGAGCCGGCTTTCCAGCGATATTTTTAGCCCTTGCGATGCCTCAAACGAAGTGGCACCTTTTTGAACCGATATCCAAAAAGTCATCATTTCTAAGCTTCGTTAAAATCGAGCTTAGCTTGCAAAATTTAGAAGTTCATAGCCAAAAGATAGAGCTTGCAGATAAATTTACGGCTGATCTTATCACCTCAAGGGCTCTTAGCAAGACAAAAGAGCTTATAAAAATTTGCGATGGTTTTTACGATGAGAATACTAAATTTCTCATCTATAAAGGCTCTAGTGTCATGGATGAAATTTCAGGCATAGACGCGCAAATTTACAATGAAAAAAACAGAAACTACATATATTTTAATTTCAAAAAACATGGAGAAAAACATTGAAATACTTGCTTTTTGTAGCGATTTTGGTTGCGATTTACATCATATTTTTTAAAAATAGAAAAAATAGCGACAAGATAAGCACCAGTAACTTCGAAGAGTGCAGCAAATGCGGTGTCTTTAGCGACATCGATCAAATGGTATTAAGAGACGGAAAATATATCTGCAAAGAGTGTATAAAGGGTGAGAGATGAAAATTTTGGGTGATGAGCTGATCAAATTTGAGCCACTATTTCTTTGCAAAAGCGAAGATGAAATTTCAAACGGTAGGCAAAATCTCTTTAAATTTGATAGAAATTTGATAAAAAGAGCGCTAGAAGCTGAAGCAAACTTTAGCATCATCGCAAATGACATAAACGAAGCTATCATCGCAAACGCCGCTGGAGCAAAATTTATTATCGCAGATATTGACATTGCAAAAGATCTAGCAAAGATAGCTGAGAGTTATCTATTTGACGCACTTATAGCTGTTTTGATAAAAGATGAAAGCGAGCTAGCACAGCTTGCAAAATTTAACATAGACGCAGTGATCTTGCCAAATGCTATAAAAGAATAAGGACAAAAATGGAAATTTTTAAAACTGCTTTTTTAATGGTTACTTTAATGCTGATTTTTATCGCTGTTGGCGGATATATTGGCGGTGAGCATGGCATGATGATCGCCTTTTTGATAGCAACTGGCACAAATATCTTTTCATATTTTTTTAGTGATACTCTGGTGCTTAAAAGATATAACGCTATCCCAGTCGATGAGAGTAACGCTCACGGGCTTTACGAGATCGTATCTCGTCTCACACAAAAGGCAAATTTGCCTATGCCAAAAATTTACATCATACCAGAAGAGGTACCAAATGCCTTTGCCACGGGCAGAAACCCAAGCCATGCAGCCGTTGCAGTAACCGAGGGGCTTTTAAAAATTTTAAATGAAAACGAGATCGAGGGTGTGCTAGCTCACGAGCTAAGCCACGTAAGGCATTACGACATCCTAACTGGCTCAATCGCTGCCATACTAGCTGGCGCTATCGCAATGCTTGCAAATTTTGCTAAGATTGGTGGTATTGCTGGGCAAAGCAGCGGTTCAAGAAGAGGTGGCGGTAATGCCATCGTTATGCTAGCACTTGCTATACTCATGCCAATAGCTGCCACAATCATCCAAATGGCGATCTCAAGGGAGCGCGAGTACAAGGCGGACAAAGGCGCAGCCTATCTAACAGGACACCCAGAGTGGCTTGCAAGCGCTCTAAGAAAGCTTGAGAGCTACTCAAATTCTTACGTTATTCAAAACGCAAGCGAGCAAAGTGCTCATATGTTTATCGTAAATCCATTTGGCTCGCTAACTAACAAGCTTGGCGTACTTTTTAGAACGCATCCAAGCACTAGCGATAGGATTGCTGAGCTTGAAAGACTTGAACAAGAGATAAAAAGAGGCATGTAAAAATTTAGTCCTTAGTTAAATTTGGGCTAAATTTCTTCTTTTTACCATCTTTTTTGGCTTTAAATTTAGACATTTACAAGAAATTTTAAATTTTATGAGCGAGTAATTTCGGATCTGATTTTAGTGGCAAACTTTTTCGAGGCCTAAAATCAGTAGTCGATTCTTGTAAGTAAATAGAATTTTAAAATTGTAAAGGATAAAATTTTCAACCAAAAAACCGAAATTTAGCCCCAAATTTCACTGCAATATCTTACAGTCACGGTCTTCTATGGTGTATTCAAAGATTAGTTCGCCGTTTTCTGAGTAGAAAATTTCATCCAAGCTAACGCCGATGCTTAGCATATTTAAGATTTCTTTATCCTTGCAGGCAGTTCTTAAATTCTCTTTTTTTATAGCCTCGATAAATTCCAAAAGCTCTTTCTCTTCAAGCCTTTTGATCTCTTGCTTTCTTGCATGTTTGACAGCATATCTATAAATGAGCGTATCGCCGACATTTAAGATATCATTAAGTATCAGTGTTGGCGTGCAGATAAATGGAAGCTTTTTTTTGTAGTAAGTTGCATGATTTTTCGCTGCCATATCTGGCGTAATAGCGAGGGCAAGCGAGTAAAAAAACAGTAAAAAAATGACTACTCGCAACTACTTTTATCCAAATTTATATCAAAAAAATGCCTACCCTCAAAGCTGTAACTACCACTTAGCGTGATGCCACGATTTAGCACAGCTCTAGCCATACCCGAGTTACAAAGCGCATCTTTTCCATTTTTATAAAACTCATCTTTTAAAGCCAAAATTTGAGCCTTGTTGTAGCCTTTTATCCTCTTTGTCTTGGTCTCGTTTAAAACAAACTCACCGTGTATGTTTAGCCCGCTACTACTCACATCTTTTAGCGTAATCATCTCATCGACTCTGCTTGGCAAATTTGGCTTTGCAGTTTGGACGACAAAAGCTGGGATCTGCTTAGTATCAAGCTGATTTAATATCTGCTCATAAATTTTAAACTCACTCTCTTGCACGCCAAAAGCAAGGCTAGCAAGAGCTAATAAAACGATCTTTTTCACATATTGCCTTTATATAAATTTTCTAGTAATGTTTGGCGAGAGTTTTACTAAAATGTCATAACTTATAGTATCAAAAAATTTCGCCCAAATATTTGCATCCTCAAAGACACAGACCCATTCGCCGCTATCTTTACAGCTAAAGCTATCCATAGAAATTTTGCCTAGTATTGGCTCGTTATTGGCAAGTCTTAGCTCGCCACATCCATTGTATCTTAGCAATCCATCGCCATATCCAAGATCATAAGTGGCTACATTTATATCTTCTTTTGCGCTAAATTTAGCACCATATCCAACACCTTGACCACTTTTTAAAATGCGCCTGCTAACTCTTCTTGCCCATAGTGAAAGTACTGGCTTTAAGTCCAAACTATCACCAAACTGAGCGTATCCATACTGAGCGATGCCAACACGCACCATATCATCATCGATTTTACTTGCTCTTTCAAGCGCAGCTGAGTTGTGAGAGTGAAAGATCGGTTTTTTTATACCAAACTCATCGCAAAGAACTAAAATTTTCTCTTTTGCTACCCTAAAATTTTCTCTTTGCACAAAATAATCAGCATTTAGCTCATCACTTGCACGAAAATGAGTATAAGCTCCAAGAAGATCTAAATTTCTTCTTGTTAAAATTTCAAAGGCGTAATCAAGCTCGCTAATATCAAGCCCATTTCTATGCATACCAGTGTCAATTGCAAGATTGATTTTTGAGCCATCTTTTATCTTTAAAAGTGCCTCTATGTCGTTTATCGCATAGATAAATTTGCTGCTTTCATTTCCAGTTGGGATATGTGAGAGAATGAGAATATTTTCAAATATGTCAGAAATTTCTTCTGCCTCAAACTCGCTTTTTACAGCACAAATTTCTATGCCAAATTTTTTAGCCTCACTAGCAATAAGCCTTGCGCCATGGCCATAAGCATTGTCTTTTAATACAACTATTACTTTCTCTTTGCCACCAGCTTTAGCACAAATTTGAGTGAGGTTATGGATATATGAAGCTTTATTTAGGCGTATTTCAGACATTAAAATTCACATTAAAGGCAGTATAAACATCCGGTAAAAGTTTTCTTACGTTGTAGTCAAACGCATAAAATTTAGCGTAAATTTCTTTCAGATCAGCCTCTTTTACTTTGCTAAAATCAAAAACATCAGTACCATCTTTCTTTGGAACTTGGCGGTCAAGCTCAGCAAAAAAAGCAGCTCTTGCCTCTAAAATTTTCTCAATTTTTTCTTTTACTTCTTGAGATTTTTCCACTTTTACTCCTCTATAAAAATTTTCATATCATCGTTATAAAGCTTCACATAAAGCGTCTTTTGCCCAGCAAATTTGTGCGTATCTGAAACATAATCCTCATAAAAACTCACACGAAAAAGCCTATCGTTTTTAAGATTCGGATAAGGCGTGATGAGAAAATTTGAAAAACTAATGCGTTTTTTCTCTTTTTTAGAAAAAATAGCCCGCTTCATACTTTTAAATTTTTCCAAGCTCATACCATCGTATCGCTCAAAGTTTTTATCGTAAAATTTAAGATAGTTTTCAATGTCGCTCTCACTCCAGGTCTTTTTCCAGCCCAAAAGTCCAGAAATGATCACTGCAATATCTTTTGCGCTAGCTTCTGGACGCTTATCTTCGTAGATAAATGCAAGTGTTTTTTTGTGATCCACTACATCATCAAATTTCATCAAAGTATCATTTTGCATAGCCACGCAGCCTTTTGTTTTTAGCTCGTCTGTCCTTTGACCATCAAGCGGGTAGCCATGTATCCAAATGCCACCACCATTTCGCTTTGCAAGTTTATCAAGTAAATTTGGATATGAAAGCGAAAATGCAAGTGGGCCAAGATATCTATCATTTGGCGTAAATCTACGTGTAAGCTGATACACTCCAACTGGTGTTTTTAGATCGCCTTCAAGAAGCTTATCACCATTTTTGCCAACTATAACGCTTGAGCTAAAAAGCTTTTTTGTAATGCCGCCATTATAAGAGATCACTTCAAGCTTCTTTTTAGTTTTATCAACTACACTCAGAAGTATCTCATTGTCATAATACCCATATCTTACATCCTTGCCCTCAAGCTTTTTTAGCCAGTAATCCTTACTTAAAATATTTTTTTCGATGGCATCAATAACAGCAGCTGAGCCATTTTTTAAGTAAATTTCTTCGTAATTTTGGGCAAAAAGACAAGGCGATAACGCGATGAAGAAAAATATAATTTTTTGCAAGTGAAATATCCCAAAAAGTAAAATTTAGTCCGTAATTATATCCTAAAAAATTTATATTTTTAGATTTTAAAGGTAAATTAAGTAGTTCTAAATGTATAATGTGAAAACCATTATTAATTTTATCACAAAGGAAAAATATGAAAAAAATCGTTTTTGGTGCGATGCTTGCAGCTTCTGCTCTTATGGCGGCTGATATCAGCCTAGAAAATGTTAGAGCTAGAGATACAAAACCTGGCACAAACAATAGTGCAATTTTTATGAATATAAAAAATGCTTCAAATTCTGATGTAAAGCTTATTGGCGCTCACTCAAGCGTTTGTAAAAGTACAGAAATTCATACACACAAAATGAATGATGGTATGATGGCTATGGTTCAAATCGAAGATGCAGTGATCCCAAAAAATGGCGAAACAAAACTAGCTCCTGGCGGTTTACACATTATGCTTATGGATCTAAATAAACCATTAAAAGATGGTGATAAAGTTGATTTAGAGCTAAAATTTAGCAATGGCGAGAGCATAAAGCTTGATAATATCGGAGTAACTAAAAACTTTAAATAATGAAAAAAATCATAATTATTTTTTCATTTATCTTTATTGTTTTAGGTACTTTTTCGATAGGCTATAAGCTTATGACAACAAGCAAGGAAGATCCACCTGAATTTGCCGATGTAAACACATCGCTAGATCCTTTAAAATGTGATCTAAACAATAAATCTTGCGAGATGGAATTTAAAGGCGTAAAGCTAAAAATAGACATCTCGCCAAGACCTATTTATGCTATGAGGCCTTTTAGCTTTAAAATCATTAATGGTAAAAATTTAGGGCTAAAAAATCCTAGTCTTGAGATAGACGGCATAAATATGAATATGGGATCAATCAAAGCAAGACTTGAGCCAAGAGGCGATAACTTAACTGCTCAAGTAGTGCTAAGTGCTTGCGTTGTCGAGCTTATGAGATATCGATTTAAAGTGCTTGATGACGAAAAAGAAACTGGTTTTTTTGTAGATCTTGATCTAAAATTATAGAGGGTAACGATGAAAAAGGCATTTTGGGGCTTAATAATAATCTTAATTTGTATAGGTGTTGCACTTTTGCTAATAAAGCCAAACAAGTATGATTTTAAGGCACTTTCACAAAATGGTGAAGTAAGTCTTAAAAATTACGACGGAAAGTACAAAGTTATATATTTTGGTTATCTTTTTTGCCCCGATGTCTGCCCTACTGCGCTCTCTTTGATTGGCGATGAACTAAATAAACTAAAAAGAGATGACTTTGAGTTACTTTTTATTACACTTGATCCTGAACGCGATACTCCTGAAAATTTAACTCTAATGGCAAAAAATTTCTATAAAGATGCTGATGGATTAAAACTAAATGCTTTAAAAGAAGTGGCAAAAACCTATGGTGTAAAATTTCAAAAAGTCCGTCTTGAAAACTCAGCCATGGGCTACTCTGTTGCCCACAGCTCTTCAATATACTTAATAGACAAAAAAGGAAATTTTTATAAAGAAATTTCAAATCTAACAAATGAAAACATTGGAGAAAATTTATTAAATTTGATCAAAGATAGACCTTAGGCTAGAAAATTTAGTAAGCCAAAACTAGCCTACTAAAATTGTTTATACAAGCATCATCTTAAGATCTTCTAAACTAAAATTTAATTCACTTGCTATACTTTTGATTTTAATGCTTGCTGAGTGATTTTTTCACCCAAAATCTATTAACCCTTGAACATAAATTTAATCTACAAGCTAAACAAAGTTGATTAAATATAAGCACAGTACTAGCAACGAATTTATTAAGAAGATCTGTACGAAAGGTAGGCTTTTGCACTATAATTTTTTAATTATGATGCAAAAGCCAAAAATTTAGTTTTACTATTTCACTCTATGATGCACACTGCCGCCATAAGTAATATCCTCTGCCTTTACCTCATCACTTGTTAAAATTTCACTTATATTGCCATTTTCTTCTAGCTTTTTCCTATTTTCTTCGGCATCTTCTTGATAGCTATAAACCATCGCAACGCTCACTACTCCGCTGATAGCTTCTATCTTTTTAAAATTTTTTATCTCATCTTCAATGCTATCTGAGCTAACTACCACTACGATTCTATCGTCTGCGTCAGTTATTATTTCACACTCTTTTAGCTTTTTTATTTCGTTTTTTACACTTTCATTTTTATTATCCGTATAAACTATCAAACTTGAAATATTCATTTAATTCTCCAAAATAAAATTTTATTCTCATAGGCTGAAGTTACGACTTCGTTATCGCTTATAAAAACTATGCTATTTATCGTACTTTGTCCAGTTTTTAGCATTGCGATATTTTCTAAGCTTTTGCTATCAACTAAATTTACATCGCTCATCTCATCACTCATATAAGCTGCCACTCTACCATCATCGCTAAGGCCGACACCATAGACCAAAAAGCCAGTATTTATCTTTTTTAGGCTTCCAGCAGAAAATATCCCCACGATCCTATCGGTGCCTCCGCTGATCATGACGCCATTTTTATATGAGATGTCGTAGATATTATCTGTATGAATATCTAAAATTTGATCCATTTTTTTAGCTTTTATGTTATAAAAGTAGACCTTCCCACTCTCGCAAGCGATAGCTAGCGTGCTTCTATCTTCATTTATCTCCATATCTGAAAGCATTGCAATTGAAATTTTAAAGCTATCATAAATTTCGCCACTTTTTAAGTTTAAAAAGTAAATTTCATTGCTAATTGAAGCAAACGCAACATGCTCATTATCTAAAAATAATGCCTTTTTTATCGCTTGATTATCCACTTTTATGCTTCTCATCTGCCCATTTTCTCTTAGATGAAGCACCTTTGTAGCATAATCACCTTCGCTAAGTATAAGAGTTTTGCCATCAATTTCATCAATACTTAAAATTTTTGGTCTTTCGTGATCACTAACGTAGGTTTTTATATCATCCATCTTAATGATCTCTTCAAATTTAGACTCTTTAGGATCATAAATTTCAACCGTCCCTCCATCAGTCGCGATAAAGAGTTTGCCATTTATTAGCGTTGTGCTTAGCACATTTGCACTAGCCTCTATTTGCTTGTATGGAGTGGTGATCTCGCTTGCAAAGATAAAATTTAATAGACAAAAAATAAAAAACAAAGCTCTCATAAGGCCTCCATTTGAAGTGAATTTTTAAAGCAAACATCAAAGCAGTCGCCGCAACTTACGCAGTTTTGATTAACAATAGGACGAAAAACGCCAAGAAATTCGACTGCTTTAAATTTGCAAGCATCAAGGCAGTTGTAGCAGATCGTATCGTTCCACGCTAGGCAGCTAGAAACATCGATGCTAACTTTTGCATTTATACTCTTTGGTGAGTTTAAGCTTAATGTCTTTTTACCAAGACTCTCACAAGCCTTTGCGCACTCTTCGCAAAAGTCACAGCCCAGCTTTTTAACTTTAAAAACTACCCTTTCATTTTCAAAGCTAAGAAGCTCTTTTTCACAAGCATTTACGCAGCTAGCATCGCATCCACCGCAGTCAAACTCTCCGCTAAAAAATGGTGGAGTTATAAATTTGGGAGCAGATTTTGCCCCCAAAATTTTACTAAAAAGCTCTCGCCTACTTTGCATTATTTAACACCATCGTTTAAAACATCTAGCAAGTTTGACTTATGAGTGCCGTTTTTATCTCTAAAATCAGGTTTAAATTTATTGCCAACAAGCTGCGTTACGCCATTTTGTTGCTCAACGTGACATGTTGTGCAGTTATATCTTTCATCATCAAGCTTGCCTGCAAGATCTTTTTTATTTCTGATGTCATAAAGGTGAGATGATGGTATCGGTGTTGCTCCACTATCTTTTGCAAACTCAGGCATATGGCAGGTTACGCACATATTCATATCTTTTGTGATAGGCACTAAACCCTCAGTATCGTGTGGGATAAATGGCGGTGCATTTTCAAAAGACCTATCAAATTTCTTTGACATACCAGCTGGCTCTTTTGTGTAGTTCACATCTTTTAATACAACGTCTTTATCGTCTAGCAAATCGATATTTCTAAAGCCGATTTGCGAATCACTAATACTTGGATTATTAAAAGCACATGCCGCAAAAAACGCAGCGCACAATCCTCCAAGCATCATTATTTTTATTTTCATTTTTCTCTCCTTAAATTTCTAATACTAAATTTCAATGCCCCGTCTCCACAAACATCAATGCACCTGCCACAGCTTATGCACTCGCTTGAGCTAACCGAGCGGCTCTCTTTACCGATCATGTCAAGCACTTGCATCTCTGGGCAAATAAGCTTGCATTTCATGCATTTTGTGCAAGCCTGGGCGTCATGTTTTACTCTAATTAGGGCAAATTTTGAGATGATGGCGTAAAAGGCACCAAGTGGACAAACATGCGAACAAATACCACGCTTTAGCACAAACATATCAAAAGCAATGATCGCAACCGCTATGCCTAAAGCACTAGCTGAGCCGTAAATAACGCCACGCTGAATAATGCCAATATAGCTAACGCTCTCAAATACTGGATAAGATAAAGCAAGGCTTAATATAAGAGCAAGAGCCAGCAAGTAATAACGTAAATTTTTACTCACATTTAAGACCTTCTCACCCTTAAAGCCAAATTTCTCTCTTAGTTTAAAAGCGATATCGGTTAGTAAATTTATTGGGCATATCCACGAACAAAACGCTCTTGGAGCAACTAGCGCGTAAAACACCAAGATAATGCTAGCTCCAATAATTGCGTTTATGCCAGCACTAAAGCTTGCAAGTAAAATTTGAACCAAAGCAAATGGATCGCTTAATGGAATTTTTCCAAAAAGCAAAGATGAGCTTAAATTTCCGCTAAGTATCTTAACTCCGTAAAAATTTCCTAGAATAAATAGTGCTAGGATAGAAATTTGAGTTATTCGTCTTAAGATTAAAAATTTCATAGCTCACCACCATTTAGATAATCAGTCGCTTTTTTAATGTCAAGCTTTATTTTGCTGTCTGCATCGTCTATGCGTCTTTCATCTTCTTTGACCCAGCCTTTGACGTAGTTATCGCCTACTTTTCCAAGCACCGCGTCACGGTTTAGCACGGTAATGGCTGCTTTTTTGGTGATACAGGCTCGCTCACATAAACCACATCCGGTGCAAATGTCGCTATCGACCACTGGAAGTAAAAACGCATGCTTTTGCGTCCTTTCGTTGCGGCGATACTCTAGATATAAAGCCTTATCCAGAAGTGGACAGGCTCTATAACAAGCATCACACTGTATGCCCCAGTATGCCACGCAGTTTTTCATATCGACCACTGCAACGCCCATTTTGGCCTTATTTATGTCAAGCTTGCCTTTTGTGCTTACTAAATTTACGTCCAAAGCTCCAGTCGGACAGGCTGGCACACAAGGGATATTTTCACACATATAGCAAGGAATTTTTCTAGGCTCAAAATAAGGCGTTCCAATGCTTATGCCATCTTCTAGCGATGAGAGCTTTAGCGTATCAAATGGGCAAGCCTCTACGCAAAGCCCGCACCTAATGCAGCTTTGTAAAAATTGCTTCTCTTCTTTCGCACCAGGAGGCCTAAGAAGCATAAGTGGCGAGGCTTTGGCACTAAGCGACCAAACAAAGCCTCCGCCAAGAGCCAAAAGCGCTACTTTTGCTCCAAATTTTAAAGCCTCTCGCCTACTTGAAAATCCCATATCGCTCACCTATGCTTTGTAAATTTTAACCGCACACTTTTTATAATCAGTCTCTTTTGAGATTGGGCAAGTAGCGTCAAGACATACTTTATTTATATATACGTTTTCATCAAAGAAAGGCACATAAACAAGACCTACTGGCGGCTTATTTCTACCTTTTAGATCAACTCTTGCTTTTACCTTGCCACGGCGTGATTCGACCCAAACGATCTCATTTTGCATTACGCCAAGATTTTTAGCATCATCTTCATGCATATAGCAAAGCGCCTCTGGAACAGCTCTATAAAGTTCAGGAACACGCATAGTCATCGTACCTGTATGCCAGTGCTCTAGAACACGGCCAGTACATAGCCAGAATGGATACTCCTTGCTTGGCATCTCGCATGGATCCATATAAGGGCGGAAGAAAATTTTTGCTTTATTTGCAAGAGATGTTTTATCTTTATTTGTAACGCCTTTTAGATCACCTGTTGGAAGTGCTGCATTTTTGTTGCCATAAAATGCAAATTTCTCATTTGGAGCAGCTTTTTTAGCGTATGGGTCAAATTTAGTATTAAATCTCCACTGAGTCTCTTTACCATCAACTACTGGCCATCTAAGACCTCTTACCTTATGGTATGTGTCAAAATCGGCTAGGTCGTGACCATGTCCAACGCCAAATTTTCTATACTCTTCCCAAAGATATTTGTGAACGAAAAATCCATATCCTTTAAATTCTTTGCCATCTGAACCGATCACTTTTCTGCTATCGCCAAATACTTCTGTATTGTCGTAGTTTTCCATAATAGGATCGTTTGCGCTAAATTTCTTAGCCTCTTCGTTAGCAAAAAGTACATCAAATAGTGTATCTTCTTCGCTATACCCCATAGCTTTTGCAGCATCGAGTACATTTGGAAGTGTAACTTTGTCATTTACTTTTTTCTCACCCCAAACATCTTTTAGCTTAAAGCGCTTACTAAACTCCATCATTTGCCAAATATCAGGCATCGCTTCACCTACAGGAAGTACTTGCTGTCTCCAGTGTTGCGTTCTTCTCTCAGCGTTACCGTAAGCACCCCATTTTTCATAGATCATCGCAGTTGGAAGAATAAGGTCGGCTACTTTTGCAGAAATTCCTGGATAAGGATCACTGACAACGATGAAGTTATCCATCTCACGAGCCGCTTTTATCCAGTGGTTTGCGTTTGCAGTATTTTGCCATGGGTTGTTTACTTGAACCCAGATAAATTTAACCTTACCATCTTCAAGATCACGCATCATTTTTACGTAGTGAGAAGCGAGAACACCACTTAGTGTTCCGGCAGGAAGTTTCCAAATTTTTTCAGTTATCTCTCTATGTTTTGGATTCTCAATAACCATGTCAGCTGGCAAGCGGTGAACAAATGTTCCAACCTCTCTTGCTGTACCGCACGCACTTGGTTGACCAGTTAGAGAAAACGCTCCTGAACCTGGAAGTGCTTGTTTGCCGAGCAAGAAGTGAACCATATAAGCTTGCTCATTTACCCATGTACCACGTTGGTGTTGGTTAAAGCCCATCGTCCAGAAACTAACAACTTTGCGGTTTTTCTCTATATAAAGATCAGCAAGTGCTTTTAGTTTTGCTTTAAACTCATTAATGTCTTCGTTAGGATCGCCTTTTGCCACCTTTGCTGTAAAGTCAAGCGTGTAAGGCGCAAGAGCTTTTTTAAACTCTTCAAATGTTATTTGCCAATGTGCGCCAGCTTTTGCAGCATTTTTATTTTCTAGTGTATCACCAGCTTTTAGTCCAAGATATGCAAGTGTAACACCCTCAGCCTCACTTACCACCTTTGACTTCTCAGTAGCAGCAGTGTCTAGCTCACTTGGAGCATATTTTTTATGATTAATGTCTGTGCGAAGACCATATCCGATATCGGCTGGACCAGTTGTAAATACGCAGTGTTTTTTAACAAATTCTTCATCAATCATCTCTGGGTGGTTATAAACTATCTCACGAGCAATGTAGTTCCAGATAGCAAGGTCAGATGATGGAGCAAAAATAATCTCGATGTCAGCTAGGTTTGAAGTTCTAGTTGAATATGTGCTTAAATTTACTACCTTTACTTTATCAGGATCGCTAAGCTTTCTATCGCTCACGCGTGCCCAAAGGATTGGGTGCATTTCAGCCATGTTTGCACCCCAAGCTACAATAGTATCTGTAAGTTCAATGTCATCAAAACAGCCTGATGGCTCGTCTATACCAAATGTTTGCATGAAACCAACAACTGCACTTGCCATACAGTGTCTTGCATTTGGATCAATACTGTTGCTTCTAAAGCCGCCTTTTATAAGCTTAACAGCAGCGTAACCTTCTGGAATAGTATATTGACCAGAACCTAAAACTCCGATACCATGAGGTCCTAGCTCATCATATGCTTTTCTAAACTGAGCCTCCATAACGTCAAATGCTTGCTTCCAGCTTACTTGCTTAAATTTACCTTTTTTATCAAATTCGCCTTTTTCATTTACACGTAAAAGCGGATGAGTGATCCTATCCTCGCCGTACATGATCTTAGCATTAAAATAGCCTTTAATGCAGTTTAGACCACGATTTACAGGTGCTTCTGGGTCACCTTTTACGGCTACTATCTTGCCCTCTTTGGTTGCGACCATGATGCCACATCCAGTTCCGCAAAATCTACAGGCAGCTTTGTCCCAACGCCAGCCTTTTTCTGCTTCACTTGCTGCACTTAGCGAGCTTGGCACAGCTATACCAGCACTTGCGCAAGCAGCACTAGCTGCGGCACTCTTTATGAATTCTCGTCGATTCATTCTTTCTCCTTTAAAGATTTAAAACAAATTTAATTGATATTAACCTTGCTAAACTTATTTACAACTGATTGACATTTACAAAAATTTCAAAAAACTTAAAACAAAAGTGTAAAAATTTTTCTAC